>NZ_CP035291.1:1258809-1573511 GCF_006094395.1 Staphylococcus haemolyticus | reverse complement strand
CTGTGTCTTAGGCTATATTTTTTATAATGGCAGTAGTTGACTGATCTAAAAATATACTTATAACAAGCTTTTATAATGCTAGTCAATCTTTCTTTGCTGGCATTACATCTAAATAAATATTGTAAAAATATTATTTCTATCCCACCCCATTCCATTTTTTTAATGACAAATTTATTAACTATTTCAACTCTTTTTGCACTTTATTATTAATTTTAATATAATGAACTAATGATATAAGGGCATATAGAAAGGAATTTTTTAAAGTGAACGAAGAACAAAGAAAAGCTGGTACGATAAATATCCTTGATGAACGCGATAGAAAAGTAGAAAAAGATTATAGTAAATATTTCGAAAATATTTATCAACCACCTAGTTTAAAAGAAGCACGCAAACGTGGGAAACAAGATATAAATTATAATCGTGACTTTCATATAGAAGACAAGTTTGAAGGGATGGGCAAAGGTCGCACATTCTTAATAAAAACATATGGCTGCCAAATGAATGCACATGATACTGAGGTAATGGCTGGAATATTACAGGCCTTAGGATATACTGCAACAGAAGATATTAATGAAGCGGACGTTATTTTGATAAATACATGTGCGATTCGTGAGAATGCTGAAAATAAAGTGTTTAGTGAAATCGGTAACTTAAAACATTTAAAAAAGAATAGACCAGAAGCATTAATTGGCGTATGTGGATGTATGTCACAAGAAGAGTCAGTAGTAAATAAAATACTTAAATCATACCAAAATGTGGATATGATTTTTGGAACTCATAATATTCACAAATTACCTGAAATTTTAGAAGAAGCATACCTTTCTAAAGCAATGGTTGTCGAAGTTTGGTCTAAAGAAGGCGACATCATTGAAAATCTTCCTAAAGTACGTGAAGGCAGTACAAAAGCATGGGTTAACATTATGTATGGCTGTGATAAATTCTGTACATATTGCATTGTACCCTTTACTAGGGGTAAAGAACGTAGTCGTAGACCAGAAGATATTATTGAAGAAGTTCGCGGTTTAGCGAGAGATGGTTATAAAGAAATAACTTTACTTGGTCAAAATGTAAATTCATATGGTAAAGATATTAAAGATTTAGAATATGGATTAGGAGATTTATTAGAAGACATTTCCAAAATTGATATTCCAAGAGTACGTTTTACAACTAGTCACCCATGGGACTTTACAGATAGAATGATTGAAGTAATAGCTAAAGGTGGCAATATTGTACCTCATATCCATCTACCCGTACAATCAGGAAATAATGCTGTATTGAAAATTATGGGACGTAAATATACTAGAGAAAGTTATTTAGATCTAGTTAATAGAATAAAAAAATCAATACCTAATGTAGCTTTAACTACTGATATTATTGTTGGATATCCAAACGAAACTGAAGAACAATTTGAAGAGACATTATCACTATATGACGAAGTTCAATTTGAGCATGCTTATACGTATTTATACTCTCAAAGGGATGGTACACCTGCCGCAAAAATGAAAGATAATGTACCTGAAGACGTTAAAAAAGCACGATTACAACGTTTAAATAAAAAAGTAGGACATTATTCAGAAAAAGCCATGAATCAATATGAAGGCAAAACTGTAACTGTTTTATGTGAAGGTTCAAGTAAAAAAGATGATACGGTTTTAGCAGGTTATACCGAAAAGAATAAGTTAGTTAACTTTAAAGGTCCACGTGAGGCAATCGGTAAGTTAGTAAATGTTGAAATTGATGAAACAAAACAATATTCATTAAATGGTACATTCAAAGAATTTAACGATGCACCATTGGTGACAAATTAAATGTATAGTAAAGATGATATTTTAAAACAAGCCGATCAACTCACGAGTAAAATTCAAGATTTAGATCTTATAAAATCTTATCAAAATATAGAGAAACAAATTCATGAAAATCGTAATATTGAAAGTAAAATGAATCGCTTGAAAAAACAACAAAAGCAATCTGTTAATTTTCAAAATTATGGGAAACAACATGCTTATCAACAATCAGAAGATGAAATTGAAGCGCTAGAAGATGAAATTAATGAATTACCAATAGTTGAAGAATTTCGTTCTGCTCAGTATGAAGCAAATGATTTATTACAACTAATGATAAGCACAATGGAAGATCGTTTAAATGAACATAATGAAGAAGAACATAAGGATTAATGGAAGAAAGGGATAAGCACTATGAACAATAGAAAATTGACACTTACTGCACTGTTAATTGCCACTAATGTTGTATTAAGCAGTATCATTATCATACCATTAGGTCCTGTCAAAGCAGCACCTGTTCAACATTTCATCAATGTGTTATGTGCAGTATTTGTAGGACCATGGTACGGTTTAGCCCAAGCATTAATTTCATCAATCATAAGAAATTTATTTGGTACTGGTAGTTTTTTTGCATTTCCTGGAAGTATGATTGGCGTGCTATTGGCTAGTGTGTTCTATATGTATAGAAAACATATCTTTATGGCTGCTGTTGGTGAAGTGATTGGTACAGGCATTATAGGAAGTCTTTTATGTATACCAATGGCCTGGGTTTTAGGTATGCAAGATTTCTTCGTCAAACCCTTAATGATAGCGTTTATTATTTCAAGTTTTATCGGAGCTGCAATTAGTTATTTCTTACTTATAATGTTGAAAAAGAGAGGATTACTAGATAGATTTAAAAAATAATAGTTTGGAAATAAGAGATTGTTTTAGTTGATTTGAGGTTATCATTGTAAAATAAAGTTCAGTCGTTTATGAAACGTATGTGTTCTTTATTTTGTTGTGATAATCTTTTTTATTTGTAAATTAAGATGAATCATTTTTTAACTTAACTCTAAAAAATAAATAAAATCAATAAAATGAACTCACGAGCGTTGTAACATTTCATATGTTAAAATATATGAGTTAAAAGCATGTAATAAATCGGAAAAAATTAGTAAGGTTGTGAAAATATGTCTAACACGACACCGATGATGCAACAATATTTAAAAATTAAATCGCAATATCAAGATTGCTTATTATTCTTCAGATTAGGCGATTTTTATGAAATGTTTTTTGAAGATGCTAAAGAAGCTTCAAGGGTATTAGAAATTACATTAACTAAAAGAGATGCTAAAAAAGAGAATCCAATACCTATGTGTGGCGTTCCGTATCATTCCGCTAATAGCTATATTGAGACATTGATAAATAATGGTTATAAAGTAGCAATTTGTGAACAAATGGAAGATCCTAAACAAACTAAAGGTATGGTAAAACGTGAAGTAGTTAGAGTTGTAACACCTGGAACAGTTATGGAACAAGGTGGTATGGATGAAAATCAAAATAACTACATTTTAAGTTTTATTAAACAAGATAGTAACTACGCCCTTAGTTATTGTGATATTTCTACAGGAGAGTTAAAAGCCACTCAAATTGAAGATGAAGATACATTGATTAATGAAATTGTAACTATTAATCCTAATGAAATCGTTGTTAACCAAGAAATTGATGAAAATCTTAAAAAGCAAATCTATTTAACTACAGAAACTATAACAATTAGAGAATCTATTTCCGATGCAAGCTATGAAGTGAATCAATTAACTAATAATCATATGTATCTAGCAACACAACTATTACTCGATTATGTTTATCATACTCAAAAACGAGATTTGTCTCACTTAGAAACTGCAATAACGTATGCTGCAGTGGATTTTATGAAGATGGACTACTATGCTAAAAGAAATTTAGAATTAACCGAAAGTATTAGACTAAAATCTAAAAAAGGAACACTTTTATGGTTAATGGATGAAACTAAAACGCCGATGGGAGCACGTCGCCTTAAGCAATGGATAGACAGACCATTAATCAATAAAGAAAGAATTGAAGAAAGACTAAGTATAGTAGAATCATTCATGAATCACTTTATTGAGAGAGACACATTACGAGGATATTTAAATCAAGTATATGATATAGAAAGACTTGTTGGCCGTGTCAGTTATGGCAATGTCAATGCGCGTGATTTAATTCAACTTAAACATTCAATTTCAGAGATACCTAATATTAAATCTTTACTTGAAAGTATGAATGACGTAGCATCAAATCAATTTAGTTCCCTTGAACCATTAGAAGACTTATTACAAGTGTTAGAAGATAGTTTAATCGAAGAACCGCCTATTTCCATTAAAGATGGTGGTCTATTTAAACAAGGCTTTAGTAAACAATTAGATGAATACCTAGAAGCTTCTAAAAATGGAAAAGATTGGTTAGCACAATTACAAGCTAAAGAAAGAGAACGTACAGGTATTAAATCTCTTAAAATTAGTTTTAACAAAGTGTTTGGTTATTTTATAGAAATTACAAGAGCAAATTTACAAGGATTTGAACCTAGTAAATTTGGCTATCACCGTAAACAAACATTGTCCAATGCCGAACGCTTCATTACAGATGAATTGAAAGAAAAAGAAGATATTATTTTAGGTGCAGAAGATAAAGCGGTAGATCTTGAATATCAACTGTTTGTTCGACTAAGAGAACACATTAAAACATATACTGAAAGACTACAAAAACAGGCTAAAATCATTTCTGAACTTGACTGCCTACAAAGTTTTGCTGAAATTGCACAAAAATACAACTATGTTAAACCTGAATTTAGTGATAATAAAACGCTAAGCTTAGAGAACTCTCGCCATCCTGTTGTTGAACGTGTGATGGACTACAATGACTATGTACCTAATGACTGTAAATTAGATAAAGATAACTTTATATATCTAATAACTGGTCCTAACATGTCTGGTAAGTCAACTTACATGAGGCAAGTAGCAATCATAAGCATCATGGCTCAAATGGGGGCTTATGTTCCTTGTAATAAAGCAGAATTACCAATATTTGATCAAATATTCACTCGTATAGGTGCTGCAGATGATTTAGTATCAGGAAAAAGTACATTTATGGTAGAGATGTTAGAAGCACAAAAAGCATTAACTTACGCAACAGAAGATAGTTTAATAATCTTCGATGAAATTGGTAGAGGAACTTCAACATATGATGGGCTAGCGTTAGCTCAAGCAATGATTGAATATGTTGCTCAAACATCTCATGCGAAAACTTTATTCTCAACACACTATCATGAACTTACGACTTTAGATCAAGAACTACCAAGTCTTAAAAATGTTCATGTGGCTGCAGATGAATATCAAGGTGAATTAATCTTTTTACATAAAGTAAAAGATGGCGCTGTAGATGATAGTTATGGTATTCAAGTAGCGAAACTAGCTAATTTGCCAGATGAAGTTATTAACCGTGCACAAGTTATATTAGATGCTTTTGAACAAAGTCAAAATACTTCCGATAATGAAGAGCATTCTAACATTACTGTTCTTAAAGATTCAGCCTCAGTCGAAGGGTTTACAGATGATGACGCACAAAATGCAAACAACTCTGATAAAAAGTCTCAAACAACAAAGAATGCAATTGAGAATGAATTTGAGCAAGCGTCTTTCAATTTATTTGATTCTGAAGCAATGACTAGTGAAATTGAGGAACAGATTAAAAATCTTAATATATCAAACATGACGCCTATTGAAGCATTACTTAAGCTAAGTGAATTACAAAATCAATTGAGATAGAGGTGATTGAAAATGGGCAAAATTAAAGAACTACAAACCTCTTTAGCTAATAAAATAGCAGCAGGTGAAGTAGTAGAGCGTCCAAGCTCAGTTGTGAAAGAATTACTAGAAAATGCAATCGATGCTAAATCGACAGAAATTAATATTGAGGTAGAACAATCAGGTATATCCTCAATTAGAGTAGTAGATAACGGTACTGGAATAGAACAAGATGATTTAGATTTAGTGTTTCATAGACATGCCACGAGTAAATTGGATGCCGATGACGATTTATTTCATATCAGAACGTTAGGATTTCGTGGTGAGGCATTAGCAAGTATATCTTCAGTTGCTAAAGTCACACTTAAAACTTGCACTGATAGTGAAAATGGACATGAAATCTATGCAGAAAACGGAGAGATTTTAAGTCGTAAACCTGCTAAAGCTAAAAAAGGTACAGATATAACTGTTTCATCACTTTTCTACAATACACCAGCTCGCTTAAAATATATTAAAAGCTTATACACAGAGTTAGGTAAAATTACAGATATTGTGAATCGAATGGCAATGAGTCATCCTTATATACGAATTTCTTTAATATCTGATGGTAAAACGTTATTAAAAACTAATGGTTCAGGTAAAACAAATGAAGTTATGTCAGAGATTTATGGTATAAAAGTAGCAAAAGATTTAGTGCATATTCAAGGTGATACAAGTGATTATCACCTTGAAGGCTTTGTGGCTAAGCCAGAACACTCAAGAAGTAATAAACATTATATTTCAATTTTTATCAATGGACGATATATTAAGAATTTTGTACTTAATAAAGCTATTATTGAAGGGTATCATACATTACTGACAATAGGACGCTACCCGATATGCTATTTAAACATAGAAATGGATCCTATATTAGTAGATGTGAATGTCCATCCAACTAAACTAGAAGTAAGATTATCTAAAGAAGAGCAATTATATCAATTAATCGTTGAGAAAATTCGATATGCTTTCAAGGATAGAATTTTAATTCCTCAGAACGATTTGGATAGAACACCTAAAAAAAATAAAGTCTTAAATCAATTTGAACAACAAAAATTAGACTTTGAAAGAAGACAACAGAATTCAAATCAAGACAAAACAAATTCTCATTATTATGGTATGAGTGAATCTAAATTACAAAATCCAAATTTAGAAAAAAACGATTTAGATAATAATGAGTTAATTAATGAAAGTACGGAAAATTTCGTACATAATAATAAACGTTCAGATGACAAAGATTACTTCCAAATTCAAAAAGAAATTTTGAATGACTTAGACAATGGTGATGCATCATTATTAAATGACGAATCTACAAACGATTCAGAAGAAGTTGTAACTGAACAAAGCAATAATGATGAAGCGTCATCAAAAACTTATCAAACATTATACAGTAAGCAAGATAATAATGATATTAAAGGTAAAGTAAGTAACACACCATCTCGACGAGTTCCATATATGGAAGTCGTAGGACAAGTGCATGGCACTTATATCATTGCTCAAAATGAGAATGGCATGTTTATGATAGATCAGCATGCTGCACAAGAACGTATCAAATATGAATATTTTAGAGAAAAAATTGGCGAAGTGACTAATGAAGTTCAAGATTTATTAATACCACTGACATTCCACTTTTCAAAAGATGAACAAATGATTATTGATCAATATCAAGATGAATTAGATAAAGTGGGTGTTCATTTAGAGCACTTTGGCGGTCATGATTATATCGTTAATAGTTACCCAGTTTGGTTCCCAAAAGCTGAAGCTGAAGAAATTATTCAAGATATGGTTGAGTTAGTATTAAACGATAAAAAAGTAAATGTTAAAAAAATGCGTGAAGATGCTGCCATCATGATGAGTTGCAAAAAATCTATAAAGGCAAATCACTATTTAAAAAATAATGAAATGGCGGATTTGATTGATCAGTTACGTGAAGCAGAAGATCCATTCACTTGTCCTCATGGCAGACCTATAATCATCAATTTCTCAAATTATGAACTTGAAAAACTATTTAAACGTGTAATGTAGAGAGGAAAATGACGTATGAAGGAATATGTTTTACCAGCGATACGCAACATGAAAGATTTAGAGAAATTAATAAAAACAGATTATAAGATATGCGTATTATTAGATATGCATATCGGCCATTTAAAAAGTGTTATGGCATTACTTAAAGCGAATCAAATTGAAACTTATATTCATATTGATTTAATTAAAGGGATGGCTGTTGATGAATTTGCTTGTGAGTATATAATTCAAACTTATAAACCTAAAGGGATCGTTTCTACCAAATCTAAAGTAATTCAGAAGGCTAAATCGTTAAATAAGTTAACGATTTTTAGGGTGTTTATTATAGATAGCCAAGCATTAAGTAGAAGCATCAACTTAATTAAGAAGGTTGAACCAGATTTCGTTGAAGTATTACCTGGGATTGCACATAAAGTAGTTAAAATTATTGATGAAGAGACTCCTTCAAAAGTTATAGCAGGTGGTTTAATTAATGAAGAAAGTGAAATTGTACAAGCACTTGATAGCGGTGCTAGTTACGTTACAACAAGCAATCGCTTGTTATGGTAGTTAGCATCCTTAACAATTTTGCTATAATTAAAAAGCATAAAAAAAGATCAAAACAATTTTTCAAACAATTTAAATGTGACAATTTTTTAACGAAAGTATTGACAACGCTTACAAACTTTCTGTATGATTTAAATAAGTTAATATTAGATTAAGAGACGAAGAGATTTCTGCAATGCCTTTATTAGCGCTTTTGTAGGAATCTTTTTGTCTTATAGGAGGATTCGTCATGAATGTATATTTAGCAGAATTTATTGGTACTGCTATTCTAATCCTTTTCGGTGGTGGCGTTTGTGCTAACGTCAATTTAAAGCGAAGTGCTGGACAGGATTCTGATTGGATAGTAATTGCAGCAGGTTGGGGATTAGCCGTGTCAATGGGCGCATACGCAGTTGGTAAGTTTTCAGGCGCACATTTAAATCCAGCGGTTTCAATTGCTTTAGCGATGGATGGAAGTTTTAGTTGGGCTCAAGTACCTGGCTATATTATCTGTCAAATGCTTGGAGGTATCTTTGGCGGTGTATTAGTTTGGTTAATGTATTTACCACATTGGAAGGCAACTGAAGATCAGGGGGCAAAGTTAGGTGTATTCTCTACAGCACCTGCAATTAAGAATTATTTTGCAAACTTTTTAAGTGAGATTATTGGGACAGCAATCTTATGTTTAGGTATCTTATTTATTGGCGTAAATAAAATTGCGGATGGAATGAATCCACTTATTGTTGGTGGTTTAATCGTAGCTATTGGATTGAGTTTAGGTGGTCCGACTGGATATGCAATTAATCCAGCACGTGATTTAGGACCAAGAATCGCTCATGCAATATTACCAATTGCAGGCAAAGGTGGTTCTAATTGGGGATACGCGATCGTACCTGTATTAGGACCTATTGCTGGAGGTATGCTCGGAGCAGTTATATATAAAGTCTTTTATAAAGGACAATTTGATTTAATTTGTGCTGTAGGTATTTTACTAGTAATAGCAACATTAGTATTAGGTTTAGTATTAAACAAATCTAATAAATCAAATGATATTGAGTCTATATATTAATTAATTTAATAAATATCTTAAATTTGTGGTTAATTTTTTTGGAAAAGTGCTATACATATAGTACGCTTTCTTATTATTCAAAATTAAAAAATAAATGTTTTTATTCACATAGCAGAAAGGGAGAAAATTTATGGAAAAATACATCATGTCGATTGACCAAGGAACAACAAGTTCAAGAGCCATTCTATTTGATAAAGAAGGCGATATTAAAGGTGTTGCACAAAGAGAATTTAAGCAATATTTCCCTAAATCAGGTTGGGTAGAGCACGATGCTAATGAAATTTGGACTTCGGTATTAGCAGTTATGACTGAAGTATTAAATGAAAATGAAATTAACGCTGACCAAATTGAGGGTATTGGAATTACCAACCAACGTGAAACGACAGTCATTTGGGATAAAAATACTGGACGTCCAATATACCATGCAATTGTTTGGCAATCCCGTCAAACACAATCAATTTGTCATGAATTGAAGGAACAAGGTCATGAAGAAACATTCCGTAATAAAACTGGATTATTGTTAGATCCTTACTTCGCTGGTACAAAAGTTAAATGGATTCTTGATAATGTTGATGGAGCTAGAGAAAAAGCTGAAAATGGTGATTTATTATTCGGTACAATTGATACATGGCTAGTTTGGAAGTTATCTGGTGGAGAAGCACATATTACAGATTATTCAAATGCTAGTCGTACTTTAATGTATAATATTTACGATTTACAATGGGATGATGAGCTACTTGATTTATTAAATGTACCTAAACAATTATTACCGGAAGTTAAAGAATCTAGTGAAATTTACGCTCACACTAAAGATTATCATTTCTTTGGTCAAGAGGTACCGATTTCAGGTATCGATGGTGACCAACAAGCTGCACTATTTGGACAAGCTTGTTTCGAACGTGGAGATGTTAAAAATACTTACGGTACAGGCGGCTTTATGTTAATGAATACTGGTGAAGAACCAGTTAAATCTGAAAGTGGATTGTTAACTACTATTGCATACGGCTTAGACGGTAAAGTCAATTATGCACTTGAGGGTTCTATCTTTGTTTCAGGTTCAGCAATTCAATGGTTACGTGATGGACTAAGAATTATAAATTCTGCACCTCAATCAGAGAATTATGCTACACGTGTTGATTCTACAGATAATGTTTACTTCGTACCAGCATTTGTAGGATTAGGTACACCTTATTGGGATTCAGAGGCCAGAGGTGCTATATTTGGTCTAAGTCGCGGTACTGAAAAAGAACACTTTATTCGTGCGACTTTAGAATCTTTATGCTACCAAACTCGTGATGTTATGGAAGCTATGTCTAAGGACTCTAAGATTGAAGTGAACAATTTACGTGTTGACGGTGGCGCAGTTAAAAATAACTTTATCATGCAATTCCAAGCTGATATTGTAAATACTGCTGTAGAACGCCCTGAAATACAAGAAACAACAGCATTAGGTGCAGCTTATTTAGCAGGATTAGCTGTCGGTTTCTGGGATAGTAAAGATGAAATAGCAAATAGATGGCAATTAGAAACAGAATTTACACCACAGATGTCTGAAGAAGACAGAACTAAGTTATATAAAGGTTGGAAAAAAGCAGTTGAAGCTACTCAGGTCTTTAAATTGGAAGATTAATCTCTAAACATGGCTTAGTTTATTGAAGTGTGATATGATTAAATTAAGTTAATACATCAGTCGAGATTTGAGAGACCTGTTACATACAGTTTGATTCTGTATGGATAGGTCTCTCTTTTTTCGCATAAATAAAATATCGGAGGGGTATATTTATGGCTTTATCAACATTAAACAGAGAAGTAATTAAGAAAAATTTACAAAATGAAGAATACGATGTCGTTATTATCGGTGGTGGTATTACAGGTGCAGGTATTGCATTAGATGCGTCTCAACGAGGAATGAAAGTAGCTTTAGTAGAAATGCAAGATTTTGCTCAAGGTACAAGTTCCCGTTCTACTAAACTTGTTCACGGTGGTTTAAGATATTTAAAACAAGCTCAAATCAAAGTTGTAGCTGAAACGGGTAAAGAACGTGCGATTGTTTATGAAAATGGCCCTCATGTAACTACTCCTGAATGGATGTTATTACCAATGCACAAAGGCGGAACGTTTGGTAAATTCACAACTAACTTAGGTTTAACTGCTTATGACCGTTTAGCAGGCGTAAAAAAATATGAACGCAAGAAAATGTTAAGCAAAAAACAAACATTAAACAAAGAGCCATTGGTTAAAAAAGATGGACTTAAAGGTGGCGGTTATTACGTTGAATACCGTACTGATGATGCACGTTTAACAATTGAAGTTATGAAACGTGCTGAAGAAAATGGTGCAGAAATTTTAAATCACACGAAATCTACAGATTTCATTTACGATTCTAAATCAAAAGTAAGAGGTATTGAAGTTCAAGATCTACTTACTGGTGAAATGTATGAAATTAACGCTAAAAAAGTTATTAATGCAGCAGGCCCTTGGGTAGATGAAGTTCGTAAAAAAGATTATACACGTAACAATAAACAATTACGTTTAACTAAAGGTGTCCATGTAGTCATTGATCAATCTAAGTTTCCATTAAGACAAGCTGTTTATTTTGACACTGAAAAAGATGGTAGAATGATCTTTGCAATTCCACGTGAAGGTAAAGCATACGTTGGAACTACAGATACTTTCTATGATAATGACAAAACAAAACCTTTAACAACACAGGAAGATAGAGATTATCTAATTGATGCGATTAACTATATGTTCCCAGATGTTAATGTGAAAGATGAAGATATCGAATCAACTTGGGCAGGAGTTAGACCTTTAATTTTAGAAGATGGAAAAGACCCTTCTGAAATTTCACGTAAAGATGAAATTTGGGAAGGTAAATCAGGCTTATTAACAATCGCTGGTGGTAAATTAACAGGTTATCGTCATATGGCGCTTGAAATCGTAGATTTATTAGCTAAGCGCTTGAAACAAGAATATAAATTGACATTTGCTGAATGTAAAACAAAACATACACCAATTTCTGGTGGTGATGTAGGTGGTAGCGCTAACTTTGAAAGTTTCGTGGAACGCAAAGTTGAAGAAGGTAAAGCGATCGGACTTCAAGCCGATGTTGCCAAACGTTTAGCTTCTAAATATGGTTCTAACGTAGATAAACTATATAACATCGCACAAATTGCACAAGATAAAGATTTAAAATTACCTTTAGAATTGTACGTTGAGTTAGTATATAGTGTACAAAATGAAATGGTGTTTAAACCAACTGATTTCTTAATTCGTAGATCTGGTAAACTTTATTTCAATATCAATGAAGTTAAACAATATAAAGATGCAGTCGTTGAAGAACTTGCTAAATTACTAAACTATACACAAAGTCAACAAAACGAATTCACTAAAGAAATTAATATTGCAATTGAAGAAGCGACTCGTGGAAATGAACAACTTGCAGTATTAAAATAAAATTAGTATTTATGTTTTGAAATTTAACATTTTTGATTAAATTCAAATATGACACTGATAACTAACTAGTAAATTAATTTTAAACTTCAAATTCGCAGTTAATATCTGAACTGAGAGAGCTTTAATATGAAGCTCATCTCAGTTCATTTTTTATAAAATAAAGTAATTTTATGTTATAAAGCATTAGTTGTTAAAATGAGTCTAACAATTTGATAACATTAAGAATGAAAGGTATATTTAAAGGAATATAAGCTTTATTGATTAAGTTATAATTTCACAAGGAGGCATATGCGTGAGTCAACAATCATTCAAAATTACCGTTGAAGACGGCACTATGATTGAAGTAAAAGTAGATAAGGCTAAGATTGCAACATTTGGTGTCGTCCATATCTTTCACGGGATGGCTGAGCATATGGATCGATATGAAGCACTTGTGCAAGCTTTAACACATCAAGGATATGATGTTATTCGACATAATCATCGAGGGCATGGTATTGATATTGATGAAAATGAAAGAGGTCATTACGATGATATGAATATCATTGCACAAGATGCATATGAAATAGCTCAAACACTTCACGGTTCAAATAACAATATTCCATATATCGTTTTGGGACATTCAATGGGCTCAATTATTGCGCGTTTATTTGTAGAGAAATATCCAGACATTGCGCAAGGTTTGATTCTCACTGGTACTGGTCAATATCCAAAATATAAAGGGATACCAGCCATCATCGTTTTAAAATTAATAACTTTAATTTTTGGGAAGCGTAGTCGCCTAGAATGGGTAAATCAATTTGTTTATAAATCGTTTAATAAAAAGATAGACCAACCTGAAACAAGTAGTGATTGGCTATCATCTAAACGCGATGAAATTAATAAATTTGTTAAGGATGATTACACTGGTTTCTTAGTGTCAAATCAATTAATTTACCAAACCGTTAAGAATATGATACGTACGGCAAATAATAATCAACTAAAAAAAATGAATGAACAATTACCAATACTTCTTATTTCTGGTAAGGATGATCCATTTGGAGATTATGGTAAAGGTATACGTAAATTAGGAAAGAAATTCAAACGTGCTGGAATAAATCATATAACAGTCCAACTTTATGCAAATAGAAGACATGAAATTTTATTTGAAGATGAAAAAGAAATGATTTGGAGTCATATGTTTGAATGGATCCAAAAACAAGTGTTAAAGAAAAAATAAAGTGAGGGATAACTATTGAGTGACATCAATAAACCGTTTTTGGTAGTTATAGTAGGTCCAACTGCATCAGGTAAAACAGAGTTAAGTATTGAACTTGCTAAACAAATTAACGGTGAAATCATTAGTGGGGATTCCATGCAAGTTTATAAACAAATGGACATTGGTACAGCTAAAGTTACTAATGAAGAGATGGATGGAATTCCTCATTATATGATTGATATTTTAAATCCAGATGACTCATTTTCTGTGTACGATTTCAAATTACGAGCTCAAGCACTAATAGAAGATATAACTTCAAGAGGAAAGATACCGATCATAGCAGGAGGAACAGGGTTATATATACAATCGTTAATATATGATTATCCTTTTGATGATGAGACAGTTTCAAAAGAAGTCGAACAGAAAACACAGTTACAATTACAAAAATTAGAACCATTAACTAATCAAGAAGTGCATGACTATTTAGCTACATTTGATCCACAATCTGCTAAAGACATACATCCAAATAATAGAAAAAGAGTGCTTAGAGCTATTGAATATTACTTAAATACAAAAAAACTTATAAGTTCTCGCAAGAAAGTACAACAATTTACAGAAAATTATGATACATTATTAATAGGGATTGAAATGTCGCGCAAAACATTATATTCAAGAATAAATAAACGTGTAGATATTATGTTGGGCCACGGATTATTTAATGAAGTGAAGAACCTAGTAGAACAGGGTTATGAATCTACTCAAAGTATGCAAGCAATTGGTTATAAAGAGCTGGTACCTGTTGTGAATGGTGAGTTATCAATAGACCAAGCAGTTGAAACGTTAAAACAACATTCTAGACAATATGCTAAGCGACAATTGACATGGTTCAAGAATAAATTGACTGTTCAATGGTTTAATAGAGAGACAATGTCACTTCAAATGATGTTAGATGAGATTACAACCCAAATAAATAAAAGGAGTTCTAAACATGATTGCAAACCACAACATCCAAGATCAAGCACTAGAGAACTTTAAATCACAACAAACAGAAGTTACAGTTTTCTTTTTAAATGGCTTTCAAATGAAAGGTGTTATTGAAGACTTTGACAAATATGTTGTAAGTTTAGTTTCTCAAGGTAAACAACATTTGATATACAAACATGCGATCAGCACATTTACTGTAGAGACTGAAGTTTCAGATTCTGAAGAATCAGTAAATAGTGAAGAATAAGTTGTAATTAAAGTGCAACGTTGCAAGTTCTTAAGAGCGTAGACAACGGTCTTAATGACAGTGTAACTTGTAATAAACTCATCAAATTTTAGCACTTTTGACAAATAGAGGAATGTTTGTAATATAAAAAGCTTCATTATAGAGTTGCTATTTCACTCTATAATGAAGCTTTTTATTGTATTAAAACAATATCTATAATAATTTTTCAATATCTTTTTCGATTTGAGCTGGTTTCTTTTGAGGTGAGAAACGACTTACAACGTTACCATCACGATCAACTAAGAATTTAGTGAAGTTCCATTTGATTTTTTCACTTAACATTCCTTTAGCTGCATCAGTTAAGTAGCGGAATAAAGGATGTTGATTTTCACCTTTGACATCTACTTTTTCATGGATAGGGAAAGTCACACCGTAATTAATTTTACAGTTTTGATTAGCTTCTGCACCTGAACCAGGTTCTTGGCCACCAAATTGATTACATGGAAAACCTAATATCACAAAACCTTGGTCTTTGTATTTTTCATACAATGCTTGTAAGCCTTCAAATTGTGGCGTG
Source organism: Staphylococcus haemolyticus (assembly GCF_006094395.1). Lineage (NCBI taxonomy): Bacteria > Bacillati > Bacillota > Bacilli > Caryophanales > Staphylococcaceae > Staphylococcus > Staphylococcus haemolyticus. Next base: position 1,557,834 of record NZ_CP035291.1, on the reverse strand, counting down.
AAACCACATTCACTAGCAGTATTAACGATTAGCATTACTTTGCCTTTGTATTCTTCTAATTTATAATCTTCACCATTGGACTTTTGTACAACAAAATCATATATATTTTCCATAGTATCACCCTTTCGATATAAGTTTAATGTAACATAATTTTAGTGGATAGTCTTTGCATAGACACTATGATAGAATATTTGAGAAACATATAAGAAGGAGATGTATAACATGACTCAGCAAATTACTCATGAAACAAAGAAAAAATTGGAAACTGCTGTATTAGTCGGTGTACATGCTCAAAATGATAACGAATTTAATTTTGATTCAACAATGGAAGAATTAAAAGCCCTATCTTTGACTTGTCAGCTAGATGTTAAAGGACAAGTTACTCAAAATAGAGAACAAGTCGATCATAAATATTACGTTGGTAAAGGTAAGATTGATGAACTTAAAGCTTTTATTGAATTCCATGATATAGACGTCGTAGTAACGAATGATGAGTTAACTACCGCTCAATCAAAAACATTAAATGATAATTTGGGCATTAAAATTATCGATAGAACACAATTGATTTTAGAAATATTTGCCTTAAGAGCTAGCAGTCGCGAAGGTAAATTACAAGTCGAATTAGCGCAATTAGATTATTTATTGCCAAGACTTCAAGGACATGGTAAGAGTTTATCAAGACTAGGTGGTGGCATAGGTACACGTGGTCCTGGTGAAACGAAGTTAGAAATGGACAGACGTCACATTCGAACACGTATGAATGAAATTAAACATCAATTAAAAACTGTAGTGGAACACAGGGAACGTTATCGTAGCAAACGTGAACAAAATCAAGTCTTTCAGATTGCACTCGTAGGCTATACAAATGCGGGGAAATCGTCATGGTTCAATGTATTATCTGGCGAAGAAACCTTTGAAAAGGATTTACTTTTTGCAACATTAGATCCTAAAACACGTCAAATTCAAATAAATGAAGGATTTAATTTAATTATTTCAGATACTGTAGGTTTCATTCAAAAGTTACCAACGACCTTGATTGCAGCCTTTAAATCAACTTTAGAAGAAGCAAAAGGTGCAGATTTATTATTACATGTTGTTGATGCGAGTCATCCAGAATATCGTTCTCAATATGATACAGTAAATCAATTGATTAATGATTTAGATATGAATCAAATACCACAAGAGGTTATATTTAATAAGAAGGATCAATGTGGTGATAGTGATGATAAACCATTATCTGCGTCTCCATCCATCTTTGTCTCTAGCCGTGATGAAGAAGATAAATTAAAAGTAAAGGCACTTTTAATAGATCAAGTTAAATCAACACTAAGTTTCTATGAAGAGATTGTCCCTAGTACAAACGCAGATAGACTTTATTTCTTAAAGCAGCATACACTCATTGAAGAAATGAATTTTAATCCTGAAAATGAAACTTACATCATTACTGGATATAAAAAATGATAAAAGGAAGTATATGAAAATGTCAGATATTACATCAATGGTTAAAGACGTAGAGAAGACGTTGGCACCATATTTTAAAGAAATAGAAGAAATTGCATATAGTAATCAAGAAAAAGTTCTGAATGCTTTTCATTACGTTAAAGCTACTGAGAGTGATTTAGTTGGAAGTACAGGATATGGATATGATGATTTTGGTCGGGACCATTTGGAAGAAATCTATGCACATACATTTAAAGCTGAAGATGCTATTGTGCGCCCGCAAATCATTTCTGGTACACATGCGATTACTCTAGCACTTCAAAGTACACTTAAATACGGAGATGAACTATTATATATTACTGGAAGTCCATATGATACGTTGCTTGAAGTTATAGGGGTAAATGGAAATGGCATTGAAAGCTTGAAAGAACACGGTGTCGAATTTAAAGAGGTCCCTTTAAAAGATGGACAAATAGATATTCAATCCTCAATTGAAGCCATTTCAGAAAAGACGAAAGTAGTAGCCATTCAACGTTCAAAAGGGTATGACCAAAGACCTTCAATTACTATCGATGAAATTGAATCTGCTATCCATGCAATTAAATCACAATACCCCAATGTCATTGTCTTTGTGGATAATTGTTATGGAGAATTTGTAGAGCAACGTGAACCTATTGAAGTTGGTGCAGATTTGATAGCAGGTTCATTAATTAAGAACCCAGGTGGCGGCCTAGCTAAAATTGGTGGCTATATCGCTGGACGTAAAGATTTAATCGAACGTTGTGGCTATCGATTAACAGCGCCTGGAATTGGTAAAGAGGCAGGCGCATCATTGTATTCGTTACAAGAGATGTATCAAGGCTTCTTCTTAGCACCACATGTAGTTAGTCAGAGTTTGAAAGGTGCATTATTTACAAGCTTACTCCTTGAAAAAATGAAAATGAAAACAGTTCCTAAATACAATGTTAAACGTACCGATTTAATACAGACTGTTCAATTTGATGCAAAAGAACAAATGATAGCATTTTGCCAAAGTATTCAACATGCTTCACCAATTAATGCTCATTTTAGTCCAGAACCAAGCTATATGCCTGGTTATGAAGATGATGTCATTATGGCAGCCGGTACTTTTGTTCAAGGGTCTTCAATTGAATTGTCTGCAGATGGACCTATTAGACCACCGTATGAAGCTTATGTACAAGGCGGATTAACATATGAACATGTTAAATTAGCTGTTACACGTGCAGTTACTTATTTAAAAGAACAAAATTTGATATAGAAAATGTATCCCTACTTGAGTTGAGTAGGGATTTTTTGAAAAAAGTTATAATTCAATATAAATTACTTGTTATAAAAGACATTGTAATTACTATCAAATATAGCTTTTATAAATCTATGTAAGAAAACCTAACATATTTTTGTAATACGCTTTAAACTATGCTAAATTAGTATCAAGTTCAAAAGTAGAGGTGAGGTTATTAATGTCTAACGATAAAATCAGACGTAATATGGCCGTGTTCTCTATGAGTGTTGTTTGTAAATTAACAGAACTCACTGCAAGACAAATCCGCTACTATGAAACACATGAACTTGTCATGCCCGAGCGTACAGAAGGAAATAAGCGATTATTCTCGTTAAATGATTTAGAAAGACTCCTTGAAATTAAATCTTTGATTGAAAAGGGATTTAACCTTAAAGGAATTAAACAAATCATAACTAATAATCAAGGGCATTTAACATCAGATGAACAAGAGATTAGAAAAAGAATGATTGTAGACGCAACGCAGAAACCACCTGGTGAAGCTTTGCCAATAAATCGTGGGGATTTATCACGGTTTATTAAATAAATTTTTGGAGGATTTCTACCATGCCTAAACGTACATTTAGTAAAGATGACATTCGTAAGTTTGCAAAAGAAGAAAACGTTAGATACTTAAGATTACAATTCACAGATATCTTAGGAACAATCAAGAACGTTGAAGTACCAGTTAGCCAATTAGAAAAAGTATTAGATAACGAAATGATGTTTGATGGTTCATCAATCGAAGGTTTCGTACGTATCGAAGAATCTGACATGTATTTATGCCCAGATTTAGATACTTGGGTTATCTTCCCATGGACTGCCGGTCAAGGTAAAGTAGCTCGTTTAATTTGTGATGTTTATACTACTGACGGTGAACCATTTGCTGGTGACCCACGTAACAACTTAAAACGTGTGTTGAAAGAAATGGAAGATATGGGCTATACAGATTTCAACTTAGGGCCTGAACCAGAGTTCTTCTTATTCAAATTAGATGAAAAAGGTGAACCAACATTAGAATTAAATGACAATGGTGGTTACTTCGATTTAGCACCAACAGACTTAGGTGAAAATTGCCGTCGTGACATTGTGTTAGAACTTGAAGATATGGGATTTGATATCGAAGCAAGTCACCACGAAGTTGCGCCAGGACAACATGAAATTGACTTTAAATACGCAGATGCGATTACTGCTTGTGATAACATCCAAACATTTAAATTAGTTGTTAAAACAATTGCACGTAAGCATAATTTACATGCAACATTCATGCCAAAACCATTATTCGGTGTTAACGGAAGCGGAATGCACTTCAACGTATCATTATTTAAAGGTAAAGAAAATGCATTCTTCGATCCAAATGGTGAAATGCAATTAACTGAAGATGCTTATCACTTTACTGCAGGTATCTTAAATAATGCACGTGGATTCACAGCTGTGTGTAACCCATTAGTAAACTCTTATAAACGTTTAGTTCCTGGTTACGAAGCACCTTGTTATATCGCTTGGAGTGGTAAAAACCGTTCACCATTAGTACGTGTGCCATCTTCAAGAGGATTATCAACTCGTATTGAAGTACGTTCAGTAGACCCAGCTGCTAACCCTTACATGGCATTAGCAACAATCCTACAAGCTGGTTTAGATGGTATTAAGAACAAAACTAAAGTTCCAGAACCAGTCAACCAAAATATTTATGAAATGAACCGTGAAGAACGTGAAGCTGTAGGTATCCAAGACTTACCTTCAACACTTTACACTGCTTTAAAAGCTATGCGTGAAAATGACACAGTTAAAAAAGCGTTAGGTAATCACATTTACAATCAATTTATAAACTCTAAATCAATTGAATGGGATTATTATAGAACTCAAGTTTCTGAGTGGGAACGCGATCAATATATGAAACAATACTAATCGCTAAGCAAAAAGGGGAAAGACTTAGTGGTACAAGGAGTTAAGGCATCTTGCCTTAGCTTCTTTTTTGTGTTGGAAAAGCTAAATTTACTTGACCATTTTTGTGAAGAAATTGAAATTGGTCAAGTTTTGGTCAAGTACACTTTAAAAAACATTCTTAATATACTTCTCAAAATTTTCTTTATCATTATCATGCATTTTTGTTAGATGACTATACTTTTCATTAATAATACTTTTAGATTTGTGGATTAACCTCTTCAATCAATTTCATAGGTATATTACTAATCATTAATTTGTGATGCCCAAGCTACTTCAGAAATAGAACTCATTATTATGTTAATGTATGCAGAAATAATGAGAGAACTACTCGCTTTTTATGAAAAATATGCAACGAATACTGGGTTTAACCATTCAAGAAGTCGTGAAAAAAGCAGATGACTTTGATGTATATGTGTTTCGAAACAAAGCTAAAAAATATGTGAAGCGTATAGATTTTAGCGATGAAGCAAACAAAGCACTTAAACTGTATAACTTGACTATGAAAGTATCTAGAGAAAAATTATTAAAGCAACAATTAGATTTGATGGTCAAAGATTCTACTTTGGATATTCAAGATAAGCTAGAAAATAAGTTAGTTGAGGCAGTGGATAGAGAAGTTGAAAGACAGGCACACATTCTTGGTGAACATGTAAAAATTGATGACAATGAAGTAAAAGCAGTTGTGAATAGTAACTTCAAAGGCGTTAACTGGTCAACTAGATTATGGCAAGATATGGCTTTAGTTCAAAAAGAAGTGGAAACAACGACGAGCAATGTATTACTTAGAGGGAGACATCCTAATGAGTATGTATCTGAGTTTAAAAAGCAAACAAATTCCACTACTTATAATGCTAGTAGATTATTAGTTACTGAATCAGCACGTGTGCAGGCTGAATCACAGAAGCTAACTTATCTTAAAGAATTAGGTAAAGATGGGGAATATAAATATGTGGCTAAAATTGATAAAAAAACATCTAAAATTTGTCACTCATTAAATGGCAATGTATTTAAATTTAAAGATATGATACCTGGAGTTAATGCTCTACCGCAGAAGTACTACAGTACCACATGTGGGAAACTGGCGGAATAAATTCTTTAATGAGCGTAAAGGTAAGTATCAGACAGAGAATAAAGTAATTGAAAAAGAAAAATTACAAGAACAGGCAAAAAAAGAAATGCTTGATATGATACATAGTGGTAAAATAAGAATAGATATAAATCCTGAAAAACAAAATAGACATTGTAAAAATCATAGACTTTTTGAAGAAAGTAAATCGAAAGCCATTAAAAATAATTATATGCTTCCAAGCTACACTACTATACCTAATCGAGAATTGAATAAATTACTTATGGAAAAATCAAATACTGGTATAATGTTATTAGTTAACAATAAATTTAATAAAAAAGAAATTATAGACTTTGGTGTTGTAATTGGAAAAGCTTTTGTAAATGGTCGTTATATTAATACTAAATTAGGGAAAGTACATTATTCTAAGACAGGTACACATGTAGTTCCTTATATTAAGAAGGAGATGAAAAAATGAGAATAGCTAGGTCTTACGGACATAAAGTAAACGTAGTTTTAAATGATGATAATAAACTTTTTGGAGATGTAATAAATTTTGAAAATCCATATGAAAGTGATTCAGCAAATTTTGTAATGGATTTAGAAACTGAATTAGGTATTTACTCTATTGATGACTCTGAAATTAAAGAAATAAGAATAATATCTTAATGGCATCCTTTCTACCCATATAAATAGAAAGTGGTGCTATTTTTATACACTTTTTCAACCTTCTACGGAAGGTTATTTTTTATGTCCAAAACGTGCTGATGACGTTATAAAAGCAAGTATGGAATGAAAAGTCGACAGACTATAAACGGAGGTATATCTCATGGAAAACAACCAAAGTAATATTACTGAAGAAGCAAAAAGCAATGAGAATTTAGAAACACCTAATGAACAAATCCAACAAAATGAGAAAACATTTTCCCAAGAAGAAGTATCTCAAATGATTAAAGACCGTCTAGCTAGAGAAAGAAGAAAATCTGATGAAGTCTGGGACATAAATAATATAATAATGCTATCTAGCAAATTCACAGTAGCTGACTGAACTGAGAAGGCGCTTAAATCAAGCTTTTCTCAGTTCTAGTCATCCTTGCAGGGTTGAGACGACGAATTTAAAAGAATTCTGTCCCACTCCCATTCAAGAAGCTGAAAAACTGGCCAAGATGAATAAAGACCAAAAAAGTCAATATGAGATAGAAAAACTTTTGAAAGAGAATGAAGCATTAAAAGCTGAAAAGGCATTATCTCAAATGAGAAATGAAACGCGTTCAATGCTTAGTGAATCAGGTGTAGAAAACTTTGATGATCAAATTGTAGACATAATAGGAAAACCCTAATTTAATTGCTGAACTAAAATGCGTTTTTAATATCTTGCGATAAAATTTAAATTTATACTTTTTCGTTATATTATAAAATTAATATAATATAATTAAATTAAAGGATGATCTTGAAGTCTGAGAGTAATCGACGCAGGTAAGAAGTATGTAATAGTTAATAATTTATAAGGGGATGAGTTTTATGAGTAGAGAATTGAGAAGAAAGTTAACTTTTTATATTAATGTAGTTACTTTATTGTTAGCTATGGTTAACTTCTTTAAGAAATAAAAGGAGTGTTTAACATTATGAAAATCAACAGGGATCAAATATCTCTATATTTAACAATAGGGATTTTTATATTAGTATTACTTGCTTTAATATCTAGCTTTATAAATTAATATTTATGAATAAATTGATTGAATATAAACTAGAAAACTTACTGAAAAATTATAAGAGGCAATATGTTTCAGTAGGTATTAAAGATTTAGCAACTTTAACAGGGTTAAGTAAATCAACCCTTCAAAATAAAATAGTTTGTAAACCTGAAATAGTCGAAGTAACTCGCCGGATGGGATTTAGAGTAATATATCTTTATCCAGAAGTGCTTGATGCTTATCAAAAAGTTATTAATAGAATAGGCATTTAATAAATGAGCAGAGATTTTTAAAAGAGTTGACTACTTGAATTTTTTGCATTTTCACTATGAACAAGCAATTCTAGTTTTAATTTCTTTTATGATTGAGTACCAATGCTATTTTATATTTTAGTTTTTGCGGTTACGTTTAGAACTTTTATTTTACCCCAATGTGCTATAAGAATTATGAATTACATGTTTTTGTGTTTAGTCATAAAATTCTCCACCTTATTTTTCACTTTTATAGCAATTACTTATTAAATTAGTAGTTTAAATTATAAAAATTTAATAAACTTTTAGATGACGAATATAAAAAACAAAGTATAATATTCTGGTATGCAACCTAAAATGTAAATATTAATAGGGGCAACTAATAAAATTAGCAGTATTACAAAATACTTTTTAAAGGGGAATAAACATGGAATTTAATTTTGAAATTACTGTTGAAAATGGTAAAACAACTAAAAAAGACAAGATAATAGCGTTCATCAGTTTAATTGTATTAATATGCTGTATTTATTATAAACTACATTAAAAAACAGGATTTCCTTTTAGGAAGTCCTGTTTTTCAGATGTTAAATTAACTCTAATAACTTATCTACATTTTCTTCGGTAGTAGCCCAACTTGTCGCAAATCTAACAACACGATGATTATCATCATATTTCTCCCAAATCGCGAACTTTACTTTTTGTTTCAACGCTTTAATCTTTTCTTCACTAAGTACAAAAAATTGTTGATTAGTAGGTGAATCAAAGTAAAGTTGATAGCCTTTTTCAAGAAATCCTTTTTTCATTTTATTAGCCATATTAATGGCATGACGGCTAATATCTAAATATAAATTATTAGTGAATAATTCCAGAAATTGTACACCTACTAAACGACCTTTAGCAAGTAAAGCACCATGTTGTTTGATTCGAGTGGTAAAGTGTTTTGGCTCATTATTTTTAGTGAATACGATGGCTTCACCACATAACGCACCTATTTTAGTACCACCTATATAAAAGATATCACAGTATTTAGCAATGTCTTCAAATGTTAAATCACTTTGATCACTCATTAAACCATAGCCTAAACGCGCACCATCCATAAATAAAGGTACATTATGTTCTTTACACACGTCAGCAAGATTCTTCAATTCTTTTTTACTATACAAAGTACCGTATTCTGTAGGGTGTGAAATATAAACCATTCCTGGAAAGACCATGTGTTCACGTTTAAAATCATTGTAAAACGTATCTAGATATGCATTAACTTCTTTTGGTCTAATTTTACCTTCGTGAGATGGGACAGTTAAAACTTTATGACCACTAAATTCAATAGCACCGCCCTCATGTACAGCTACGTGACCAGTGTCAGCTGAAATCACACCTTCATATGGCTCTAGTACCGAATTAATAACAACTTGATTGGTTTGCGTACCACCAACTAAGAATCGTACAGTCGCTTCTGGACAATTGATAACAGATTTTATTTGTTCTGCTGCTTGCTTTGAAAATTGATCATCACCATAGCCAGAGGCCTGGATTAAATTGGTATCAAATAATCGTTGTAATACGTTTTCATGTGCACCTTCAAGGTAGTCATTTTCAAAAGAAATCATATAATACCCCACAATCTAAATAATTTAATTATTCTGAAAATTCAATAGAATGACTTTAGTATACAATAATTTATCTCTTATGTGAATTTAATATTTTAAATATATAATTGTAAGCGTTTTAATAAAATATAAGTTATAGAATGAATTAATTTGCGATTTAAATGTAAAAAGACTATGATTTAATCAAATAAGTTGAAATGGAGTGTTGTAGAATGAGTAAAATCAAATTTAAAAAGATTCAAGAAAAAACACTGGATGAGTTAGAAAAAGAAATTAATATGTATCTTGAAAGTGATGAAGGAAGTCAATTTGAAGTTCTAAATATTTCAATAGACAAAATAGAAGAACGTAAATTTCCAAATAATGAAGAAGTGCTAAATGCCATCTTGATCTTAAATGCTAAGTAAATAATTTAAATTATAAAATTAAATAGGAGTATTATTTTATGAAATTCATGTTCGGCCCAGATTTGGGAACTGTTTTTACGATTTTATTAGCACTAGGCTTTGTGATAAATCTAGTATTAGCTTTTATTATCATCTTTTTAGAAAGAAATAGAAGAAGTGCGTCTTCTACATGGGCGTGGCTCTTTGTATTGTTTGTTTTACCATTAATCGGGTTTATTCTTTATTTATTTTTTGGCAGAACTGTTTCAAAAAGAAAAATGGAGAAAAATAATGGTAAGGAATTAGATACATTTAAAAGTGTTATAAAGGATCAAGTTAAACAATTTGATGCACACAATTATCAAACTGATAATCAACAAGTAACAAAACACAGAGATTTAATTAGAATGTTATTAAACAAACAAGATGCATTTTTAACCGAAGATAATCACATTGACTTATTTACAGATGGTAATAAGCTATATGAGAAAGTCATTGAAGACATTTATAACGCTAAGAACTACATACATTTAGAGTATTATACATTTGAACTTGATGGCTTAGGTCATCGTATTCTAGATGCATTAGAAACGAAACTCAAAGAAGGGCTAGAAGTAAAAATATTATATGATGATGTAGGCTCTAAAAAAGTAAGAATGTCGAAATTTCATCATTTTGAATCATTAGGTGGCGAAGTTGAAGCTTTTTTTGCATCTAAGTTTCCACTTATCAATTTTAGAATGAATAACCGTAATCATAGAAAAATTATAGTGATTGATGGTCAAGTTGGTTACATCGGAGGGTTTAATATTGGCGATGATTATTTAGGACTTGGTAAACTAGGATATTGGAGAGATACACATATACGTGTTGAAGGTGACGTTATAGACGCATTACAAATACGTTTTATATTAGATTGGAATTCACAAGCGCACCGCCCACAATTTGAATATGATGATAAATACTTCCCTAAAAAAAGACAGCATAAAGGGAAATCAGCGATTCAAATTGCTTCAAGTGGTCCAGCATTTGATTTACATCAGATTGAATATGGATATACTAAAATGATTATGAGTGCAAAAAAATCTATATATATGCAAAGCCCTTACTTTATTCCAGATCAATCGTATATCAATGCACTTAAAATGGCAGCGAATGCTGGCGTTGATGTACACTTGATGATTCCATGTAAACCAGATCATCCGTTTGTATATTGGGCGACATTTTCATATGCTGCTGAATTGTTAAATAGTGGTGTGAAAATCTATACATATCAAAATGGATTTATCCACTCTAAAGTTATGATGATTGATGATGAAATTTGTAGTGTCGGTTCAGCTAATATGGATTATCGTAGTTTCGCGTTAAACTTTGAAGTGAATGCTTTTATTTATGATGAAGAAATCGCTAAAGAAATCAGAGTTGCATATGAAGATGACATTAAAAAATCAAAATTATTAACTTTAGAAAAATACAATAACCGTTCGCTTTCAATTAAAGTTAAAGAAGATATTGCTAAATTAGTATCACCAATTTTATAGCATATAGAATCTATTATAATAGTTAAAAATTATGAGATTAAGCAATTTAATGTTGCTTAATCTCTTTTTTGCTACCTCGTCGTAGTTAATATGACAAATGTCATATTAAAATCGTGACAATTTGAACTAATTTTAAATTCGATTAAAAGATAAAGTAGATATATAAATTAAAAGGATGTGAGGTCGTTATGATATATATTAATCAATTAAAGAAATCGTTTGGTAAAAAGACAGTTTTGAATAATATCTCATTAGATATCGAGGAAGGAAAGTGTACTGCATTAATCGGAAAAAATGGTGCAGGAAAGTCCACTTTAATAGATATACTTATTGGTCATAAGCATGCGAATAGTGGAACAGTCGAAGATAAACTTAATTTAATATCCTCACATAATATGGGCATATTATTTCAAACTACGAATTTACCTAAGCTCATTAAAGTAAAAGAACTATATCATTTATATCAACAATTATATACCAATCCTATGACATTTAATGAGTTTCAAAAATTAACTCAATTTTCTAATCTTCAATTGGAACAATATGCTAATAAATTATCAGGAGGTCAAAAGAGATTACTAGACTTTGTTCTAACTTTAATAGGCAAACCTCAATTTTTAATATTAGATGAACCAACAACATCAATGGATATTGAAACAAGAGAACACTTTTGGAATCTAATTGAACAACTTAAAGAAGATGGTATAACTATACTTTACACCTCTCATTATATTGAAGAAGTCGAAAGAATGGCTGATAAAGTTGTCTATTTAGAACAAGGAAGTATCAAAATTAATGATACACCACATAATATCTTATTTAGTCAAAATAATTCAATTATTGAAATAATGACCTTTACGGAAGAACAATATCAAATACTTTCAGAAACATATGATATAGAAATTACGAATGGTAACTTAAAAATTCAAACAGAAAATGTTGAAGCAGTTATTACAAATCTAATTAAAATAAATGTAGATTTAAATCAAATCACAATTTATAAAAAATCTTTATTGGAACTCATGTTTTCAAAAGAAGAAAGAGTGGTGCAATAGACTATGACGAACATTATAACGTTACTTGATATTGAATATAAATTATTATTTCGACGCAAATTATCATCATTTATGGCTTTCATCTTCCCTTTGGCATTCTATTTATTGTTTACATCATTAATTGATATGCCAGCAGATGCGAAAAAAGTATTTTACAAAGAGTATATGTATAGTATGACGGTATTCAGTTTAATGGGATTTTGCCTGATGCAATTTCCATTAGAAATAATCGAGGAAAGAAACAGTGGTTGGTATAAAAGATTAATTTCTACACCGATCACAGTGTTAAATTATTATTTAGCTAAGATTATTAAAACTATGACTTTATTTTTAGCTTCAATATTGCTTTTATTCTGCGTAGCACACTTCTATAAAGGGGTAGATCTAAGTGTAAGTGAATGGATTTTATCTGGTGTCTCTTTATGGTTAGGTGCTAGCATGTTTTTGACATTAGGTTTAATCATTACGCAATTTACTGAAACACAGAAAGCAAGCAGCGTAGCTAATCTATGTAATATTGTATTAGCCATTATTGGTGGATTGTGGTTCCCTGTTAGTACATTTCCTGATTGGATGCAAACAATTGCTAAACTAACACCAACGTATCATTTACGTCATTTGGCACTTGAATTTGGTAAAGGTAATGGCTTTAATGTACAATCATTCATAATTTTAGGTATTTATAGCATTATTTTCTTAATTATTGCATTATTAATTAATAAGAGCAAAGAGGTGGAATAAATGAAGCGTAGTTTAGGAGCTAAAATGGGAGAGATTTCATCTTTAATTTACTTAATATTTTCATATTATGGTTTGTATTTAACATGGCAAGATGATAGCTTTTTATTAAATTTATTTATTGTAATCATTTTTACATTTGCATATGCTAGTTTAATTCTTTTTCATGAAGCATTAAGCCATCGTATCAATTTAATGTTATTTTTTATTCATTTTCTAGCGATTATTTACTTTGTATATGCATACAATCCAACATTGAGTTTATTTTTCTTCTTTAGTGCATTTGCTATACCATTTTTATTTAAAAGGGGAGTAAAATCAATAGAGTTTATGTTATTAATAAGCTCAATGATTACATGTATCATCATAACGATTATACAAACGAATCACTTTTATGTCGTGAGTATTATTATTTATTATATTGTTATTTTAGCAATATTATTTGGTAATTTTAAAATAATGAAAGAGAGACAATATCGTCAACAAATTGAAGAAAAAAATAAATATATTAATATTTTGATTGCGGAACAAGAACGTAATCGAATAGGTCAAGACTTACATGACACGTTAGGACATGTATTTGCAAGTTTGAGTGTTAAATCAGAATTAGCTGCAAAACTAATCGATAAAGATCCGATAGCAGCTAAGAAAGAAATACTAAATATAAACGAAATTTCGAAAGATACATTAGAGAAAGTAAGACATATTATTGAAAATTTAAAAGTTCAAACTTTTGAAGAAGAAATTCAATCTATAGAACAATTCTTAAAGGATGCAAATATTCACTTTAACTTTGAAAATATAAGAGGTGCGAGTTCCCTCAACCCAACTAAACAGACGATATTATCAATGATACTTAGAGAAGCGGTTAACAATGTAATTAAGCACGCGGAAGCCTCTGAAATTAATGGGAAAATAGAAAGTTACGACAATGGTATTAAATTAATCATTAGTGACAACGGTATAGGTCTGAAACAACCTAGCGAAGTAAAATTAAAGAGTATTAACGATAGGGTAGCGTTATTGAGCGGGACAGTTAATATCACTTCTAAACAGGGTACGACTATCGATATTATGATTCCGAGAGAAGGTGTAAAATGATTTCAATCGTAATTGCAGAAGATCAAAATATGTTGCGTAAAGCAATGATACAATTAATTGAATTTCACGACGATTTAAAAGTGATAGATGATTTTGATAATGGTATTGACGCATTACAATCTATTAATAGTCAACAGCCTGACATTGCTATTTTAGATATTGAGATACCAGGAATGACGGGTTTAGAAGTATTATCGCAATTAAGAGAAAATAAAATTAATACAAAAGTGATTATTGTCACGACTTTTAAAAGGCCTGGTTATTTTGAAAGAGCTGTTGCAAACGATGTTGATGCCTATGTGTTAAAAGAACGATCGGTAGATGATTTAGTTGCAACCATTCATAAAGTTTTAAATGGCGAAAAAGAATATAGTACGTCTTTAATGACATCTTTGTTTAAAGAGGCTAATCCATTAACGCATAAAGAACAAGTCGTGTTACGTGAAATAGGAGAAGGATTAAGTAATAAAGAAGTCGCTGATAAACTCTATCTTTCAAACGGTACTGTAAGAAATTACACTTCTAATATAATTGATAAACTTGAAGCGGAGAATCGTTTTGATGCATGGAAAAAAGCAAATGAAAAAGGTTGGATATAAAATTTAATGGTTGTAGTTAAATATGAAGAAAAGAGTCAGTACATAAGTTTGCTCTTAAGAGAATGGTTTCCAAGAACCAAAACACTTTATGTCCTGACTTTTGTGAAATATAATACTATAATTTAAAATTTGAGATTTGGCTTGGTAAATTCATTAATTATCTCTTTTTTGAGTTTCTAGATTGTCAACATGAGTGGCTAATAACCTTAACACTTGAGCAACCTTATCTGGAGGTGTATCTTTCGCCAAAGTATGTTCGAATACATGGCCATTTTGTGTTTGTACTTTATAAATTAGACCGTGATTATCTATAATTACGTCTAGAATTTCCATAATAACACCTCGCTAATTGTTTAATGATGAGGCTTTTTGTTAGTTAAAATTGTGATAAATTAATCATTTTTTAAAATTAATTTTATACATTTAAGGTGTTCCTTATAAATACCACAATATTAAGAAGTTAACCTTAAATATAAAAAAAGTTGGGAGTAAGATAAAAAATTCAGTTTGAATTCTTTGTCTTACTCCCATTATTTTTGCAAGTAAAATTTCATTTAATGTTTTATATCAAGCTACTTGTTCTTTCTTTTGCGTATTATAGATTGAATGATATAAGCAATAAATCCTACTAAGACGCCTAATAATACAGCTACTACGACAGAAACAATAATAGGTAACTTATAGACAATTTGAAGTATTACACCGACTATTATAGCTATAATTACAGCTACGGTTGTCAATAAATTTTCATTTTTCTCAGACATTGATGTCACTCCTAACGCATTTATTATAGCATGATAGCTCTAATTTTTTCACTTTTTGCGATAAAAGTAGATACTATCATCGTCTAACTAAAATAAGAAGTCATTGACGACTAATTTTAATTTATATATTATATTTATTATTGAAATTAAAAGCGTAGGTGACATCTTTGAATTCGAAAAAATCATTAAGTATCATAGTTTTAGCTGTTTTAGTGGTAGGCGTATTAGCCTTTCAATTTATTAATCACACTGGGCCTTTTAAAAATAATGGTTCACAGTCATCAAACAGTACTAACATTAAAGACAAAGAAAAAGTACATGTAGATCGAGTCGTAGATGGTGATACATTTGTTGCAACAAATAGCGAAGGGAAAGAAATTAAAGTTAGACTTATAGGTATAGATACTCCAGAAACAGTCAAACCTAACACACCAGTTCAACCATATGGTAAAGAAGCATCTAATTATAGTAAACAACACTTAAATGGGAAAGATGTATATTTAGAATATGACAAAGAAAAAGAAGATAGATATGGTCGGACACTTGCTTATGTGTGGTTAGATGAGAACATTATGTACAACGAAGAATTAGTTAAAAATGGATTAGCACGTGAAAAGTACTTCTCACCGAATGGCAAATATCGTTCTCTCTTTGAAAAAGATGAGCAACAAGCTAAAAAGGATAAAGTGAATTTATGGAGTTAAAAATAAGCGATTGACACGTGTATCAGTATGTAGATTCACTGTCAATCGCTTACTTAATGAATTAATTATTAAAGCTATTTACGATTTTGTTAACTTGGTCTTCAGAAAGTGGGTGTTTAGATAAATCAATTGCATTTTTGATTACCGCTTCAAGTGATGATTTAGTTGAAACGGTGTCTACATATTGAGCTCTTTCCTCAGATCCCTCAATGATATTTACGCTACCATCGCTAAAGTAAACGACACCGATGCTTTGTACTTTATGATTGAAATGATTTTCAATACCATCTTTTAAAACTTTAGAATTAATCGCCGCTTGTTCATACGGATCATGATCATAAAATTCATAAATTACGCGATTGTTTTGGATTTTTTCAACGAAAGTATAAATTTCACTACGTGGTGAATCAAACTGACTGTGATATTGTTTGCTTACATAATGACCGACAATCTGATTAACATCACTTGTATCAATTTGCATATCGTCATCTACCGGTGCATCAAAATGGTAGAACGTTTTTTGTTTCCAGTTTTTGACGTCAATATTGATTAAGCCAACATCTGAAACGACAATATAATCAAATGTTCTAGCGTACTCAAAGAAAGGGTGTTTCGTAGCTAAATTACTTGTCGTTATAATATCGTAATACTTTAACTTGCCTTCGTCTTTATACTTATCAAGAATGCTAGTTAAAACGTGTTTTGCGTTGCGCTTTGCATGTGAACTAACATCATTATTAGAACTAAGCATTTGATTTTTAAGTTCTAAATTTTCATTGCTAAGCGTCGCATTCTTAGTTACCATCTGATTTCTTGCGTACACTTCTGTATCAACTCTATCTTGCATGTAACGTTGATTTAAGATGAACGCCAAAATAAGTATAACGATGATAACAATTAAGATAATTGTTAATGTCATAATTCATCACCTATGTTCGAATTTTAATTTTATATCACTCTTTTATATAAATAGTAATAATGTGAGCGATATGAAATAACATATAAATTATATCTATTATAATTGCGTAGTTCAACAAAATGTAAATTAAGTTAAATTATTAAAATAATAAATATTACCTAATTTTAGCAATATTATTATTTTGTTTATTATCAAATTTACAATCCTTCACAATTCGTAAATTGAAATCAGAAATAAGGATATGTATAATTAATGTATGAAAGCGTTTCCTTTGGAGGTAGTAATATGGAACATCAACAACATGTAGAAGAGCTAGTTAAAATATTAAAAAATGAATGTCGTACTTCATTCAAATTTCATGGGGAAGTCGCAATGCAGCTATTTTTAAGTGATAATTTTATTCTACCTTCTAGAGTCGACATATGCGTAGAGCGTAAACAACTAGTTGAAGTATTAAAAGTAATTTCGTCCACGTATCATTTAAATTATTATGATAAAAATAATAATTTAATGAATCGAGACCAATTAAGTGTACCCGAAATTGCACACATAGATATTACTTTTAACGGAGAATTATTAATGAATATCTTTATTTATGATGTCGTAAATGAAGAGTGGATATTTAGATTAGATAGTAATATTAGAATTCCTAAGAATAGTATTTATTTTCATTCGCTGACATGGGGAGTAGATTATATTAAACCAGAAATCGTGCTAATGTACGACTTATTGGATAATCAAAATTACCATCAATTACCTAATTATAAAATGGTTTTAGACTCATTAAGTTATTATCAATTTGTTATATTAAAAGTTGTCGTAGGGGAGCAACGTATCAATGAGGCATTAGCTCATAACAAATTATAAAGAAGCATCTAATATTTAAGTGGAATGTACAAAACATGACTACTTAAATACTAGATGCTTTTTAACTATGCTTGCTTATTTAGATTTTTCAAACAAATGCCATGATAACAATATTCATATGTAGATAAAACAGCCTTATCTGCATCTTCAATTGAAATACCGAACATCATTGATATTTCAGACGAGCCTTGGTTGATCATTTTCAAATTGATATTAGACTCTGCTAACGCATGGGTAATAGTGTTAGCAGTACCGATTGCTTTATTCATTCCTTCACCAACAATCATTAAAATCGCTAAGTCGTGTTCAATACTTAATTCATCAACATCGCAACGTTTACGTATAGCGTTAAGTACATCTTTTTCTTTACCTTTTAATTGATGTGTTCGAAGGATGATACTAATACTATCAATACCTGAAGGCATATGGTCGAAAGAAATATTGTAATCTTCTAATATTTCAAGAATTTTACGTGTGAAGCCGACCTGTCTATTCATTAGATATTTTTTAATATTAATAACACTAAATCCTTTATCACAACTTATACCTATAATGACATTTTTATCACTTACATCTCTATCATGGCGTATAAATGTACCTTTATCTTGAGGGCGATTAGTATTTTTAATAACCACTGGAATTCTGTGTTTATAGAGTGGCTGCAATGCTTCATCATGGAAGACGCTAAACCCAGCATATGAAAGTTCTCGCATTTCACGATACGTAATTTCTTCAATAAGATCCGGATTGTTAATTATATTAGGGTTTGCCTTATAAATACCTGATACATCAGTGAAGTTTTCATATAAAGATGCTCTAATTCCTCTAGCAATGATTGCACCTGTAATGTCAGAACCACCTCTTGGGAACGTAACGACATAATCATTTTTAGAAACACCAAAGAATCCTGGGATAATAATTTTACCTTCAATATCTTTTAATTTACTAATCTTCTCATAAGCTTCTTCCAAGATTTGAGCTTGTTGCGGTAAATCTGTAACTAGAATACCTGCATCTTTTGGAGAAAGGTATGTCGTTTTAAAACCTTGCGAATCATTATAAGATGCAATTAATTGCGCATTAAAATTTTCACCACAAGAAAGAATTGCATCGTATAATCTTAAAGGCTTATCTTTTAAAGTTGAAATAATCTCTTCTAATGTGTCATCAATTACTTTTAATAATGAATCATCCATATCAAGATCATGTAAAATATCTGCATAACGTTGAATAATTTCTTTCCTTTTATCTTGATAATTAAGATTATTCATTACTTTTTCATATAATCGAACTAGAAGATCGGTCGTTTTAACATCATCTTTGTGTCTTTTGCCTGGTGCAGAAACAATAATAATTTTACGATCTGAATCGCTATTAACGATATCTAGGACTTTTTTGATTTGTGTTGCATTTGAAACTGAACTACCGCCGAATTTTGCCACTTTCATATACCTAATCAACCTTTCTAAAAAATCAGAAAATTCTATTTAATTTTCTGATACCACATGATAATATAAAGCTAAGTATTTACATTTTATGCTAAAAAGTCCTATTAATTTAATATGGTTTAATAGTATACTAAAATAAAGTATATTTCAATAAAACAATTGTATTTCTCAGTTATACAAATGGAGGAAGATAAAAATATGAAAGAATTAAATATTGCTTTGCTTGGTCTAGGAACAGTGGGATCGGGTGTAGTTAAAATAATTGAAGAGAATCGACAACAAATTATAGATACGTTAAACAAAGATATTGTTATAAAGCATATTTTAGTGCGTGATAAATCTAAGAAAAGACCTATAAATATTAGTCGATATCATTTAACTGAAGATGTTAATGAAATTTTAAATGATGATTCTATCGATATCGTCATTGAAGTAATGGGGGGCATTGAACCTACTGTTGATTGGTTAAGAGATGCTTTGAAAAGCGGTAAACATGTAATTACTGCAAACAAAGATTTATTAGCCGTACATTTGAAGCTACTAGAAGATTTAGCTGAGGAAAAGGGACTTGCGTTGAAATTCGAAGCGAGTGTTGCCGGTGGTATCCCTATAGTAAATGCTATTAATAATGGATTGAATGCTAATAACATTTCTAAATTTATGGGAATACTAAATGGTACATCTAACTTCATCTTATCTAAAATGACACGTGAACAAACAACGTTTGAAGATGCTCTTGATGAAGCGCAAAGGCTAGGTTTTGCTGAAGCAGATCCGACTGATGACGTAGAAGGTATTGATGCAGCACGTAAAGTTGTTATCACTTCTTATTTATCATTTAACCAAGTCATTAAACTAAATGATGTTAAAGTTCGTGGTATAAGTCAGACAACTTTATCTGATATCAATGTCGCGGACAAATTAGGTTATAAAATTAAATTGATTGGTAAGGGAACTTATCAAAATAGTAAAGTAAACGCATCAGTTGAACCAACATTAATACATAAATCCCATCAACTAGCTACAGTTGAAGATGAATATAATGCAATCTATGTCGTAGGCGATGCAGTGGGCGATACAATGTTCTATGGGAAAGGTGCAGGTAGCTTAGCTACTGGAAGTGCTGTTGTAAGTGATTTACTAAATGTGGCATTATTCTTTGAATCAAATACGCATACATTACCACCTCATTTTGAATTGAAAACCGATGCAACTCGCGAAATTATGGATACGGAAGATGTCGTAGCTATTCAAGAGAAGTTAAACTATTATATTGTTCTTAATAGTGACTTATCAAAAGAAAAATTTAAATCATTATTGAAAGAAACGTTACCTTTCCATAAATCACTACAAGTTGAACAACGTGATGAACAAACGTATGGTGTAGTTATTATAGGTTTAGATCAGTCACCAGAGGACGTTTTAAGTAAAGCTGATTTTAATATCGAGAAAATTTATCCAGTTGAAGGGGTTTAATGTTTATGAAAAGATGGCAAGGTTTAGTTGAAGAGTTTAAAGAATATTTACCAGTTAACAGCGACACACCAAAGTTAACATTAAATGAAGGACATACTCCATTAATTCATTGTGAGAACTTGTCTAAGATGTTGGATATTGATTTATATGTAAAATATGAAGGTGCAAATCCTACAGGTTCTTTTAAAGATAGAGGTATGGTCATGGCAGTTACTAAAGCAAAAGAACAAGGGAAAAAAGTTGTTATCTGTGCATCTACTGGTAATACATCAGCTTCAGCAGCTGCATATGCTGCACGAGCTGGATTAAAAGCAATTGTAGTTATTCCAGAGGGTAAGATTGCACTCGGTAAATTATCGCAAGCTGTTATGTATGGTGCTGAAATTGTTTCTATTGAAGGAAACTTTGATGAGGCTTTAGAAATTGTTAAGGAAATTGCTGAAAATGATGAAGAAATTGAGTTAGTTAATTCAGTGAATCCGTATCGTATTGAAGGACAAAAAACGGGTGCATTTGAAATTGTTGAACAATTGGAACAAGCTCCAGACGTACTCGCAATTCCAGTTGGAAACGCAGGCAATATTACTGCTTATTGGAAAGGTTTTAAAGAATACCATGAGAAAAAAGGTAGTCAATTACCTCGATTATTTGGCTTCCAAGCAGAAGGTGCGTCACCAATTGTTCAAAATAAAGTGATTAAAAACCCTGAAACAATTGCTACAGCTATTCGAATTGGTAATCCAGCTAGTTGGACTAAAGCTACGAATGCGTTAGACGAATCTAATGGATTGATTGATAGCGTTACTGATGAAGAAATTTTAGAAGCTTATCAATTAATGACTTCTAAAGAAGGTGTATTTAGCGAACCAGCTAGTAACGCCTCAATTGCAGGTCTGATTAAATTACATCGAGCAGGACAATTACCTAAAGGCAAAAAAATAGTAGCTATTTTAACTGGTAATGGATTAAAAGATCCTGATACTGCTATTTCAATATTAGATAACCCTATTCAACCGCTTCCTAACGATAAATCAAGTATTATTGATTACATTAAAGGAGCTTTGTAAAAATGACTGAACAGTTGCACTTAAAGATACCAGCGTCTACTGCTAATTTAGGCGTTGGTTTCGATTCGATAGGTATGGCTATAGATAAATATTTACATCTTTATGTGAAACGAATTGAAGAGGAAGAATGGGAATTTACATATTTAAATTCTGAATTAGATTCACTTCCTAAGAACAAAGACAATTATGTTTTTAAAGTGGCTCAGCAAGTCGCATCTAAATATAATGTAAAATTACCTAGTTTAAGTGTTGAAATGCGAAGTGATATACCATTAGCTAGAGGTTTAGGCTCATCGGCGTCTGCATTGGTAGGCGCTTTATACATTGCAAATTATTTTGGCAATATTCAGCTTTCTAAATATGAATTACTTCAATTAGCTACAGAAATAGAAGGTCATCCAGATAATGTTGCGCCTACAATTTATGGTGGCTTATTAGCAGGCTTTTATAATCCAGATACAAAAGAAACGAATGTAGCACATATTGATGTGCCAGATGTTGATATAATTCTAACTATACCTCCATATGAATTAAAGACTGAAGATTCTCGTAACGTTTTACCTGATCAATTTTCTCATAAGCGCGCGGTTCAAAGTAGTGCAATAAGTAATACGATGCTGTGTGCATTAATTCAACATAATTATGGACTTGCTGGGAAAATGATGTCACAGGATGGCTTCCATGAGCCATATCGCCAACATTTAATATCTGAATTTAAAGAGGTTAAAGCTATAGCTCAACAATATGATGCATATGCGACAGTTATTAGTGGTGCAGGACCTACCATATTAACAATGAGTTCTAAGGAGAAGAGTGGTCAATTAGTTAGAGCGTTAAGAAAAGCCGTTACAACATGTCATTCAGAATTAGCAACAATCAATGAAATTGGCGTTGTTGAAGAAATTGTGTATCCTTCATAAAATTTATTGTAAAATATAAACGAGTAAATTTCGAAAGGAGTACACTTCAGATATGAGTAATTATAAAATGATCGTTATGGACATGGACGATACTTTAATTAATAGTGAGAATAAAGTAAGTAAAGAAACTAAAAATTACTTGATAGATATTCAAAACCAAGGCTATAAAGTAGTGTTAGCTTCAGGAAGACCAACTGAAGGTATGCTACCAATTGCAAAAGAATTAGAATTAGATGTTCATGATAGTTATATCATCAGTTACAACGGCGGTAAAACAATCAAAGTAGCAACAGAAGAAGTAGAAGTGAGTCAAAGTGTATCTAAGAAGAATTTTGACCTTATTGTGGATTTTTGTCGTGAACATAACTTTTTAATCCTGACATATCAAGATGGTCATATTATCCATGATGGTGATCATGAATATAGAGATATTGAATCAGAACTTACCGGGCTACCTATGAAACGTGTAAATGATATTAAAGCTTATATTAACGATAGCGTTCCAAAAGCGATGGGCGTTGATTACGCAACAAATATTGCTAAAGTACGTGATGATATGCATGGAAGTTTTAATTCAGAAATTGATGTAACAACAAGTAAACCATTCTTTTTAGAATTTATGGCAAAGGATGTTTCAAAAGGTAATGCGATTAAAGCATTATGTGAAAAATTAAATGTATCATTATCTGAAGTAATTTGTTTTGGTGATAGTTTAAATGATCAATCAATGTTTGAAGTAGTGGGTTGTGCTATCGCGATGGGAAATGCAAATGAGGAACTGAAGGCTATTGCAGACAAAATAACGTTAGATAACGATTCTAATGGTATTCCCGCAGCTTTAAAAACACTTTTGTAATACAAAATAAGGCATGAGTATACGAATGTAGTTTATTTCATCATAATTACCATGATGAATGATCCATTCGATCTCATGCCTTTTTTATTATTTAGCAGTATGTGTCCATTCGTGCTTCCCTTTTGATCGCTTTACATAAGCGTAAACTTGATCAGCAGCATAATCTAAATTTGTATACACTGTAATTGTAAATGCAGACTGGTTTTCTCTGAAAGGTTCAGTACTAAATACATCTTTTAAATGTGTAAATAAATTTTCCATTTGGTCATGTTCAAGACTAGGGTACTCTCTTAATGTACGTTTTAGTAATTGACCATTTTTTTCTTCTAGTGATTGTACTACTATAACGAAACGTTCTTCACTCTTAATGACATCATCAAATAAGTTTGTTTGACCAACCATCTTGCTTTCACCTCTAAGTCATTATCTTTACTACTATTATACTAGATAACTGTTTTTTCGAAAATATCAATATGTTGAAACAAAAAAATGCGAGTCACTAAAAAGGATTTACTATACTTTTAGTGCTCGCATTTTATTATTTAATTTTCTTTATGATAATGATGTGGTGTGATATCCATATCATTTAATTTAACGAACTTCGTTTTTCTTATTAATTTATGAGCTAAGAAAATGAGTCCTAAAATAATAATAGGTAAGATGTTAACGAAAAATTTACCTATATTACCATCGAATAAATCTCCAATTGAATTACCAAAGTATAAGAAAATTAAAGTTGCAAATACTAAAATTGGTCCAAGAGGGTACAATGGTGATTTATAAGGTAAAAGTTGATTGATATCTTGTCCTTGAAGTTTAATAGCTTTACGCAATCTCACTTGTGCCCATGAACTAGCTGCCCAAACAATGATTACCAATGAACCTATAATGTTTAATAAACTAAATACAGCATTTGAATAAAAATTAGCAATAATGATAATTGCAACGATTAGAATATATGTTGTAACTAATGCTCTTAAAGGTAATTTGGATTTTTCATTAAGCTTACTTAAGAACTTTGGTGCTTGTTTTTCATCACTTAAAGAGAATAACATTCTACTAGTGGTGTAAACACCTGAATTTGTCGCAGATAATAATGATGTCAATATAACAGCGTTAATAACTGAAGCGGCAAAAGCAACACCAATTCTGTCAAATACAATTGTGAAAGGGCTTTGTGTTACTGATTCATTTTCATTTAATAATAATGGATCTGTATAAGGAATGATAGCTGCAATAACACCAATTGATAATACATAGAATAATAAAATTCTCCAAAAAACTTGTTTAACAGCTTTAGGCATTGTTTTTTCTGGATTATCAGATTCGCCAGCAGTTACTGCTACAACTTCAGTACCACCAACTGAGAATCCGGCTACTAGTAAAACGCCTAAGAAACCAGATAAACCACCTACGAATGGTGCCTCGCCTTTAGTATAGTTTTCAAAACCGTAAGTATGGCTACCTAATATACCGAAGATCATCAAGAAACCAACAATAATAAATATAATAATAGTTAATACTTTAACTAAAGATAACCAAAATTCAGTTTCCCCAAAAGCTTTTACCGTGAAGATGTTTAATAAAAATACAATTGTGATAAAGATTAAACTCCAAGTAAGTGGACTAAAGAATTTAAATATATCCCAATAATATAAAACGTTTGAAGCTACCATAACATCTACACTGGATACTAATGCCCACATGATGTAGTATAACCATCCCATAGTAAAACCTAGAGAAGGGTCTACGAATCGCGTTGCGTATGAACTGAACGATCCTGAAACAGGATAAAATGTTGCCAATTCACCAATTGACGACATTAAAAAGTAAAGCATTATGCCAATTAATAAATAAGCTAATATAGCGCCACCAGGACCGGCTTGAGCAACAACACTACCTGTTGCTACAAAGAGCCCCGTACCAATTGCGCCACCTATAGCAATCATAGATATGTGTCTTGAGTTAAGACCTCTTTTCATATTGTTATCTTCCATATGATGTCTCCTAATTCTAAATTTAAAATATACAAACCATTTTAATCCTTTTAAGGACAGTATTCAATAACTTTTCAACAAATCAGCTTAAAAATTTTAAATTTTCTGAAATTTTATAGGTTATTAAAAATGTTTTAATTATAGGGGTTATGGGTTTATTATTAGTAGATTCTACATTATAATTATTATAAATAAGTGAAAGGGGAATTAACTATGGCGAAAGATGATAAAAGATTAACTGGTTTGTTTGGGCACCCAGTTTCAGATAGAGAAAACAGTATGACAGCTGGTCCTAGAGGTCCGTTGTTAATGCAAGATGCATATTTCTTAGAACAAATGTCACATTTTGATCGTGAAGTAATTCCAGAACGACGTATGCACGCGAAAGGTTCAGGTGCATTCGGTACGTTTACAGTAACAAATGATATTACGAAATATACAAATGCTAAAATCTTTTCAGAAGTAGGAAAACAAACAGAAATGTTTGCACGTTTCTCAACAGTTGCGGGTGAACGTGGCGCTGCTGATTTAGAAAGAGATATCCGAGGATTTGCACTTAAATTCTATACTGAAGACGGTAACTGGGATTTAGTAGGTAATAACACACCTGTATTCTTCTTTAGAGATCCAAAATTATTTGTGAGCTTAAACCGTGCCGTAAAAAGAGATCCACGAACAAATATGAGAAGCCCTCAAAATAACTGGGACTTCTGGACTGGCGTACCGGAAGCACTACACCAAGTTACAATTTTAATGTCAGATAGAGGTATGCCTAAAGACTTCCGTCATATGCACGGCTTCGGTTCACATACGTATTCTATGTACAATGATGAGGGTGAACGTGTTTGGGTTAAATATCATTTTAGAACACAACAAGGCATTGAAAATTATACAGATGATGAAGCGGCTGAAATTGTAGGTCAAGATAGAGAGTCATCACAACGTGACTTATACGATGCAATCGAAAATGGCGATTATCCAAAATGGAAAATGTACATTCAAGTTATGACAGAGGAACAAGCTAAAAATCATCCAGATAATCCATTTGATTTAACTAAAGTTTGGTATAAAGGTGATTACCCATTAATTGAAGTGGGTGAATTTGAGCTAAATAGAAATCCTGAGAATTATTTCATGGATGTTGAACAAGCTGCTTTTGCTCCAACAAACATTATTCCTGGTCTAGATTTCTCACCAGATAAAATGTTACAAGGACGTCTATTCTCATATGGTGATGCGCAACGTTATAGATTAGGTGTCAATCATTGGCAAATTCCTGTTAACCAACCTAAAGGTGTTGGCATTGAAAATATGTGTCCATTTAGTCGTGATGGTCAAATGAGATTCCTTGATGGAAATCAAGGTGGTGGACCTCATTATTATCCAAATAATAAAGGTGTTTACCAATCACAACCTGAATATAAAAAACCAGCATTCCCAGTAGATGGAGACGGTTATGAGTACAATCAAAGACAAGATGATGATAATTACTTTGAACAACCTGGTAAATTGTTCCGTTTACAATCTGATGATGCTAAAGAAAGAATCTTTACTAACACAGCAAATGCAATGGATGGTGTGAGTGAAGACGTTAAACATAGACATATTCGTCATTGTTATAAAGCTGATCCAGAATATGGTAAAGGTGTTGCCAAAGCATTAGAAATCGATATTAATGATGTTGATTTAGAAGGTACTAACGACGAAACTTACGAGAATTTTTAATAGTACTAAAAAATTAGATTGCGTAGAGCATTTTAATATGGTAAAATTTTAAATCGTAAGTATTCCTAGTTAAATGAGAAAGGATGTTAATTATGCGCGTTAATGTAACATTAGCTTGCACAGAATGTGGCGATCGTAATTATATTACTACTAAAAATAAACGTAATAATCCTGAGCGTATTGAAATGAAAAAATATTGCCCAAGATTAAATAAATACACGCTACACCGTGAAACTAAATAATCTCTTATCTTTTAAATACGACATTAAAGATAAACTTAGAGCTTGCCGAAGTATAATAATCTTATACTTCGGTTTTTTTAATTATTTAAATGAAATTAAGTCATCAGTCTTGTAAATTTAAAATCATGTGTTATTATATAAAACGTAATAATTACGATTTAAAAAACAGGAGTGAAATATATGGCAAAAAAATCTAAAATTGCTAAAGAAATGAAAAGAGAAAAATTAGTTAATCAATATTATGAATTACGTAAAGAATTAAAAGCTAAAGGAGATTATGAAGCATTACGTAAGTTGCCACGTGATTCTTCACCAACGCGTTTAACTCGAAGATGTAAAGTAACAGGACGTCCAAGAGGTGTATTAAGAAAATTTGAAATGTCTAGAATTGCTTTTAGAGAACATGCACACAAAGGACAAATACCTGGTGTCAAAAAATCAAGTTGGTAAAATGCAAATCTAGTACTTTAGTCCATTTACAAGACAATTAAAAAATTGTAAAGTATATAAGGGTGAGAAAATGAATGATTTTTATATTTAATATACTAAACGTTCGTTTTTACTTAATAAATAAGATTGTATAGGGGCTAAAAAGTATGAAAATTTTTGATTATGAAGATATTCAATTAATTCCAAATAAATGTATAGTTGAAAGTCGTTCAGAATGTGATACAACTGTCCAATTTGGACCGAAAACATTTAAATTACCTGTTGTTCCAGCGAATATGCAAACTGTTATGAGTGAAGAATTAGCTCATTGGTTCGCAAAAAATGATTATTTTTATATTATGCATCGATTTGACGAAGCAGCTCGTATTCCATTTATTCAAAAAATGCAAAAAGACGGATTGTTTGCTTCTATTTCTGTAGGTGTTAAAGCAAATGAATTTAAGTTTATAGAAGAATTAGCTGACAAACAATTAGTTCCTGAATATATTACGATTGATATAGCTCATGGTCATTCAGATTCAGTTATTAAAATGATTAAACACATAAAAAAATATATTCCAAAAACATTTGTAATTGCTGGAAATGTTGGTACGCCAGAAGGTGTTAGAGAACTTGAAAATGCAGGTGCAGATGCAACTAAAGTTGGTATCGGACCAGGTAGAGTTTGTATCACAAAAATAAAAACTGGTTTTGGCACTGGTGGTTGGCAATTAGCAGCATTAAATATTTGTAGTAAAGCAGCGCGTAAACCTATAATCGCTGATGGTGGCTTAAGAACACATGGCGATATTGCTAAATCAATTCGATTTGGTGCAAGCATGGTAATGATAGGATCTCTATTTGCGGCTCACGAAGAATCGCCAGGTGAAACAGTTGAATTAGACGGCAAACGTTATAAAGAGTATTTTGGTAGTGCATCTGAATTCCAAAAAGGTGAACACAAGAATGTTGAAGGTAAAAAAATGTTTGTTGAACATAAAGGATCATTAAAAGATACTTTAGTTGAAATGCAACAAGACTTACAAAGCTCGATTTCATATGCAGGTGGAAAAGATTTAAAATCATTAACAACTGTCGATTATGTTATAGTGCGAAATTCAATTTTTAATGGGGACAAGGATTAAAACTTGAGTGGTAGGTGTATGTTATTAAAAAATTTCTTTTGTTTTCTTTGGTGTTATTAGTTGTAGCTTTATTCATACCATTAAAGGAAAATCAAACACTAGTAAAATTACAGAATGACGTAAGAAGTAAAGTTCAGCAAGTTATGAATCAAGATTCGAGTTTAAAAAACAATACGCTCAAAACACCTACAGAACAGGACTTTGCTATTAATAATATTCAGATGAATATGTCTAAAGACAAAGTTGAAAATCAATTGGGGAAACCTAAAAGAGTAACATCTAATGAATATGGCGCTAAATGGTATACCTATTACAATAATGATTACGATAATTTCATAATGGTTAGCTATTTAGGAAATAAAGTCAATGCTTTATATAGTAATCAAAATGTCATTACATCTAAATCTAAGGTAAAATATAACACCCCTAAAAATGTTGTTGAGGATAGACTTGGTAAACCTTTAAAGGAAATTGTTAAAGGTAGATACCGTGTTGATATAAGTAGCGATGAGTATGATGTTTTCCATGAAGATAATATTTATACAACTGTTTTTTATGATAAACATAATGACAATGGTGTTACTGCATTACTTCAAGTTAGTGATGCCATGGAAAAAAGGTTGACTCAACATTACGGTGCGCCATCTTCAACATTAGAACAAAGCTTTGAATATCAAAATTATGATTTAGTTAATTCTGAGCGTAAACAGCATGGGTTGAATACACTTAGTTACTCAAAAGATGTCTCCAATACAGCAAGAAATCATAGTGAAGACATGGTAAAACAAAATTACTTTGATCATAACAATTTAGATGGTGAATCTCCTTTTGATCGATTAAAAGATGATGACATTGATTTCAATGTGGCAGGTGAAAATTTAGCGTATGGGCAACAAAATAGTATATTTGCTCATGAGGGGTTAATGAATTCACTTGGTCATAGAAAGAATATATTGAATACAAATTTCAGTACTCTAGGCGTAGGCGTTGATTTTAATGAAAAACGACAACCATATTGGACAGAAAATTATACGGGCTAAGTGTTTTAACGAGACTTATTAAGGGTATCTTTTTGTTGATAAGGAAGTTGATATTATGACAACTAAAGATGTTAATAAACTAGATATTCTAGATAAGGTTAAAGAAATTTTGAATAAAAAAGAAAATGAAAAGCAAAAGAACTAGCGAAGTTTACATTGTAGACTTTGCTAGTTCTTTTTATATAGAAATATATAAGAGAGAGGTTAACGTAAATTTTAGAAATTAAAACTACAGTTCTCTGTATAAACCAATAACTTTACCGATAACAGTAACGTTATCAAGATAAATAGGACTCATTGTACTATTTTCAGGTTGTAATCTATAACGTGTTTTTTCTTTATAGAAGCGTTTAACTGTTGCTTCATCATCTTCAGTCATCGCAACAATGATGTCTCCATTTTCAGCAATGGTTTGGCTTCTAACTATAACTTTATCTCCATCTAAAATACCTGCCTCAATCATACTTTCACCCACAACATTTAAAATAAAAATATCACTATTGTGAGTTGATGTTAAATGTTCTGGTAAAGGGAAATATTCCTCAATATTTTCAACTGCAGTAATCGGAATTCCGGCAGTAACTTTACCAATTACAGGAACATAAATTGTTTCCTCCATATTAACTGCATCGTTAGTTTGTTCGCTAACAATTTCAATGGCTCTCGGTTTCGTAGGGTCTCGTTTAATATATCCTTTTTCTTCCAGTCTAGATAAATGACCATGAACAGTTGAACTCGACGCTAACCCTACTGCTTCACCAATTTCTCGTACGCTTGGTGGATATCCTTTAGTTTGTACTACATGTTTAATATAATCGTATATTTCACTTTGACGTTTAGTTAATTCTCTCATATATAGGCACTCCCTAATTTTATTTAACTATATTATAGCACTGATTTTAATATTGAACAAACATTTGTTCGTTTTTATGTTGACTAAGAACAGATGTTCTGTTAAAGTATTTATACAAACAAATGTTCTAGAGGTGAAAGTAATGTTTAATAAATATAAAAATAAATTATTAACTAATATAGCTGTTGTATCAATATCTTGTGTTGTTTTTATAGTATTTTTCATGAATTTATATCATAACGCTCAAATGGAACGAACGTACGAAATAACTGACCATACTATTTCTAAAAAGGCAATTATTAAAGATGATAATAAGAACGTAAATACTACAAATGGGGAACAAAATAACTACAAAGTGTTCGCATTTGTAAGATGATTATAAATTTGAGGTCTGTCAAAGCTATTTAAATGTCAATAGCTTTTGTCCAGACCTCTTTTTTGTTATATTTTATGAAGTAAAAGAGAAAATATTAATGGGAATATAGAAAGAGTGATAGTTATGTCTAATGATAATTTAAATATAGATAGAATTAATGAGCTTGCTAAAAAGAAAAAGGAACAAGGTTTAACTGAAGCTGAAGCTAAAGAGCAATCGAAATTACGTAAGAAATACCTCGAAGCATTTAGAAAAGGGTTTAAACAACAAATTGAGAGTACAAAGGTGATAGATCCTGAAGGTAATGATGTAACACCTGAAAAATTAAAAAAGATACAAGAACAAAATAAAGATTAGTAAATATTAGATTATAGTTCGTTCAGTTTAAACGATTATCAATTTCAATATTTTTAAGTTATAATATACGAAAGATGATTAAAGTAGAAGGGAAGTATTAGAGATGTTTAACGAGAAAGATCAACTAGCGATTGATACGATTAGAGCTTTAAGTATTGATGCAATCGAAGAAGCTAATTCAGGTCACCCTGGATTACCTATGGGAGCAGCACCAATGGCTTATACTTTATGGACACGCCACTTAAATTTTAATCCTCAATCTAAAGACTATTTTAATAGAGACCGCTTCGTATTGTCGGCTGGACATGGCTCTGCGCTATTATACAGCTTGTTACATGTTTCAGGCAGTCTTGAATTAGAAGAATTAAAGCAATTTAGACAATGGGGTTCTAAAACACCTGGACACCCAGAATTTAGACATACTGATGGTGTTGAAGTTACTACTGGCCCACTTGGACAAGGCTTTGCTATGTCTGTAGGTATGGCTTTAGCTGAAGACCATTTAGCTGGTAAATTTAATAAAGATGATTTCAATATAGTTGACCACTATACTTATGTGCTAGCTTCTGATGGTGATTTAATGGAAGGTATTTCTCATGAAGCTGCTTCATTTGCTGGCCATAACCAATTAGATAAACTAATTGTTTTATATGATTCAAACGATATTTCATTAGATGGCGAATTAAATAAAGCCTTCTCTGAAGATGTTAAGAAACGATTTGAAAGTTACGGTTGGAATCACATATTAGTAAAAGATGGTAATGATTTAGACGCTATCGATAAAGCAATAACTAAAGCTAAATCTCAAAATGGTCCAACTATGATTGAAGTTAAAACAATTATCGGTTATGGTGCTCCAAACGTGAGTGGTACTAATGGTGTTCATGGTGCACCACTAGGTTCAGATGAGAGAAAATTAACTTTTGAAGCATATGGTTTAGATCCTGAGAAACGTTTCAATGTGCCAGAAGAAGTATATGAAATTTTCCAAACAACTATGTTAAAACGTGCAAATGAGCATGAAGATGCATGGAAAGCATTACTAGAAAATTATTCTAAACAATATCCAGAATTAGCAGATGAATTTAAATTAGCTATTAGTGGTAAACTACCTAAAAACTATAGAGATGAATTACCACGCTTTGATAGCGATCATAATGCAGCAACACGTGCTGATTCAGGTGAAGTAATTCAAGCATTAAGTAAATCAGTTCCGTCATTCTTTGGTGGTTCTGCTGACTTAGCTGGTTCTAACAAATCTAACGTTAAAGAAGCGACTGATTATGATAGAAATACACCTGAAGGTAAAAATATATGGTTTGGTGTACGTGAGTTCGCAATGGGTGCAGCTGTAAATGGTATGGCAGCACATGGTGGATTACACCCTTATGGTGCAACATTCTTTGTATTTAGTGACTACTTAAAACCAGCGTTGCGTTTATCAGCTATCATGGGATTAAATTCAACATTCATCTTCACACATGATTCAATCGCTGTAGGTGAAGATGGACCTACTCATGAGCCTATTGAACAATTAGCGGGCTTAAGATCAATACCAAATATGAATGTCATTCGTCCAGCTGATGGAAATGAAACAAGAGTAGCATGGGAAGTAGCTCTTGAATCAGAACAAACACCAACTTCTTTAGTATTAACTCGTCAAAATCTACCATATTTAGATGTAGATGAAGAGACAGTTGAACAAGGTGTTCGTAAAGGTGCTTATGTTGTTTTCGAAACTGAAACTAAACCTGAGTATCTATTACTTGCTACTGGTTCAGAAGTTAGCTTAGCAATTGAAGCAGCTAAAGATTTAGATAAACAAGGTAAAGGTGTACGTGTAGTATCAATGCCTAACTGGTTTGCTTTTGAACAACAACCAGAAGAATATAAAGAGTCTGTAATTCCTAAAGAAATTACTAAACGTGTTGCAATTGAAATGGCATCACCATTAGGTTGGCACAAATATGTAGGCACTGAAGGTAAAGTGATAGGTATTGACCAATTTGGTGCAAGTGCCCCTGGCGACTTAGTCGTAGAAAAATATGGTTTCACTAAAGAAAATGTATTAAATCAAATTCGCACATTTTAATATTAGATAAGAAATTAGAGAACTGAGAAGGCTTTCATTGGAAAGTCTTCTTTAATTTGAATGAGCAATACAAAATAATTTTTAAGTTAACTAAAAATAAGTATTACATTTGTTTAAGTATTTGTTATGATAACAAATGGATGCAGAATTACTAACTAGCTCTTGAAAATAGAATAGTAATTTAGTAAAATTCAGTAGGATATAGAAAGTGGGTGAAACAATGGCAACATGGTTAGCAATTTTATTAATCATTGTAGCGCTTATCGGTGGACTAGTTGGTGGTTTCTTTTTAGCACGTAAATATATGATGGATTATTTGAAAAAAAACCCACCTATTAATGAAGAAATGTTACGTATGATGATGATGCAAATGGGTCAAAAACCATCGCAAAAGAAAATCAATCAAATGATGACAATGATGAATAAAAACATGGATCAAAACATGAAAAGTTCAAAAAAATAATTTTTAAATGGATTGTAGTACCTTTAAGGTTTACAATCCTTTATTTTTGTAGTAAAACAACTTTAGTGTTATTTAAAAAGAAAAATATTTAAAAATCTAAATAAATTACAATGAGTAATAAAGAGTAAGGGTTTATGAATATATAAGAAGGTGTAACGTTGGCGTATTTAATTTTTTCTGTTGTATTTGCTTTATTTATGGGTATAGTAGTAATTTTTATTCGAATGAAAGCTCAAAACTTTCCTGTTAATGAAAAGAAAATTATATTACCTCCATTTTTCATGGCTACAGGCGCATTGATGTATGTGATTCCGTACTTTAGATTGACTGGTACTGAAATTTTAGAGTCAATTATTCTAGGTGTCTTATTCTCATCTGTTCTTATATGGACAAGTCACTTTGAGGTACACGGTACTGAAATTTATATGAAGCGCTCAAAAGCATTTCCAATCATTTTAATTTCTTTATTAATTATACGTACTGTAATTAAAATATTTATCAGTAGTAAAATTGATCCAGGTGAAATTGGCGGCATGTTCTTCTTACTTGCGTTTAGCATGATTGTTCCTTGGAGATTAGCTATGTTATATAAATATAAAAAGTTGAAAAGAGCAACTGTCAAATAATTGAATAATGATTAAAAAATGATGTATTTTAAATTACTTTGAAAATTTTAGTATAGCCTGGGACATAAATCAATATCTCAGGCTATAATTACATATTGGAAGTAGTTGACTGAATTAAAAATACACCTGTAACTAACTTTTTTAATTCTAGTCAACCTTGCGGGGTTGAGCGGGGCCCAACAAAGAGAATTTCAAATTAGAAATTCTACAAGTGATGCAAGTTGGGGTTATTAATAGCTGCTTAATAACATAGGTGGGACAATGAATTTAAATTAATCATTGTTCCATCTTTTTTAGTTTGAACAATAGTGTGATTCAAGATATAATATACACGAACAAATGTTCTAAAGGGAGGCCATTATGAAGGTTATTCACACTGCTGATTGGCATTTAGGTAAGATTTTAAATGGTAAGCAATTTTTAGAAGATCAACATTATATATTGAACAAACTTATTGATAATTTGAAGGAAGAGAAACCAGATGTTCTGGTTATTTCGGGTGATATATATGATACGTCTTATCCTAGTAAGGAGACCATTAGACTTTTTGAAGAAACGATTAAAATTATAAATGTAAATATGAAAATTCCTACAATTATAACCAATGGGAATCATGATGGTAGAGAAAGATTAAATTATGGGTCAACATGGTTTGAGTTTTCACAATTATATATTAGAACGCAACTAGAATTAATGTCTACACCTATAACTATTAATAATATTAACTTTTACACACTTCCTTTTGCCACTATTAGTGAAATTAAGGCTTACTTCGATGATGATGATATCAAGACATATGAGCAAGCAACTCAAAAGTGTATTAACCACATTTCGAAGATTATAGACCCGAATCAAATTAATATTTTAATTGGCCATTTAACTATAAAAGGTGGTAAAACATCAGAATCTGAAAGGCCACTTACAATTGGAACAGTTGAAAGTGTAGAAAGCGCTAACTTCAATATTTTTGACAAAGTACTATTAGGACATCTTCATCATCCATTTAGTATTACAGATAATATTGTTGATTATAGTGGTTCGTTATTACAATACTCATTTTCTGAAGTGAACCAGGCCAAAGGATACAAAAAATTAATGATTAATTCAAAAGGTGACATAAATACTAAGTTTGTACAATTAAAACCTTTAAGAGAGTTAGAGGAAATTGAAGGTGACTACTCGGCTGTTATACAAGGCGACGTTCCTGTGAAAAATAAAGATAATTATTTTCACTTCAAACTTAAAAATATGTCTCATGTTACCGACCCTATCATCCACCTTAAACAGATATACCCAAATACACTTTCGCTTAGTAATATCACTTTTGAAAATCATAATAAATCAACGTACGCAGATTTTAAAACTACAGATGACCCTACAATAATTAAAAATTTCTACAAAACAATTACGGATGAAGATTTAACAAACTATCAAGAGAAGAAAATACATCAATTATTAAATCAAGTTATCAATAGGGAGGACTAAATAATTGAGACCAACTAAATTAATACTTAATAATTTTGGACCTTTCATACATGAAGTTATTGATTTTGAACAAATAAATAAAGAACAGTTATTTTTAATAAGTGGAAAAACTGGTTCGGGAAAAACTATGTTATTTGATGGCATTGTTTATGCGCTATTTGGTAAGGCTTCTACAGAAGGTAGAAATGAGGGGGAATTACGAAGTCATTTTGCAGATGGTAAATCCCCAATGAGTGTAGAATATGAATTTAAAATTAACGATAAAAAATTTAAAATATCTAGACAGGCTGGATTTATTAAAGAGGGGAATACTTCCTTAACACCTGGTAAACTTGATGTTTTTGAATTTGATGAAGAAAGTCAGCTTTACGAACTACGAGAGAGTAAAATCAGCTCTGGTAATGGTTTTATCAAAGATTTGTTAGGTATCAACGCTGAACAATTTAGACAATTATTCATATTACCTCAAGGAGAATTTAAGAAATTTTTAGTATCTAATAGTTCCGATAAACAAAGTATTTTAAGAACATTATTCAATAGTATCCGTTTTGAAGAGATGCAAAATTTATTGTTAAATCAAGTTAAAGACGAGAAGAAACAAATAGAATCACGTTATAGTCGGATTCAAATACTTTGGGAAGATATTGAAACATTTGAGAATGATGAATTAATTCAATTTAAATCTTTGAATAGTATGCAAACCAAAGACATTATTAAAGCAATACCTCAGTTTGAACTAGTAGGTCAACACTTAAATGAAGAATATGAACAATTAAAATCTGAACACAAT
Organism: Staphylococcus haemolyticus; assembly: GCF_006094395.1. Taxonomy (NCBI): domain Bacteria; kingdom Bacillati; phylum Bacillota; class Bacilli; order Caryophanales; family Staphylococcaceae; genus Staphylococcus; species Staphylococcus haemolyticus. The sequence goes on along the minus strand of NZ_CP035291.1, from coordinate 1,520,465 downwards.
GATGCGCTTGAAGCTATAAAAAGAAAAATTGAAGAAAACAATAAATTAATAGAATCACTTAAAGAACTCGATCGAAATAAAGATAAGAAAGTGCAACTAGAAAAAAACAAAGATAGTATTGAAAAATTAAAAGCTGAATTACGTAAAATTATTGAAATTAAACCCTTGAGTCAATTGTATAATCAAAGAAACACAAAAGAACAAAAATATGAAAATACTAAGGTTAAGCTAAATTCTATTCTTGAAGAGTTAAATGAACTTAATGTTAAATTAGAGAAATTTAAGAAAGAAAAAGAAATTTTAAATGAACAATTAGAAGATATTAACATTAAGTCTGAATATATTGATAAAACTAAACAGTTTTATTCAAACATAAATAAGTATCGTGAAGCTTTTAACGAAATTAAACAAAATGAAACATACTTAAAAGAGAATAATCAAAAGCAAGAAGAAAATAAGAATTTAATTGATAAATTAAATAATGATATAGCTAAAATAGATGTTAATAACGAGAATATTGACGAAATAACACAGGAGATATTCCAATTAACAAACACTTTTGATAAAAAAGTGACTTTGAGAGAAAACAAGAAAAAATACCAATCTTTAAGTCAAAAATACAACGAAACAGAGAATAGTATTAAAAAGACTAAAGAACAAATTTCAGATTTAAAACTTCAATTAGAAAATATAGACAAGTCAAATATAGATTTAAATGATAAACAAACATTTATTCAAGAAATTCAAAATGCACTTCATGTTGGAGATACATGTCCTATATGTGGTAATGAAATTGAGTCTCTCAATGAACATATTAAGTTTGATGAAATTGCTAAGAATCAAAATTTAATAAAAGAGGTCAATAATCAGTTAAATAAAAAAATAAATGAGTTAACTAAACTTGAAACCACTTCTGATTATATTAGTAATCAAATGAGTGAGTTAGAAATAAATGATGATGAAATTAGTGATATCAACGAAATAGAACAACAATTAAGAACTAAAAATAAGGAAAAAGAAAAACTACAAATTCAAATTAAGCAACGTGAAAAGTTAAAAAGTGCACTAGATAAGCATAAAGATATTAAACATAGCTTACAAATTAAGCATGAAAAACTTTTATCATTGAAGCATCAATTTGAAACACTAATAAATGAATTTAAAAGCTACACTAATTATGATGAAACTAATAAATTTGAACAGTGCTTTAAGCAATATGAACAAATAGTAACTGATTATGTATCTAAGAGCGAAGTATTAGAGAAAGAAATAAATCAAACAAAACAACAAATTGAAATCGAAACAAATAATTTAAACAATAATAAATTAGCTATTAAAGAACTTGAACAAGAAATTAGTGGTCATAGCGATGAAATTAATCAAGAAATGAAGCGAATTGGACTAAATTCATACAAGGATGTTGAAATTTTATTATCTAAATTAGAAAACAAAGAGCAAATTGAAATGAAAATTCAGCAATATGAGCATGATCATCAAAAACTTACTTTAGAGATTGAACGACTATCTAAACTTACAAAAGATAATAAGTCTGAATCAGTTGAAAAATTGGAAGCTACAAAAACTGAAATTGAATCCAACTATAATAAGTACGTTGAAGCGAGTGCTACAATTCAATATCAAGTACAGAATAATAAAGACAAATTTAATAGTATAATGGATCATATAAATTATTTAGAGAAAGAATTAAAAGAACAACAAGAAATCTTTGAATTATCAGAGGTACTATCAGGAAAAAATAGTAAAAAATTGACGCTTGAAAACTATGTGCTTATTTATTACTTAGAACGAATCATCCATCAAGCAAATATTCGTTTGGAACGCATGAGTGGGGAAAGATATCAGCTAAAAAGAAGAGAATCTATATCTCATGGTTATAGTGGTTTAGAAATTGAAGTGTTTGATTTTCATTCAAATAAATCTAGACATATTAGTTCATTATCAGGTGGTGAAACGTTCCAAGCATCTCTAGCTTTAGCGCTAGGATTGAGTGAAGTAGTTCAACAAGAATCTGGAGGTATTACCCTTGAGTCAATGTTTATAGATGAAGGCTTTGGTACGTTAGATCAAGAAACATTAGAAACTGCTTTAGATACTTTGGTGAAATTAAAAACTTCAGGCAGGATGGTTGGTATCATATCTCACGTTAGTGAACTTAAACAACGCATTCCATTAATACTTGAGGTAACATCGAATCAATATCAAAGTCATACTCGATTTAAGTGGAATTAAAAAAGACCGTATGGCAAAATTAATTCAATATTGTCATACGGTCTTAAAATATGATTATTTAGCTCTTAACAAATCGCGGATTTCTGTTAATAAAACAGTATTTTCTTCGATTTCTTCTTCAGGCTCTTCTTTCTTCACTAAAGTATTTGCGATTTTAACAAATATAAATAATGCGATTGCTACAATTATAAAATCAATAATTGATTGGATAAATAGGCCATATTTAATTCCCCAGAATTCCCAATCTTTAGCAAAATCAACAGAACCGAAAATTTTACCAATTAATGGCATGATAATGTATGTAACTAATGATGTAACAATTTTATTGAATGCTGCACCCATAACTACAGCGATTGCTAAATCTAGCACATTACCTTTAAGAGCAAACTCTTTAAATTCTTTTAACATAATTCAATACCCCTCACATAAGAATAAAATATATTATACAACATATAAATATTTTAGTAAATGTTTAATTTAAAAGAAATTTGATATTGTATAAAGGCTTTGTTATCCTTTAATATAGCGTCTTAAATTACTTCATAGTTATTTCAAACTAATTTTTAAATTTATTATAGGAAAGGAGTAAGTAAATTATGAATTCTTCTTCTGAAGAAACAAAACAAAACAAGAAGTTTTCATCGGTTTTTATTTACAGTGCTATCGTAGTAGCCATTGTTGTATCAATCGGTGCATTTTTACCTGAGCAATTCGGTAAAATTACAGGCGACATCAGTAGTTGGATTACTGAAAAGCTTGGCTGGTATTACATGATTTTGACTACTGTAATAGTGTTCTTTTGTATCTTTTTAATTTTTAGTCCAATCGGTAAACTTAAACTAGGTAAACCTAATGATAAACCTGAATTTAATACTGTTTCATGGTTTGCGATGTTATTTAGTGCTGGTATGGGAATAGGTTTAGTGTTCTACGGTGCAGCTGAACCTATGGCAGATTTTGCTTCACCTCCTAATGCTGATCCTAAAACTACTGAAGCATATACAGAAGCATTACGTTCTACATTTTTCCACTGGGGATTCCATGCTTGGGCTGTATATGGTGTAGTTGCATTAGCTTTAGCTTACGCACAATTTAGAAAAAATGAACCAGGTTTAATTTCACGTACACTACGCCCTATTTTAGGTGACAAAGTGGAAGGACCTATAGGAACAATTATTGACGTTCTTTCAGTATTTGCGACTGTTGTAGGTGTAGCCGTTTCACTTGGTATGGGTGCGTTACAAATTAATGGTGGACTTCATTATTTATTTGGTGTTCCAAATAATGTATGGGTTCAATCTATTATAATTGTCGTAGTTACAATATTATTTCTTGCTAGTGCATGGTCTGGTTTAAGTAAAGGTATTCAATATTTAAGTAACCTAAATATTGGTTTAGGTACTGTTTTAATGATTATTGCTTTAATTATTGGACCTACTGTACTTATTTTAAATATGTTTACTAGTTCAACTGGTAGCTTATTAAATTCATTCTTATTCAACAGTTTTGACACTGCAGCATTAAATGGTCAAAAACGTGAATGGATGTCTTCATGGACCCTTTATTATTGGGGTTGGTGGTTAAGTTGGAGTCCATTCGTAGGTGTATTTATTGCACGTGTGTCTAAAGGACGTTCAATTCGTGAATTTATCTCAGGTGTTTTACTAGTACCAGCAATCGTAAGTTTCTTATGGTTCAGTGTATTTGGTGTGTTAGGTATTGAAACAGGTAAAAAACACCCAGAATTATTTAAAATGACACCTGAAACTCAGTTGTTCGGTGTATTCCACCACGTTCCATTAGGAATGGCATTATCACTTATAGCATTAGTACTAATTGCTTCATTCTTTATCACATCTGCCGATTCAGCTACATTTGTGTTGGGTATGCAAACAACATTTGGTTCTCTTGAACCTTCTAGTGCTGTGAAAGTAACATGGGGTGTTTCTCAATCATTAATCGCATTCATCTTATTACTAGCAGGTGGGGGAAACGGTGCTGACGCATTAAACGCTATTCAAAGTGCGGCAATTATAAGTGCGTTCCCATTCTCCTTTGTAGTTATAATGATGATGATTAGTTTCTATAAAGATGCAAACCAAGAACGTAAATTCTTAGGATTAACACTTCAACCAAACAAACATAGACTTCAAGATTATGTTAAATATCAACAACAAGATTATGAATCTGATATTTTAGAAAAGCGTGAATCAAGAAGAAACGCTGAAAAATAATATGAAGGCATCATAATAACATTATTACCCTTAAGTGCTTTTAAAAGTACTTGAGGGTTTTTTATGAATTTAAAAGAAATCATGTTATATATTAATGAAAATCATTCTCAATTAATAATATTTACTTATAGTGGTAAGCTCATATGATAAGAATAACTTATATACACTGATTATAAATGCGAAAGCTAAATCACGTGAAATGTAGGTATATACAGTTGTTTTGAAAAACATATAATTATACAATTTATTTAAAGGCATATAAATATGAATTTTAATATTCAAGGGGGATATATAAATGACTTCTAACATTAAGCAACAAGCTAAAAAGACATTTGAAGCAAATGGCCAGTCATATACGTACTATGATTTAAAAAGTTTAGAAGAACAAGGTTTAACAAAAATAAGTAAATTACCTTACTCAATTCGTGTTTTATTAGAATCAGTATTAAGACAAGAAGATGAATTTGTCATTACTGATGAACATATTAAAGCGTTGGGTAACTTTGGCAATGAAGGAAATGAAGGTGAAGTACCTTTCAAACCATCTCGTGTTATTCTGCAAGACTTCACAGGTGTTCCTGCGGTTGTTGATTTAGCATCATTACGTAAAGCAATGAACGATGTTGGTGGGGATATTAATAAAATCAACCCAGAAGTGCCAGTTGACTTAGTCATTGACCACTCTGTTCAAGTTGATAGCTATGCTAATCCAGATGCATTAGAAAGAAATATGAAATTAGAATTCGAACGTAACTATGAGCGTTATCAATTTTTAAATTGGGCGACTAAAGCATTTGATAACTATAATGCTGTTCCCCCTGCAACTGGTATTGTTCACCAAGTAAACTTAGAATATCTTGCAAATGTTGTACACGTTCGCGATGTTGATGGAGAACAGACGGCATTTCCTGACACACTTGTAGGAACTGACTCTCATACAACAATGATCAATGGTATTGGTGTATTAGGTTGGGGTGTTGGTGGTATTGAAGCCGAAGCGGGTATGCTAGGACAACCTTCTTACTTCCCAATCCCTGAAGTAATTGGTGTTCGATTAACTAATTCATTACCACAAGGTTCAACAGCTACTGATTTAGCATTACGTGTGACTCAAGAACTACGTAAAAAAGGTGTAGTTGGCAAATTTGTTGAATTCTTCGGTCCTGGTGTAACTGACTTACCATTAGCAGATCGTGCAACAATCGCTAACATGGCGCCTGAATATGGTGCAACTTGTGGTTTCTTCCCAGTTGATGAAGAATCTCTTAAATATATGAGATTAACTGGACGTAAAGAAGAGCATGTTGAATTAGTTAAAGCTTATTTAGAACAAAATAATATGTTCTTCACTGTAGATAAAGAAGACCCTGAATATACAGATGTCATCGACTTAGATTTATCTACTGTTGAAGCTTCATTATCAGGTCCAAAACGTCCACAAGATTTAATTTTCTTAAGTGATATGAAGAAAGAATTTGAAAAATCTGTTACAGCACCTGCTGGTAACCAAGGACATGGACTAGATAAAAGTGAATTTGATAAAAAAGCAAATATCAATTTTGCTGACGGTTCAACTGCAACAATGAAAACAGGTGATATTGCTATTGCAGCAATCACATCATGTACAAATACATCTAACCCTTATGTAATGTTAGGGGCAGGCTTAGTTGCTAAAAAAGCTGTTGAAAAAGGTCTTAAAGTTCCTGAATTTGTTAAAACTTCATTAGCGCCAGGTTCAAAAGTTGTAACTGGATACTTAAGAGATTCAGGTCTTCAAGAATATTTAGATGACTTAGGGTTTAACTTAGTTGGTTACGGCTGTACTACATGTATTGGTAACTCTGGTCCATTATTACCTGAAATCGAAAAAGCAGTGGCTGAAGAAGATTTACTAGTTACATCAGTATTATCTGGTAACCGTAACTTTGAAGGTCGTATCCATCCATTAGTTAAAGCAAACTATTTAGCTTCTCCTCAATTAGTAGTAGCTTATGCATTAGCTGGTACAGTTGATATTGATTTACAAAATGAGCCAATTGGTAAAGGTAAAGATGGTCAAGATGTTTACTTAAACGATATCTGGCCAACTATTCAAGAAGTTGCAGATACTGTAGATAGTGTTGTAACACCTGAACTATTCTTAGAAGAATATAAAAACGTGTATAATAACAATGAAATGTGGAATGAAATTGATGTAACAGATGCACCATTATATGACTTTGATCCTAATTCAACATATATCCAAAATCCATCATTCTTCCAAGGTTTATCAAAAGAGCCTGGTACAATTGAACCACTTAAAGATTTAAGAGTTATGGGTAAATTTGGCGATTCTGTTACGACTGACCATATTTCTCCTGCCGGTGCAATCGGTAAAGACACACCAGCTGGTAAATATTTATTAGATCATGATGTACCTATTAGAAACTTTAACTCTTACGGTTCTCGACGTGGTAACCATGAAGTAATGGTAAGAGGTACATTTGCTAATATTCGTATTAAAAACCAATTAGCCCCAGGTACTGAAGGTGGATTCACTACTTACTGGCCTACAGATGAAGTAATGCCTATATATGATGCAGCTATGAAATATAAAGAAGACGGTACTGGTTTAGCTGTTTTAGCAGGAAACGACTACGGTATGGGTTCTTCTCGTGACTGGGCTGCAAAAGGTACAAACTTATTAGGTGTGAAAACTGTTATCGCTCAAAGCTATGAACGTATTCACCGTTCTAACTTAGTTATGATGGGTGTTTTACCATTACAATTTAAAGATGGTGAATCAGCTGAATCATTAGGATTAGATGGAAAAGAAGCTATTTCTGTTGATATTGACGAAACAGTAAGTCCACGTGATACTGTGAAAGTACATGCTAAAAAAGAAAATGGTGAAGTCGTTGATTTTGAAGCAATTGTACGATTTGATTCACTAGTAGAATTAGATTACTATCGTCATGGTGGTATTTTACAAATGGTTCTAAGAAATAAATTAGCGCAATAATATATGAACTTTGAAGCCATGCTGACTTTATGTTGGCATGGCTTTTTTATGTTAATATGAAATATGAATGATTTTGGAAAAGAGGTACTTAAGAATGATATACAGTATGACTGAAATTGAAGCTAGATATCAAGAAACAGATAAAATGGGTGTGATTTATCATGGTAATTATGCTACATGGTTTGAGGTTGCACGAACAGATTACATCCGAAAGTTGGGTTTTAGTTATGCAGATATGGAAAAAGAGGGCATCATTTCTCCAGTTGTAGACCTTCAAATAAAATATAGAAAATCAATTTTTTATCCTGAAAAAGTGACAATTAAAACATGGGTTGAGCAATATTCGAGACTTAAATCAGTTTATTGTTATGAAGTATATAATGAGAATGGAGAACTTGCTACAACTGGTTCAACTCAATTAATTTGTATGAAATCAAGTAATTTTCGACCAATTAGATTAGACCGTTACTTCCCAGAATGGCATAAGGTTTATAGTCATGTAGATAAATTAAATCAAGATGGAAAAGATTTTGAAGTGACTCAATCAAGCGACCTTGAAATATAGATGATATACAAGACTTATGTGAGAGGAATGTATTCATTTTAACCCAGCTTGCTTTGCTTGAAGAATTTCAGGGCGAAATTCTCTATGTGGGGGCCGACTATCATTTACCTTACCTTTAAAATTTTTATTGTGATTTCAAGCGTTTAGATTTATCACTAATATGTATTAAAAAAACTGAGAAATGCTACATGGGAGCGTCTTCTCAGTTCTTTTATATATGCTTAGTTAAATTCAACGGTTTTTATGACTTACTTCAATTTAGAATAGGCAATTTCATCATCATGATCTACTTTTTCAACGAGGACTTCATTATCCTCAAAATACCATAGATCTTCTTCTGAAACGACTAATATCAAATCATTATAATTTTCTTCGTAACCAATTTCTACATCTTCTCTTGGTTCAACGCGAAAGGCAGGACTGAAACCTTGTTTAAGTTGAAATTCACCACCATAGCGAACGTAAAACTGTAAAACTTTGTTATTTTCAGGTAAGTCTAGTTCATCTTTAAACCATTCTACAGCTTGATCTGTTAGTTTAATTTTCATTACATTATCCTCCTACCTTATTTATCTATTACTTGGATTTTTTTAAAATGGAACTCTTAGAATTATAACATATTCATATTTTGAGATAATCCATAAAATTTCAATGAAGATATAAAAAAGCACTAAGCGAATTGATACGCTTAATGCATTATTATCGGTATTGGATTTACATCCATTTTATTTTTGGCTCTTCGCCTTTAAAAATTCTTACAATATTGGTGCGATGTCTTACTATTAAAATTATTGAAACGAGTAAGCTCATCCCAAATAATATGTAATCTTGTATGATGAGAGAGCCAATAACGCAACAAATTGCTGCAATAATACTTGAGAGTGAAACATATTTAAATATATATAATACTCCAAAGAATATAATTGCCAATATAAGTAGCAAGATAGGATTTACGCCTAAGACAACACCAGCACTTGTAGCTACAGCTTTTCCACCCTTAAATCTAAGATATATTGGATATACATGGCCAAGTATTGCGAATAAACCTACAATTAACCCATGTGTGAAGAACGTGCTAAGCGGTCCATCTGCATGCACTGGAAACCAAATAGGAAAGAACACAGTAATAAATCCTTTAAATATATCTAAAAAGGTTACAATAAATCCTGCTGGTTTACCTAGAACTCGGAAACTATTAGTTGCGCCAGTATTACCACTGCCATATTGTCTAATATCTTTTTTGAAAAAAAGCTTTCCTATAACATATCCATTAGGAATAGCACCAATGAGATAGCTTAATATGAGCATGACTACTATCATCATATAACTTTACACATCCTTTAATAACGTAGCTATATTTTACCATAATCTAATAGATAACAACGACCAATTTTAAAAATTTGTTCTTAACAGGAACTTTAAATAGATTAGTTTTTAACTCACGCTTGCAATTTAGACCAATTTATATAAGAATAACTATTGTATAGTTTTTAAAACGAACGTACGTTTGTAGGAGGCGAACGCATTGGCAACAAAAAATTCAAATCATTACTCAGATGATTCTATTCAAGTATTAGAGGGATTGGAAGCTGTAAGAAAGCGTCCAGGTATGTATATAGGATCTACTGATAAACGAGGACTACATCATTTAGTGTATGAAGTAGTAGATAACTCCGTAGATGAAGTTTTAAACGGATATGGTAATGAAATAAATGTAACAATAAATCAAGATAATAGTATTTCTATTGAAGATAATGGTCGTGGTATGCCTTCAGGAATGCATGCATCAGGTAAACCTACTGTAGAAGTTATTTTCACAGTATTGCACGCCGGTGGTAAATTCGGCCAAGGCGGATATAAAACATCAGGTGGATTGCATGGGGTTGGTGCATCTGTAGTTAACGCATTAAGCGAATGGTTAGAAGTAGAAATACATAGAGACGGGAATATTTACAAGCAAAGCTTTAAAAATGGTGGAGTGCCAGCATCTGGATTAGTTAAATCAGGTAAAACAAAAAAAACAGGAACTAAAGTTACATTTAAACCAGATCCCGAAATATTTAAAGCTACAACTACATTTAATTTTGAAACCTTAAGTGAGAGGTTACAAGAATCTGCCTTCCTATTAAAGAATCTTAAAATAACATTGAAAGATTTACGTAATGGCAAAGAACGTGAAGATGTTTATCATTACGAAGAGGGGATTAAAGAGTTTGTTAGTTATGTAAATGAAGGCAAAGAGGTTCTTCACGACGTAACTATGTTTACAGGTGCTTCAAATGGTATAGAAGTAGATGTCGCTTTTCAATATAATGATCAATATTCAGAGAGTATATTAAGCTTCGTAAATAACGTACGTACCAAAGACGGCGGAACACATGAAGTAGGATTTAAAACTGCAATGACACGTGTGTTCAACGATTACGCAAGAAGAATCAATGAATTGAAAGAAAAAGACAAAAATTTAGACGGTAATGATATCCGTGAAGGTTTAACTGCAGTTATATCAGTTCGCATACCTGAAGAATTGTTACAATTTGAAGGGCAAACTAAATCTAAATTGGGTACTTCAGAAGCTCGTAGTGCTGTTGATTCAGTAGTTTCTGATAAATTGCCATTTTATTTAGAAGAAAAAGGTCAACTTTCTAAATCTCTAGTGAAGAAAGCAATTAAAGCACAACAAGCTAGGGAAGCTGCGCGTAAAGCACGTGAAGATGCACGTTCAGGTAAGAAGAATAAACGTAAAGACACTTTATTATCAGGAAAGTTAACACCTGCTCAAAGTAAAAATACTGAGAAAAATGAATTATATCTAGTCGAAGGTGACTCAGCAGGCGGTTCAGCTAAACTTGGAAGAGATAGAAAATTCCAAGCGATTTTACCTTTAAGAGGTAAAGTTATTAATACTGAAAAAGCAAGACTTGAAGATATTTTTAAAAATGAAGAAATTAATACTATCATTCATACAATTGGAGCTGGTGTTGGAAACGACTTTAAAATAGAAGACAGTAATTATAATAGAATTATTATCATGACTGATGCCGACACAGATGGTGCGCATATTCAAGTATTATTATTAACCTTCTTTTTTAAGTATATGAAACCGCTTGTACAAGCTGGTAGAGTATTTATCGCATTGCCGCCATTATATAAACTGGAAAAAGGAAAAGGTAAATCTAAGCAAGTTGAATATGCATGGACTGATGATGAACTTGAAAAACTTCAGAAGAAATTAGGAAAAGGATTTATGTTGCAACGTTATAAAGGTCTAGGTGAAATGAACCCTGAACAGTTATGGGAAACAACTATGAATCCTGAAACTAGAACATTAATTCGTGTTCAAATTGAAGATGAAATGCGTTCATCTAAACGAGTTACAACTTTAATGGGTGATAAAGTTGCGCCACGTCGTGAATGGATTGAAAGTCACGTTGAATTTGGCATGCAAGAAGATCAGAGTATATTAGATAATACTGAAGTACAAGTACTAGAAACTGAAGAATATACTGAGGAGGAAACAAATTGAGTGAGATAATTCAAGATTTATCACTTGAAGATGTGATAGGCGATCGTTTTGGAAGATATAGTAAATATATTATTCAAGAACGTGCATTACCGGATGTTCGTGATGGCTTGAAGCCAGTACAACGAAGAATTCTTTTCGCAATGCATAGTAGTGGGAATACGTATGATAAGAATTTCCGTAAGAGTGCGAAGACAGTCGGTGACGTTATTGGTCAATATCATCCTCATGGCGACTCATCAGTATATGATGCAATGGTGCGCTTAAGTCAAGATTGGAAATTACGTCATGTTTTAATTGAAATGCATGGTAATAACGGTAGTATCGATAATGATCCTCCTGCAGCCATGCGTTATACTGAAGCGAAGTTAAGCCAATTATCGGAAGAACTTGTCAGAGATATTAACAAGGAAACTGTTGCATTTGTTCCAAACTATGATGATACAACTTTAGAACCAATGGTTTTACCAGCAAGGTTTCCTAATTTATTAGTTAATGGTTCAACAGGGATTTCTTCAGGTTATGCGACTGACATCCCACCGCATAATTTAGCAGAGGTAATTCAAGCAACATTGAAATATATCGATAATCCTGATATTACTGTCACTCAACTAATGAAATATATAAAAGGTCCAGATTTCCCTACTGGCGGTATTATTCAAGGCGTGGATGGCATTAAGAAAGCTTATGAGACTGGTAAAGGTAAAATTGTTGTGCGTTCTAAAGTAGATGAAGAAACCCTTCGTAATGGTCGTCAACAACTTATCGTTACTGAGATTCCTTACGAAGTGAATAAAAGTTCACTAGTCAAAAGAATCGATGAGTTAAGAGCAGATAAAAAAGTAGATGGTATTATCGAAGTCCGTGATGAAACTGATCGCACTGGATTACGAATAGCAATCGAACTGAAAAAGGATGTAAATGCAGAAGCTATAAAAAACTATTTATTCAAAAACTCTGATTTACAAATTGCTTATAACTTTAATATGGTTGCAATTAGTGACGGTCGTCCAAAATTAATGGGTATTCGCCAAATTATTGATAGTTACTTAAATCATCAAATTGAAGTTGTGGCAAATCGTACGAAATATGATTTAGATCATGCTGAAAAACGCATGCATATTGTGGAAGGTTTAATGAAAGCACTATCAATATTGGATGAGGTTATCACGTTAATTCGTAACTCTAAAAATAAAAAAGATGCTAAAGACAATTTAGTTGCTGAATTTGAATTTACGGAAGCTCAAGCAGAGGCTATTGTTATGCTTCAACTTTATCGTTTAACTAATACAGATATCGTTGCATTGGAAAATGAACATAATGAGTTAGCTAATTTGATTAAAGAATATCGTCATATACTTGATAATCATGATGCATTGTTACAAGTAATTAAAAGTGAATTGACTGATATTAGAAAACGATTTAAATCTGAGCGTTTATCATCAATTGAAGCGGAAATCGCAGAAATCAAAATTGATAAAGAAGTTATGGTTCCAAGTGAAGATGTTGTTTTAAGTATTACACGTCAAGGATATATTAAACGGACATCTACACGTAGTTTTAATGCCAGTGGTGTCACTGAAGTAGGGCTTAAAGATGGAGACAGTTTACTCAAATATCAAACAGTTAACACGCAAGATACGGTACTTGTTTTTACAAATAAAGGAAGGTATTTATTCATTCCGGTTCATAAATTAGCAGATATCAGATGGAAAGAACTTGGACAGCATGTATCTCAAATTGTTCCCCTAGATGATTATGAAACTGTAGTTGATGTTTACAATGAACAAAGTTTTAAAGATGACGCATTTTATGTACTAGCGACTCGAAATGGAATGATTAAAAAAAGTAACGTTAGCTTATTTAAAACGACTCGTTACAATAAACCATTAGTTGCTATGAAAGTTAAAGATAATGATGAATTAATAAACGTCATTCGATTAAATGAAGATCAACTCATCAGTGTATTAACACATAAAGGTATGTCATTAACGTATTCAAGTGAAGAACTATCTGATACGGGATTACGAGCAGCTGGGGTGAAATCTATCAACTTAAAAGATGAAGATTTTGTCGTTATGACGGATGTTGTAGATAGTGATAGCTCAATTATAATGGCTACTCAAAGAGGTGCTGTAAAACGAATTAGCTATAAGATTTTACAACAAGCTAAAAGAGCACAAAGAGGTATTACATTACTTAAAGAGTTGAAGAAAAATCCGCATCGTGTTGTTGCAGGTTATGTTGTTAAAGATGAAAGTATGTATACTCTATATTCTGAAAGTCACTCTGAAGAAGGACAAATCACTGATATTCATTTATCTGAACAATACACAAATGGGTCATTTGTTGTTGATGTTAAAGATTTTGGAGACGTCTTAGATATGACAATCGACTAATGGATTATAAAAATTATATTTTCAATTTTAAAGGAAAATGATAAAATTGAACTTGTTATTTTAACCAATTTTAATCTTTCAAGAGATTTATATTGATGTTGTATAACACTCAAACGTAATATGTACTAGTATTATTTTATTGGGTTTATTCAATACAGTATAAATCTCTTGTAGTATATCTTAGGATATTAAATTATTTTAGATGAGAGGGATTTAATGAGTGATTTCGATAATTTAATACCTGGATGGTTTAAAACAATTGTTCAGGTAGGTAATGATTTAATTTGGTCGCAATATTTAATTGGATTGCTATTAACTGTAGGGTTCTTCTTTACTATTAGTTCTAAATTCGTGCAATTACGTATGTTGCCGGAAATGTTTAGAGCTTTAACCGAGAAACCTGAAACATTAAATAGTGGTGAAAAAGGTATATCACCATTCCAAGCATTTGCAATTAGTGCTGGTTCCCGTGTAGGTACTGGTAATATTGCAGGTGTAGCTACGGCAATTGTACTAGGTGGTCCTGGTGCAGTATTTTGGATGTGGGTAATTGCTTTTATCGGTGCTGCAAGTGCATTTATGGAGGCAACTTTAGCTCAAATTTATAAAGTTCATGACAAAGAAGGTGGATTCCGAGGGGGCCCAGCATATTACATAACTAAAGGTTTGAACCAAAAATGGTTAGGTATCTTATTCTCAATATTAATTACTATAACATTTGCGTTTGTATTTAATACTGTTCAATCTAATACGATTGCAGAATCATTAAATACACAGTACAACGTAAGTCCAGTTGTAACAGGTATTATTTTAGCTGTTATTACTGCAGCAATCATTTTTGGTGGTGTCCGCAGTATCGCGACATTATCTTCATTGATTGTTCCAATCATGGCTATTATTTATATCGGTATGGTTTTAGTTATCTTATTATTAAATATCGATCAAATTGTTCCGATGATTGGCACAATCATTAAGAGTGCATTTGGTTTCGAGCAAGTTACAGGAGGCGCTGTAGGTGCAGCGATTCTTCAAGGTATTAAACGTGGTCTATTCTCTAACGAGGCTGGTATGGGTTCTGCGCCAAACGCAGCAGCAACAGCGGCAGTGCCACATCCAGTTAAACAAGGTTTAATTCAATCACTTGGTGTATTTTTCGATACAATGTTAGTTTGTACAGCCACAGCGATTATGATTCTTTTATATTCAGGATTAAAATTTGGAGAAAATGCACCTCAAGGTGTTCAAGTTACACAATCAGCATTAAATGAACATTTAGGTTCAGCTGGAGGTATCTTCTTAACAATCGCAATTACGCTATTTGCATTTTCTTCTGTTGTTGGTAACTATTATTATGGTCAATCTAACATAGAGTTCTTATCTAAAAACAAAGTAGTTATGTTTGTTTTTAGATGTTTAGTTGTCTTATTAGTATTTGTTGGATCAGTAGTAAAAACTGAAACTGTATGGAGTACTGCCGATTTATTCATGGGATTAATGGCAATTGTTAACTTGATTTCTATAATTGGTCTTTCAAATATAGCGATAGCTGTAATGAAAGATTACCAAAAACAACGTAAAGCTGGTATGAAACCTGTGTTTAAACCAGAGAATCTTGAAATTAACTTATTTGGTATTGAAACTTGGGGTAGAGAAAATCAACTACCTAAAAAATAATCACTTAAGTGATTGATTAAAATAGAATTTATTCATACTCCTTTCAATGTGTTGAAACTCTCATTCAAAACGTTGAAAGGAGTTTTTACATTAAGTTAGAAATCTTTTCATTTTTAATAAATAGATTTATAATTCATATATTACAGAGAAAGGTGATTATGATGGGTGAGTATACCATTTCTAAAGCTTTAAATAATAACGTCATCATATGCACTTATAATAATCAAGAGGTCATTCTCATTGGAAAAGGTATTGGCTTTAATAAAAAGGCTGGAATGACCCTAGATGAAAGTGCTTCAATAGAAAAGGTTTATAAATTAGAGCAAAAACAGCAACAAGAATATTACAAATCTTTAGTTGAAATTGCCGATGAAGATGTTCTACAAGCGATTATTGAATCAGTCAATTTTATTACAAGTACAACTCATACTACAGATGATAAAAACCTTGTTGTTGCATTGACTGATCATATTATATTTGCATATAAAAGATTAAAACAAAATCAAATTATTAGTAATCCATTTGCTATCGAAACCAAACATTTATATAGTGATGCGTATGCTATTGCAAGTCAAGTTATTGATAAATTGAATCAACGACTAGATGTTAAGTTCCCACCTGATGAAATTGGATTTATTGCATTACACATTGCTTCAAACACAGAGGATTTAACGATACATGAGATGTCTTTGATCAATAAATTGATTAGTAAAAGTATACTTATTATTGAAAATGATTTAAATCATGAAATCGATAATCATACGGTTCAATATCAACGTTTTATAAGACATATTCAATTTTTAATTCGACGACTTAATAAAAAAGAATATATATATGCTCAAGATGTTTTTATAGATATGGTTAAAAATCATTACCCAAATGCATATAATACTGCTTTTAAAATTTCAAAAATGATTCAAAAGCACTTGAATATTCCTATCGATGATTCCGAAATTGTGTATCTTGCTTTACATATTTATCATTTTGAAAATCAAATAAGTTCATCGCATAACTAAGGAACACTTAATTATTTTTGTGTTATGATGTAAAATAGCTATAGTTTTAATAGTAAGTTAAGGTATGGTGAAAAACATGGCAATTGAAAATAAGCAAGTTGAAGAAAAAAACGCAAAAAAATTTAGTTTTACAGAAACGCGTTTTATGAAATTCTTAGGCGGTAAAGATTTATTATTTGCTTTGCTTTCATTAGTGCTCATAGGTATTGTAATATTTATATTTGATAAAATTTCTTATGTTTTTGAACCATTTATCATCATATTTAATACAATTGTAGCACCAATTATTTTATCGCTTATTTTATTCTATCTTATTAATCCAGTGATTAATTTGATGGAGAGATATAATATTCCAAGATTACTAGGAATCATTATTGTATTTTTAGCTATTGTTGGTGGAGCGACATTAATTATTAATTTATTAATTCCGCTTATTGGAGATCAAATCACACGTTTAGCTAACAACTTCCCTAAATATGTAGATAAATTTAATAACGCTATAGATCAAGTCACACATTTTTCTTTCTTATCATCATTTTATACTCAAATACAAGATTGGTTAGACTCAGTTTCCAATAAGATACCTTCTATGGTTTCGAGTTATTTTGATGGATTTGGAACTAAAATTAGAAGTTTTGCAGAAGCTATTGTTAATGTAGGTGTAGTTCTTGTCACAACACCTTTTGTATTATTCTTCATGTTAAAAGATGGTCACAAATTTAAAGAGTATTCAACGAAGATTATGCCACCTAAATTTAGAAAAGATTACCATGATTTAATGGAAAAAATGAGTGTACAAGTTGGATCATATATCCAAGGTCAAATTATTGTTTCATTTTGTATTGGTATCTTACTCTTTATAGGTTATTCAATTATTGGTCTTGATTACGGTCTTGTACTTGCTTGTATAGCTGCTGTTACAAGTGTTGTACCTTATCTAGGACCAACGATTGCTATTTCACCAGCCATCATCATAGCGATTATTACATCGCCTTTCATGTTATTGAAATTAATTGTAGTATGGACGCTTGTTCAATTTATTGAAGGACATTTCATTTCACCTAATGTTATGGGTAAAACATTGAAAATTCATCCTTTAACGATTATTTTCATCTTATTGAGTGCTGGTAATTTATTAGGTATTGTTGGTGTTATTTTAGGTATTCCTGGTTATGCAATACTTAAAGTATTAGTCTCACACCTATTCTTATTATTTAAACGTCGTTATAACAAGTATTATGGTGATGATTCAGGAGAATATGAAATTAAAAAAGAAGAAACTAAAGAATGTACTCAAGCTGAATAAACTCTAAAAGAGTATTAAGTGTTAAAGCCAGTTTATCTAGCTTTCTCAGTTTTAGTTACCTAGCGGGAATGAGATAATGAATTCATTTTTGGATTCTGTCTCGTTCCCGTCTTTTTTAAGAAAGTATTTAATCTTACACACATTACAATACTGTTAGTATGAGTTATACATATTCATATGTTCATTCAAATGAAGGTATGATATATTTTTAAATAATCGTAGGTAAAGGTAGAGGTATGACATGACTGAAGAACTTAAGAATAGATTATTATCAATACTCAAATTTGTTTTTGCTGCAGTTTTATTTATAGCAGTTGTTGCAACGCTATATCATGAATTAGCACACATTAATTTTAAACAAACACTTGAAGCATTTAGCAAAATTAATCGTTGGTATCTAGTTGGCTTATTCATTTGCGGTGGTTCAGCTATGATTTTACTAAGTTTGTATGATCTTATCTTAGTAAAAGGGTTAAAACTTGATATACCACTTATTAGGGTTTTTAAAATCAGCTATATCATTAATGCACTTAATGCCATTGTTGGCTTTGGTGGATTTATAGGGGCTGGTTTTAGAGCATTTATTTATAAAAATTATACAACTGATAGAAAAAAATTAGTTCATGCCATTTCAATCATACTGATTTCTATGTTAATGGGTTTGAGTCTTTTATCAATCCTTGTCGTGTTACATATCTTTGATGCTTCCCATATAATAAATAAAGTAAGTTGGGTTCGATGGATTTTATATGTTGTTGCATTATTTTTACCTTTATTTATTGCCTATACCATGATTAACCCTATTGATCGTAACAATAAATATTTAGGTGTTTATTGCACATTAGTATCAAGTTTTGAGTGGCTGGCAGCTGCGACAGTACTCTATTTATCAACAGTTATTGTAGATATTAACATAGCATTCACGACTGTTATCGGTATATTCATCATTGCTGCTCTTTCTGGATTGGTTAGTTTCATACCAGGTGGCTTCGGTGCTTTCGATTTAGTTGTATTATTAGGTCTTAAGTCTTTAGGCGTTCCTGAAGAAAAAGTATTATTAGCGTTATTATTATATCGTTTCGCTTATTACTTTGTACCAGTTATTATTGCACTTATTTTATCTACATTTGAGTTTGGATCATCTGCGCGAAAATACTTCGAAGAATCTAAATATTTTGTACCTGCAAGAGATGTAACATCTTTTTTATTCTCTTATCAAAAAGATATTATTGCCAAGATTCCATCATTTGCCTTAGCTACGTTAGTACTAATAACAAGTTTTGTTTTCTTTATTAATAACATTACAATTGTTTATGATGGTTTATACGATGATCATCATTTCGCATATTATATTATGTTATCTGTACATACAAGTGCTTGCTTATTATTACTTATCAATGTTAGAGGTGTATTTAAACAAAGCCGACGTGCTATTTTGTTTGTAATGATTTCACTTGTTTTAATATTTAGTGCAACAATATATACTTATGCATCTTTAATTCTTTTATCATGGATTTTATTAATATTTATATTACTTATTCTCGCTTATCGTCGTTCTAAAGTGATGAAACGACCATTCAGATTAAAACGTTTAATTTTTACAATTATTTTAAGTATGCTGGTATTGTATGTTAATCATTTTATAATTTCAGAAACTTTATATGCACTTGATATTTACCACATTGAAATGGATACTTCTTTATTGAAATATTATTTCTGGTTAACTATTCTTGTCGTAGTCATACTTGTAGGTATCGTCGCATGGTTATTGGGGTCTAGATACACTAGACCACATCAATTAGAAGATTTATCGAGATGTAAATCAATTATTGAAACGTATGGTGGCAATTATTTAAGTCATTTAATCTATAGTGGAGATAAAGATGTCTTTATGCATGAAGCGCAACAAGCTTTTTTAATGTATCGCTACAAAGGTAACGCTCTTGTTGTGTTAGGAGATCCAATCGGTGATACGAAGGCGTTTCAGTCTTTACTTATTGATTTTTATAACTACGGTGAAAAGTTAGGCTATGACATTATATTCTATCAAGTGTCAGATCGCTTTATGCCGCTATATCATAATTTTGGTAATCAGTTTTTCAAACTTGGTGAAGAGGCCATTATAGATTTAACTCAATTTACGACATCAGGAAAGAAACGTCGTGGTTTCCGAGCAACACTTAATAAATTTGATGATTTAAATATTCAATTTGAAATTTTAGAGCCACCTTTTTCGAAAGATCTCATTTTTCAATTAAAACAAGTTAGTAATCAATGGCTAGATGGACGTAATGAAATGCATTTTTCAGTAGGTCAATTTACAGAAGAGTATTTACAACAAGCACCTATTGGAATAATGAAGAATGAGGAAGGTAAAGTCATTGCGTTTTGCACTTTAATGCCTACTTATTATAATGAAGCTATTTCAGTAGATTTAATTCGTTGGTTACCTGATTTAGATTTACCTTTAATGGATGGCCTATATCTACATATGTTACTTTGGGGTAAAGATAAAGGCTATAAAGCATTTAACATGGGTATGGCAACTTTATCAAATGTAGGTCAATTAAATTATTCTTACCCACGAGAGCGTGTAGCTGGGCGTGTGTTTGAACACTTCAATGGTCTATATCGCTTTCAAGGACTACGTAAGTATAAAGAAAAATATAGTCCAAATTGGGAACCAAGATTTTTGGTTTATAGAAAAGATAGTTCACTATGGTATAGTATGTTAAAAGTAATGAGAGTTATTCGTCATAAATAATTGTTAAAAAAAGGCATCCAACAAGTGAATGGGTGATAATCACTTTGAAGGGTGCCTTTGATTATTTAAAACTTTAATTGGATTTATAATTTGCTCGGTCTTGTTGTTCTTGAGCATAACGCTCAGGGTTCTTTTTGTAAAAATCTTGATGATATTCTTCTGCTTTGTAAAAAGTTGAAGCGGGTAATATTTTAGTCGCTATTGCTTTTTCTGAATGAATTGTTTGCTCGAGTTGGTGAACGTATTGCTCAGCAAGTCTTTTTTGATCCTCATTCGTGTAGAATATAGCTGTTCTATATTGTGAACCTCTATCTTGAAACTGGCCACCATCATCAATGGGATCAATAACCGAGAAAAATACTTCTAATAATTTATTATAAGAAAACAATGCAACATCATATTCAATTTTTACAGTTTCATAATGTCCTGTGGTCCCACTTTTCACATCTTCATAAGTAGGATTGTGAGTTGAACCACCCATATAGCCAGATGTTACTGTTTCTATACCATCGAATTGATCGAAAGGTTTGGTCATACACCAGAAACACCCACCAGCAAAATATGCTGTATTAATATTCATTTATGCCATCCTTTCATTGGACCTTAGTACCATTTATTTAAAAATCGCTTGATTTTTCAAAGCAACTTCTATAATTTAATTATATATAATTATAGTACATAGATATACAATTTTGAAGATTTTTACTAGACGTAAGGTAGGTAAATATGACAGAAGAGAAGGATAAGACAGTATACAGACGACAAGCAGACGCGCAGACACCTTCTAAACGACGGAATCAGAAAAAGCTACGTAAATTACCTTTTATCATTTTGATTATATTGATATTGCTAATCGCAGCTATTATCTATATTGTCCATGGTTATCGTAGTGGTGTTAATTACGCTGAGAAACATGCAAAAGATATCAAAGTACATAAGTTTAATGGACCAGTAAAAAATGACGGTAAGATTTCTGTACTTGTGTTAGGTGCTGACAAAGCTAGCGGTGGTAAGTCGCGTTCAGATTCCATCATGGTAGTTCAATATGATTATATTCATAAGAAAATGAAAATGATGTCAGTGATGCGTGATATTTATGCGGAAATACCTGGATATCAGAATTATAAAATTAATGCAGCCTATTCACTTGGCGGACCTGAACTTCTTAGAAAGACTTTAAATAAGAATTTAGGTATTAATCCTGAATATTATGCAGTCATTGATTTTACGGGCTTTGAAAAGATGATTGATGAATTAGAACCTAACGGCGTTCCTATGGACGTAGAAAAAGATATGTCTGAAAATATTGGCGTATCTCTTAAAAAAGGTCATCATCGTTTAAACGGTAAAGAATTACTTGGATATGCGAGATTTAGACATGATGAGGAAGGAGATTTTGGGCGAGTTAGACGTCAACAACAAGTTATGCAGACGTTGAAAAAAGAGTTAGTTACACCTAGCTCAGTAATAAAATTGCCTAAAGTAGCTGGTATATTAAGGGGCTATATTAATACAAGTATGCCAAATTCAGCTATCTTCCAAACAGGTATTAGTTACGGTATAAGAGGAGATAAGAACGTAGAATCTCTTACGGTTCCAATTAATAATTCGTACCAGAATATTAATACAAATAACGATGGCAGTGCCTTAGAGATTGATAAGGAGAAAAATAAAAAAGCTGTCAAAGAATTTCTAAATAACTAAAACGTAAAAGAGCGCACTCGATTGGGTGCACTCTTTTTTACGACTTTAATAAACACCATAATATTATTATGTAAACTAATTAAAGTTTTATTCTGCGTCTGATTTTCTAACTCCTGCAACGCCATAGTGATTTTTTTGCATTTCTTCAATAATCACATGAATTGCCTCTCTATTAGCTCCAGTAGTTTTTTCAACTGCATTTGTTACTTCTGTTACTAAATTTTTTAATTGTTCATCTGAGCGTCCTTCTAACAATTTAACATTGATGATTGGCATCTTATTTCCTCCTTGAATTAGTAATTTCATCCATAGTATAGCATGTTTTAGGACAGTACTCCAAAACAAAATAAAGAACATTAGTTCTTATTTTTATTGAAACAGAACAAATGTTCGTATATAATAAAAATGACTAAGGGAGGTATCTTGGCATGTATGATTATAATTTATTGGAAGAAAGAGACATATTATGTATCGATCAAAAGAGTTTTTTTGCTAGTGTATCATGTATCCAAAAGGGATTGAATCCTCTAGAAACAAAGTTAGCAGTAGTTGCAGACACTAAAAGACAAGGATCGGTTGTTTTAGCAGCTACACCTAAATTAAAAGAAATTGGTATCAAAACAGGGTCAAGACTATTCGAGATTCCGCATCGTAATGATATTTATATTATCAATCCTAGCATGAGAAAATATTTAGAAGTTTCAATAGCAATTTCTAAAATTGCGCTTAAATATGTACCGGGAGAAGATTTACATCAATACAGTATAGATGAATTCTTTTTAGATGTGACTGATAGCTATCATCGATTTAACTCTACTGTACAATCATTTGCAGAAAGATTACAAAAGGAAATAGAAGATAAAACAGGGATATATTGCACTATTGGTATAGGATCAAACATGTTATTAAGTAAGGTCGCAATGGATATTGAAGCAAAACATACATCCAACGGTATTACAGAATGGAGATATCATGATGTCCCACAAAAAATGTGGAAAATTACGCCATTACGTGATTTTTGGGGCATTAACAAGAAAACAGAAGCAAAGCTCAATAAGAAAGGGATTGTAACTGTTGGAGATTTAGCTCAATATCCATACAGATTTCTTAAAAGAGATTTTGGTGTATTAGGGATAGATATGCATTTACATGCTAATGGTATTGATCAAAGTAAATTGAGAGAAAAATATAATGTTACTAATCCATCCATATGTAAAAGCCAAATACTGATGAGAGATTATCGGTTTGAGGAATCGAAAATTGTAATGCAAGAATTGATAGAAGACGTTGCTAGTAGAATAAGAGCACGTAAACAATTGGCAAGAACAATTCACTTTTCATTTGGTTATACAGAAGGCGGTGGTGTTCATAAGCAATATACACTAACAGATGCGACAAACTTAGAACGCGACATCTATAAAGTAGTTAATTATTATGCGAATCAATTGTGTGATAAGAATGCACTGTATCGAACATTGAGCGTATCATTGACACAACTTATTAATGAGGAAGACCGCCAGCTTAACTTATTTATAGACGAATATGAAAGAAGAAGAGATGAAAAGCTAGCTAAAACCATTGATTACTTACAAAACAAATATGGTAAGGGAATCGTATCTAAAGCGATATCTTACACTGATGCTGGAACAAAGCATGGTCGCTTGGGCTTAATGGCAGGGCATAAAATGTAAAATATATCCTCCTATCAATGAAATGCGCATTTAAAAGAAATCGAGCGCACTTCATTGTATTAGGAGGACATTATTATAGAATGTATGTTTCAAAATCACTGAGCGCCTTAATGCCTCGTTCACGATCTTCAGGAGTTTTAAAGCTAATTTGCAAAGCACCTAAAATATCTTCACGAATTTCAAGGATTTTTAAGTTACTTATAGAAATATTATGTAAACTCAAAATGGAAGTTACTTTGCTAATCATACCTGATTTATCTGGAATATCTACATAGAGATCATACGCAATACTCAGTGCACCTTGTTGTTTAACGGGAAGTTGATCCCTAAACTTTTTAGCACCTGAAAAGAAACTATGGACTTCATTAGTATCATTTAAACGAATATGGGATGAAATTGAATCTAATTGTTGTTGCAACATTTCTAATAGGTGTAATATATTTTCTTGATTGCTAAACGTAATATCTCTCCACATATCTGCGTTACTACTAGCTATACGTGTGACATCTCTAAAGCCACCAGCTGCTAATTGTGTTACTAGAGTATGATTCTTTGAGTTTGTTTCACTCAAATGAACTAAGCTTGAAGCGATGATATGGGGAATATGACTCACAACTCCAGTAACATAATCGTGCTCTTGTGCTGATGTTGTTATAAATTTTGCAGATGTAGTTGATAACAATGTTTGTAACTTTTTAGCCGATTCAGCATTACGTGCATCATCATAAACGAGAATGTAATAAGCATTTTCGAATAAATGTTTTTTTGAATTTAGAACGCCAGATTTATGACTTCCAGCCATAGGATGGCCACCTACAAGATGAATGTCGTTGTTTAAGAGAAACTTTTCATAGCTTTGAATATTAGATTTAGTGCTACCAGTATCAGTTACAATTAAATGAGATTGTGTTTGATAATTAGGTAATTCTTTTAAGTATAATTCAGTTTGTTGTACTGGAGTAGCGTAAATGATAATATCTGCATTTTTTACGCCTTCACTATAGTCCTCAATTTTTTTATCAATTATTCCTATTGATAATGCTTTTTCAAGTTGATCTTTATCAGCGTCGAATGCTGATATTGTAAGATTAGGTTGATAATATTTTAAATTGCTAGCTAAACTGCCACCAATCAAACCGAGTCCTATAAATAAAATATTTTTCATGATGAATCACCTTATTTCAAAATTTTCAGAATATGTACATTGTAAGGTAGAGTGTGCAGATAAACAATAGCAAAATGAATGAATTAATAGTGATAGTTCTAAAAATACGATAAAATGTTATCAATAATTATTTTAAAAAAGGGGAGATAATGATGACGCAAAAAGTATTGAAAACAATAAAAGAACTTACAGAAATAAATAGCCCATCTGGTAATGCTACGGAAGCAATTAATTATGTTAAGAACAAAGTTGAAGCGTTAGGTTATGATACTAAGACAACAAATAAAGGTGCCTTAATTATCGAAGTTCAAGGTGAAAATGATGAACAACAAAGATGCATTAATGCCCATGTAGATACACTAGGCGCGATGGTCAAAGAAATTAAAGAAGATGGTCGATTATCTATTAGTTTAATAGGTGGATTTACATATAACGCGATTGAAGGGGAGTATTGTGAAATACAAACTGATTCAGGACAAGTATATACAGGAACGATTTGTTTGCATGAAACAAGTGTCCATGTTTACAGAAATAATCATGAAATACCTAGAGATGGCGAACATATGGAAATTCGTATCGATGAAAAAACAACGTCTGATCAAGAGACAAGAGATTTAGGGATTGAAGTGGGAGATTTTGTAAGTTTTGATCCCAGAACTGAAATTACATCATCAGGATTTATTAAATCAAGACACTTAGATGATAAAGCAAGTGTAGCAATGATACTAGAACTGCTTGAAAAACTTAAACAAGAAGAAACGCAATTGCCACATACGACTCAGTTTTATATTTCTAATAACGAAGAAATAGGATATGGTGCAAATGCATCAATATCGGATAAGATAGTAGAGTTTATTGCATTTGATATGGGAGCGCTAGGCGATGGTCAAACCTCAGATGAATATACTGTATCGATTTGTGCTAAAGATGGATCAGGTCCTTATCATAAAGAATTAAAATCTCATTTAATAAATTTATGTAAAATCAATGACATACCTTATAAAGTTGATATTTATCCTTATTATAGCTCTGATGCATCAGCAGCACTAAAAGCAGGTGCAGACATTCGTCATGGTTTATTTGGTGCTGGTATAGAGTCATCTCACGCGCTTGAAAGAACTCATATTGAGTCTATTGATGCAACTCAAAATCTTTTATACGCATATTGTTTATCTCCAATAAATTTATAATTGATCGTTGACAAATAAAATAGAGTTTTGTATTATACTGAAATATAAGAAATATCAAACAATTCTATGAATGAAGTAGATAATATGATTTGTAGCAAATAGAAAGCCAATGGGTGATGTAAATTGGCACTACATATTAATCGAATTGGGTCTAGAATTTTAAACTTTAATAAAGTAAGAGTGAACAAAGTATTGTTAACTAAGGTGGCACCACGGTAACGCGTCCTTATAGAGTAAAGCGCGTATGCTGTGGTGTTTTTATGTACAATTAAATAGGCATAAATGAAGTAGTGGTGAGTAAGGTAGTGACAGAAAGTTGATGGTAGATGCAAATCAACACCCCTTATCATGAATTTGGGTTTATGTTGAAAGACAAATCAATAAGAATGAGTGAACGCTTAATATTTTGATTATTCGGAATATTTCGTTAATTAAGGTGGTACCGCGCGTCAGCGTCCTTTACATAAGGAGGCTGACGTTTTTTAGTGAAAGGGATGAGAAAATGGAATTTTATTACGAAGTATTGAAAGCTCACATAACGCCTGAAGCTTTAGGACAGCTAAATGAACATAAAATTATATTTGAAAGCGCAAGTCAACAAAAATTAAAAGGCAGATACTCTATCGTAGCATTCGATTATTATGGCACCGTCAAATTAAATGATAATGAATTAATTATTAAGACTTTGAAAGAAGATAAAGTTATAACTACTGAGCCATATAATTATTTAAAAACATTCATCAATCAATTTGATTGTGTCATAAATGATGAAAAATTAAAGCAACTGCCATTTATTTCTGGCTTTATGGGAACGTGTAGTTTTGATTTAGTGCGACATGAATTTCCAATTTTAAAACGAGTAGCTATTAAGAGTATGAAAACAATATCAGATGTGTCTTTCTACATGATAGAGGATGTATTTGTATTTGATCATTACAAGGATGAATTATACGTGATTGCTTCTAATCAATTTTCAAAAGCAAGTAATGCAGAATTAAAATTAAGAGTGAAGCATAGAATTCAAGCATTGTCTCAAATTAAAGTTTACCAAGAGAATAATAAAATGGTGCCTAAGAGATCAGAGATAAAAGCAAATATTTCTGATAAACAATTTATCGATATTGTTACTCAAATGAAACAACGGATTACTGAAGGAGATATGTTTCAAGTAGTACCCTCTAGAATATATAGCTACCAACATCATTTCGGAGAAAATAAAAACCAATTGAGTTATCAGCTTTATCAAAATTTAAAACGTAAGAACCCTAGTCCATATATGTATTACATGAACATGGAAAATGAGATTGTAGTTGGAAGTTCACCAGAAAGCTTTGTAGCAGTTCATAACGGCGAAGTAACAACTAATCCAATTGCAGGAACGATTAGACGTGGCACTACCCCAGAGATAGATGAATGCAATGCACACCAATTAATTACAGACGAGAAAGAAATAAGCGAACATAGTATGCTTGTGGATTTAGGTAGAAATGATATTCATAGAGTAAGTATTACGGGGACATCTGAAATATCAAAACTGATGGTGATTGAAAAATATGAACATGTCATGCATATCGTTAGCGAAGTAAAAGGAAAAATTAAAAAAGATATATCTCCAATGACGACCATAGCAAGTCTTTTACCAACTGGGACAGTATCGGGAGCACCTAAACTAAGAGCTATTCAACGCATATATGAATCCTATCCATATAAAAGAGGCGTCTATAGCGGTGGCGTTGGTTATATCAATTATAATCAAAATTTAGATTTTGCATTGGCAATACGAACCATGTTGATTGATGACGACACTGTTAATGTCGAGGCAGGCTGTGGTGTTGTGTACGATTCTATACCTGAAAAGGAACTCGAAGAAACACGACTTAAAGCAAAAAGCTTATTGGAGGTAACACCATGATATTAATTATAGATAATTACGATTCGTTTACGTATAACTTGGTTGATATAGTTAGTCAAATTGATGAAGTGATTATTAAATATCCAGATGATAAAGATGTATTCAACTATTTAGAGAAAATTGATGGGGTAATCATTTCACCAGGTCCTGGTCATCCTTTAGATGACGATGAATTGGTAAAAATTATCGATAAATATCATACTTTACCAATTTTAGGTATTTGTTTAGGTGCTCAAGCATTAACGTGTTATTACGGTGGCAAAGTTATTCAAGGAGAGAAAGTCATGCATGGAAAGGTAGATACACTTGAAGTTAAAAACGAGTCAGAACTCTATTTGACGATACCGCACCGATTCAGAATTATGAGATATCATTCACTTGTAAGTGAGATGAAGTCTTTTCCTAAGAATTTAATCATTACGGGAAGTACATCAGATTCAATACAATCCTTCGAGGACAAACAACATCTTCATTTCGGTATACAGTATCATCCAGAATCATTTGCTACTGAGTTTGGTTCACAAATTATTGAAAACTTCATTCGTATTGTAAAAGAAAGGGTGAATTTTAATGAGATTATTAAAACAATTGGATAATAACATAACTTTAACGCAATCAGAGACAACACAATTCATAACCTATCTAACAAACCCTGAAATTAATGTGGAAGACAAAGTCGACTTATTAACGCAATTTACGAAAAAGGAAATTAAACAACAAGAATTAACCTATGTCGTCAATAGCTTAATTCAAACCATGTATCCTAATCAACCAACATATGAAGGAAGTATATGTGTATGCGGTACAGGAGGGGATAAGTCAAACAGTTTCAATATTTCTACAACAGTATCGTTTATAGTAGCAAGCGCAGGTATTCCAGTCATTAAACACGGAAATAGAAGTATAACATCCCATTCAGGAAGTACTGATTTGTTAAATGAATTGGGAATAAAGACGACAAAAGTTTCAGAAGTCCCATTACAAATTGAAGAACAGGGATTGGCATTTATTAGCGCAATGGAGTCTTATCCAATAATGAAATATATTCAACCTGTTAGAAAAATGATTTCTACACCGACCATCTTTAATATAGTTGGGCCACTTATCAATCCATTTAAATTGACCTATCAAGTGTTAGGAGTGTATGACCCAAGTCGATTGTACATGATAGCACAAACATTGAAAGATTTAGGACGACGGAGGGCAATAGTGTTACATGGAGCAAATGGTATGGATGAAGCTACACTTTCAGGAAACAATGAAGTTTATGAATTAAATGAAAATGGAGACATAACGCATTATTTTATAAATGCTAAAGATTATGGTTTAAAGGTTGCAAGTAATCAAGATTTACAGGGTGGGAGTCCGAAAGAAAACAAAATGATTACATTAGATATTTTAAGTGGAGATGATAAAACTTGTAGAAGAGATGTTGTTGTATTAAATGCTGCACTTGCGTTATACGTTTCTGAAAAGGTAGATACGATAGCATCTGGAATAAGTTTAGCTACGATCTTAATTGATAGTGGTCGAGCGATGGTACAATTTATGAAAATGAGAGGTGATATCTGTGACGATATTAAGTGAAATAGTGGATTATAAAGAGCAATTATTAAAAGACGGCTATTATCATGATAAATTACAAAATTTGAAAGGGGTAAAACATAAAAATAAATCGCGATTAACGGATGCTTTAATTAAAAATGACAATTTAACATTAATTGCTGAAATTAAATCAAAGAGTCCATCTGTAAAAGCTTTTCAACAAACAAATATAATTAAACAAGTGAGTGATTATGAACGTTATGGAGCAAATGCTATCTCCGTATTAACAGACGAACGATATTTCGGTGGTAGCTTTGAAAGATTACAGCAAATATCAGAAACAACACAATTACCTGTTTTATGTAAAGATTTCATCATTGATCCGCTTCAAATTGATGTTGCACAAAAAGCAGGTGCTTCAATTATTTTACTCATTGTAAATATTCTTACCGACGAAAAGTTACGACAACTCTATCAATATGCAAGTTCTAAGGGACTAGAAGTGTTAGTA
The DNA here is from genome assembly GCF_006094395.1 of Staphylococcus haemolyticus. NCBI lineage: Bacteria > Bacillati > Bacillota > Bacilli > Caryophanales > Staphylococcaceae > Staphylococcus > Staphylococcus haemolyticus. The sequence goes on along the minus strand of NZ_CP035291.1, from coordinate 1,490,015 downwards.
GAGGTACATGATGGTATTGAGTTACAACGTGCCTATCAGTTAAATCCACAAATCATTGGGGTAAACAATCGTGATTTAAAATCATTCAACACCGATGTTAAACATACTAATCAAATACTTAAGTGTAAGAAAGAGAACTATTTATATATTTCTGAAAGTGGAATTCATTCACAACAAGAGGTTAAGCAAATAGTAAAAAGCGGGATCGATGGTTTATTAGTTGGTGGAGCCTTAATGAATTGTAATGAGTTAGAACATTTTATACCCTCACTTAAATTAAAAAAGGTGAAACAATGATTTTAAAATTTTGCGGTATCAAAACTAAAGTAGAAGCATTAAGCATTCGACCACTCAATATAAACATGGTGGGATTTATACACTATCCCAAAAGTAAACGACATTTGGACATTGAACAAATAAATAAACTATCTAGATTGTTGCCAGACGAAATAGATAGAGTAGTCGTATTAGTTAATCCAACATTGCAATTAATAAAGAAAATTATTAATGCTACTAATATTAATGCTATCCAACTCCATGGTGATGAGACAATAGATTTTATCAAACAACTTCGTTTAAATTTTAAGAATATTAAGATAATTAAAGCTTTACCAGCTACTCAAAATATAATAAATGATATCAATCAATTCAAAGAGCATATTGACTTATTTATTATAGATACGCCATCAGAGCAATATGGTGGGACTGGACAATCTTTTGATTGGACATTGCTTAAGGGCTTAGATCAATCTATACCGTTTTTAATTGCTGGAGGTATTGACGTTGATAAGATAAAACAAATTGAAACATTGAAGTTGAATCACTTAGGTTATGACATTTCAAGCAGTATTGAAACGGATGGTATGAAAGACAAAAATAAAATGTTAACTGTGATACAACAAGTGAAGGGAGAATTATAATATGTATAATATACAAACTGAAGCAGATGAATTAGGTTTTTTCGGAGAATATGGTGGGCAATATGTTCCAGAGACATTAATGCCAGCAATTATAGAATTAAAACAAGCGTATAACAAGGCTAAACAAGATCAATCGTTTCAAGATGAATTAACTTATTATTTGAAAGAATATGTAGGGAGAGAAACCTCATTGACTTATGCAAAATCATATAGTGAAGCGTTGGGTGGAGCTCAAATATATTTAAAACGTGAGGATTTGAACCATACCGGCGCACATAAAATTAATAATGCGATAGGGCAAGCTTTATTGGCAAAACGTATGGGCAAAAATAAATTAGTTGCTGAAACGGGCGCAGGTCAGCATGGTGTTGCTAGTGCCACAGTAGCTGCATTATTTGATATGGAATTAATCGTATTTATGGGAAGAGAAGATATCAAACGTCAACAGCTTAATGTATTTCGCATGGAATTATTAGGAGCTAAAGTTGAAGCAGTGGATGAAGGTCAAGGAACACTTTCTGATGCGGTAAACAAGGCATTACAGTATTGGGTTAGTCATGTTGAAGATACTCACTATTTACTAGGTTCAGCATTAGGACCTGATCCTTTTCCAACGATGGTCAGAGATTTTCAAAGTGTTATAGGTCAAGAAATTAAAGAACAATTACTTCAAAAAACTGGTCGATTACCAGATGCAGTTGTTGCATGTATAGGTGGAGGGTCTAATGCAATAGGGACCTTTTATCCATTTATTAAAGATAAGGTCAAATTATATGGTGTAGAGGCTGCAGGACAAGGGATTGATACTGTTAAGCACGCACTTGCAATTGGAAAAGGACGTCCAGGCGTACTTCATGGTTCAAAAATGTACTTAATTCAAGATGAAAATGGACAAGTAGAATTAGCACACTCTATATCTGCAGGTTTAGATTATCCAGGTATAGGTCCTGAACATTCATATTATCACGATATTGGACGTGTGCAATATAAACATGCCACTGATACAGAAGCAATGGAGGCGCTCATCCGCTTCAGCAAAATGGAAGGAATCATACCTGCCATTGAAAGTGCACATGCACTTAGTTATGTTGAAAAGTTAGCACCTAAAATGAATAAAGATGAAATTTTAGTAGTTACTATTTCAGGTCGCGGTGACAAGGATATGGAAACAATTAGACACTATATGCAAACAAGAGGTGAGTCACATGACTAAATTATTTATTCCATACATTATGGGGAATAAGTCATTTATTAAAAATATGAAAATCTTAGATGAGAATGGTGCTGATATAATAGAAATTGGTGTACCATTCTCTGACCCAGTAGCTGATGGTCCCATAATAATGGAAGCAGGCAACCGAGCTATCAAGCAAGGCGTGACAATTAATTACATTTTTAATGAATTATCCAATAATAAAGATGAAATTAATTGCAAATATGTACTAATGACGTATTACAATATCATTGTTTCTTATGGAGAAGAAGCTTTCTTTAAAGAATGTGAAAAAGTAGGTGTTTACGGCGTGATTATTCCGGATTTGCCTTACGAATTAACTCAAAAATTAAAGCATAAAATATCCAAATTTGATGTTAAAGTGATATCTCTCATATCAATGACTGCAAATGATGACCGTATAAAAGAAATCGTTAAGCATGCTGAAGGGTTTATATACACTGTAACTATGAATGCAACAACAGGCAAAAATGGAACGTTTCATCCTCAATTAAAAGATAAATTAAAACATCTAAAAGCACATACGGATATTCCTGTAGTTGCAGGTTTTGGCATCAGAACTAAAGAACATATTAAGGATTTAGCTACTGTTGCTGACGGCGTAGTCATTGGTAGTGAAATTGTAAAACGCTTTTGTCAAGATAATAACGAGGATACGATTCACTATTTGAAACAAGTAAGAGAAACGCTAGATACGCTTTAGTTTAAAGGTGTCCCTTGATGGAAATATAATTTCCAATCATCATCATACCAAAGCCATAACGAGCTTCTTCGGCTATTTCTATTTGTGGTGTAGTTAATCAGTGTATAAACACTTAACCGACAATTATCAGATAATGATTTATATTCAAAATCGATGATTTCATAATCAAAAGTGTTCAATTCAATAAAATATAAATCATTTTTAGTAATTATATTTCCAGAATGACCAATTTCCTTGAAATCTGGATGTAAGTAGTCTAAATATGTCTTATCTAAACGATGTTTTGAATTTAAATGGACTTGTTCATAATTAAACATTCATTAACCTCCTAATTAAAACAGTACTAATTATTATTCATTATTAAGCTTATATAAGAATTCTTTTAGAGATTAAGACAATGGCAGATGTCTTAATCTCTTTTATTTATATAAAACTTGTATTTTAATAGCTCACTCAATTAGAATTACATCATATATTTTACAAAATATTTCAATCTAATAAATGGTTTGTATTTTAGTTTTGTTAATTTCTATTGTATACTTAATAAAACTGGATATATAAATTTTTGGTTGAAGATAAAGATATTATTGAAAATTATAATTTAAATTTTGAACTAAAAGTAGATAAAGATTCTTTGAAGTAGGAGCAATAAATAATGAAGTTTACAAATTTAACAGCTACAGAGTTTGGCAATTATACAGATAAGATGCCATATAGTCATTTCACACAAATGACTGAAAACTATGAGATGAAAGTTGCAAATAAAACAGAAACTCACTTAGTTGGTATAAAAAATAAAGATAATGAGGTTATTGCAGCCTGCATGTTGACAGCAGTACCAGTCATGAAATTTTTTAAGTACTTTTATTCTAACCGAGGACCTGTAATTGATTATGATAATAGAGAGCTTGTTCACTTTTTCTTTAATGAGTTAACAAAGTATTTAAAACAGCATAATTGTCTATATGTTCGAGTTGACCCTTATTTACCATATCAATATTTAAATCATGATGGTGAAATTACAGGTAATGCTGGTAATGATTGGTTCTTTGATAAGATGAAGCATCTCGGATTTGAACATGAAGGCTTTACTAAAGGTTTTGATCCGATTAAACAAATCCGATATCATTCTGTTTTAGATTTAAAAAATAAAACATCTAAAGATATATTAAATGGAATGGATAGTCTACGTAAACGTAATACTAAAAAAGTTCAAAAAAATGGTGTGAAAGTTAAGTTCTTATCAGAAGAAGAACTTCCAATCTTCCGTTCATTTATGGAAGATACAACCGAAACGAAAGAATTCCAAGATAGAGATGATAGTTTCTATTATAATCGCTATAGACATTTCAAAGATCACGTGCTTGTACCACTAGCTTATATTAAGTTTGATGAGTACATCGAAGAATTACAAAATGAACGTGAAACTTTAAATAAAGATGTTAATAAAGCTTTAAAAGATATTGAAAAACGACCAGACAATAAAAAGGCATTTAATAAAAAAGAAAATCTTGAAAAACAATTAGATGCCAATCAACAAAAATTAGACGAGGCTAAAAAATTACAAGCCGAACATGGTAATGAATTACCAATTTCAGCAGGTTTCTTCTTTATTAATCCATTTGAAGTTGTTTATTATGCAGGTGGAACTTCTAATAAATATAGACATTTTGCAGGCAGTTATGCTATTCAATGGACAATGATTAACTATGCAATTGATCATGGTATTGATAGATACAATTTCTATGGTATTAGCGGTAATTTTAGTGAAGACGCTGAAGATGTTGGAGTCATTAAATTTAAAAAAGGTTTCAATGCAGACGTAATTGAGTATGTTGGAGACTTTGTGAAACCTATTAACAAACCTTTGTATTCAGTGTATAAGACACTCAAAAAGATTAAAAAAAGATTTAATTAAGAGGGGAATAGACGAATATGAAATTTACAGAGTTAACAGTTAAAGAATTCGAAAACTTTGTACAAAACCCATCATTAGAAAGCCATTACTTCCAAATGAAAGAGAATATTCAAACACGTGAAAATGATGGCTTTGAAGTAGTGTTACTAGGTGTAAAAGATGAAAGCAATAAAGTATTAGCTGCTAGTCTTTTCTCTAAAATACCGACCATGGGAAGTTATGTATATTACTCAAATCGAGGCCCAGTAATGGACTATTCTGATTTAGGCTTAGTTGATTTTTACTTACGCGAATTAGAAAAGTATTTACATCAACACCAATGTTTATACGTTAAAATTGATCCATACTGGATTTATCAAATTTATGATAAAGATATTAATCCACTTGAAGATAGAGAGAAAAATGATGCTATAATTAATTTGTTTAAATCACATGGATATGAACACCATGGATTTACTACTGAATATGACACATCAAGTCAAGCAAGATGGATGGGTGTTAGCTATCTAAAAGGGGAAACACCTGCTTCATTAAGAAAACAATTTGATAGCCAACGTAAAAGAAATATTAATAAAGCGATAAACTATGGGGTGAAAGTAAGATTCCTTGGTAGAGATGAGTTTCATATATTCTTAGACTTATACCGTGAAACAGAAGCAAGAACAGGTTTCGTATCAAAAACAGACGAATATTTCTATAACTTCTTTGATACTTATGGAGATAAAGTGCTTGTTCCACTTGCGTACATTGATTTAGATGAATACATAAAATCATTGCAAGACGCTTTAAATGATAAAGAAAACCGTCGTGATCAAATGATGGCAAAAGAAAACAAAAATGATAAACAACTTAGAAAAATTGCAGAATTAGATAAGCAAATTGAACACGATAAAAAAGAACTCTTACAAGCAAGCGAATTACGTCAGACAGATGGCCAAATCTTGAATTTGGCATCAGGAATTTTCTTTGCAAATTCATATGAAGTGAATTACTTCTCTGGAGGTTCATCTGAAAAATATAATAATTATATGGGACCATATATGATGCATTGGCATATGATGAACTATTGCTTCGAACACGGATATGATCGATATAATTTTTATGGTTTATCTGGTGATTTTACAGAGAACAGTGAAGATTATGGTGTTTATCGCTTTAAAAGAGGATTTAATGTTTACATTGAAGAGCTAATCGGGGACTTCTATAAACCTATAAATAAGGTTAAATATTGGTTGTTTAATACACTTAATACAATTCGCAAAAAAGTAAAAAAATAAATTGATGTTATTAAAGGCTGTGACATGGTGGATGTCGCAGCCTTTATTTATCGTAACTAGTGATAGAGACAAGTTACAATACAGTGTAGGTAAATTCTAAGTTGATTTTCATGTTGCCCCCTACAATTTAATATTACCACACGTCTAATTTTTAGCAATGATATTACAAAACAAATTTATTTTGCTAAATTTAAAATATTTGCATTATTATTCTTTAGCAAATTTAGTTAAAACTAACAATTTACATAAATAGATACCAAGATTAATACGAAAGAGTTACGATTTAATAAAATGTAATAATCAATTCTAATATCTAAAATTGAGATTATTACATTTACTTAAGTCTATAATATAAGACTTCTTGATTCCTCGTTTTATGTACATGATATTAATAATTGCTACAGTACTTAATTAGTTAGTAGTTAGCTTTGAGAAAGATTATATATATTATCATAGGATTAATATCTCTAAACGTATAGACAAATATATAACCACGAGTATTTATGGGTTTTAAATTAAGAAACTAAGGATGAACAATTTATTTAATCTAAATATTGTATGATAACAATCAATCATACGTAACAATAATAAAACATGTTCAGAAATCGTCCTGACAGTGTATTAATTTAAAGGTTTTATTGAAGATAATTATTTGTGTTTCATTTTAGTTTACATAATATATATTATAGGAAGTTATATATATTGAACTCCAGGGGACCTATTCTCCTATGATTCAATCCACTTTCAGTTAGTAACATTTATGATTCCTTTCTTTATTAATATGTACGCACACTAATATAAATTAATCATACATACTATTATACATGTTAAACTAAATGCATACTTATATACAAAGGAGTTACATATGAATATCATATTAGATATTGACGGTACGATATGTTTTGATGGACAACAAATTAATCAAGATATTATCGACCGTTTGATTAGTTTACATAATATAGGTCATAGAATTATTTTTGCTTCAGCAAGACCGATACGAGACTTATTGCCTGTTTTACCTTCACAATTTCATAGATTTACGCTAATCGGTGGTAATGGTTCAATCGTTTCTGATAATAATGAGATACAGACACTTGCAACTATTCAGCCTGAATCATTTAATGTTATAAAACATGTCATTAATCAATATGACTTGAATTACATTGTTGATGATAAATGGAATTATGCAGCACGTGTTGATGCTACAAATACAATTTATCAACGCCTAGATCCTCATCGATTAGCACAAAAATTAACCATTAATGACATTACTTCACCTATTAAGACGATTTTATTGAACATAGATGAAAAAGACTTTGACGAAGTTGTAACATATCTGGCTACCAATGCACCTAGTCTTTCACTAATTAATCATTCAAATGAACTTAATATTGATATTACAGCTAAATATATTAATAAATTTACTGCTATTGAGCATATACTCGGTAAATATCCTACATATGTTGCATTCGGTAACGATCATAATGATATTGAAATGTTGCAACATGCTAAAGTTGGTTATTTTGTAAATAATGAATCAATGGATGTTTCTATTTTAAAAAATAATAAAAATATCCGTTGTATTAATGCGAATACGGAAGCGCTATGTTTATCTTTAGATGAATTAAGCAAAGATTACTAAAATAGCTACATTTATAAGGAAATATAAATAACTTCTTATTGAAAATGATTATCAATTGCAAGTATAATGATTTTATAGGAGGTTAATTATGAAAAATTCATTTAAATTTATAGCTATACTTTTCACTATAATCGTATTATTATCTGCGTGCGGTAAGAATTCAACTTCTGAATCGTCGTCATCTTCAAAGGATACGATTACAGTTGAGAATACATACGAGTTTAAAGATAAGAATAATACACATACTAAAGGAGAAATGAAAACTGAGAAAGTTAAGGTTCCAGTTAATCCAGATAGAGTGGCTGTATTAGATTATGGTGCATTAGATATTATGAAACAGATGGGATTGGAAGATAAAATTGTGGCAATTGCGAAAGGTAAAGGTGCTGCTTTCTTACCCTCTTCCCTTTCAGAATTTAAAAAAGATAAATATACTAATTTAGGTAACCCTGGACAACCTAATTATGATAATTTAGCTAATGCTAAACCGGAAGTTATCTTCACATCATTTAGACAAGCTCATACTAAAACGCTAGATGAAATAAAAAAAGCTGCCCCTAACGCTAAAATATTATTTGTAAGTCCTAATAATGATCATTATATTGATTCTATTAAAGATAATACGACCTTGTTTGGGAAAATATTCAAACAACAAAACAAGGCTAAAATGCTAAATGAGAAACTCAATAAAAAAGTTGCTGAAACTAAAAAAGTTATTAATAACGATACGGTCTTGTTTTTAAATGTGGATGATAAAGGTGTTAAAGCATTTGGACCTACTGGTCGTTTCGGTGGATTCTTAAATAGAGATTTAGGAATAAAACATGCTGACACTGCCATGAAAGCCAATTCTGCTGGTAATTCTATTACTTATGAGTATTTAAACAAAGTAAACCCAGATAAACTATTTGTAATTGATCGTACTCAAAAAGGAAATGATAAGTCGTTACCTTCTGCATTAAATAACGACGTTATAAAAAATTTAAAAGCTATTAAGAACGATCAAGTTTATCAATTTGAATCTAACGCATGGTATTTTTCTGAGGGTGGAATTGAAACTACCATTGAACAATTAGACAAAATTGAAAAAGCTTTTAAAAAATAAGTAGCACTAGATTTCAATCCCCCTCTCTTTAGAATAGTAAATAAAAGGCGTTTGAAACATATATGCAAAAAAGCATGTTAAAATGTTTCAAACGCCTTTATTTATTATCTTCTAAGACGACGTATTGTTTCGTCATCATCTTCATATTTACGAATTTCTTTTTCTAGTTGTTTCTTTTTACGTTCGCGACGCCAATTTCTAGTGAAATACCATAATAAAAAGCTGATAATTAAACTGATAATGGCTAGAAAAGCAGCATATCCTAGTAATGGTTGAAATGAGATGTCATAAAAATTAGGAATAAAAAATGCTAAGACAGCTAACGCAACAAATGTAATTACTGCGGATACAAACCATTTCTTAAGTACTAAAGCACAGAAGACAGTTAAAATTATCATTGCAACTATTGTAATCCATAAATAGTTCGGCATATCAAAAATAGTCATGTATATCTCCTATCATAATAAAAATCTTTCTTTTAAATACTATACAATAATATGTAATTAAATTATACCCCTTTGCCTATAAGCATAACTCGGCCTTGAGGCTTAATAATGAGTTTGAAAATGATATTGTGTATAATGATTGTGAAATGATTTTTAAGGGAGTGGAATTTATGACGTCAGGTTTACCATTTAGAAAAGATGTTCCAGAACTAGAAAAATGGAATTTAAATGATTTGTTTAATAGTGATGAACAATTTTATGACACTTTAGATAATGTACTAAATCAATCGAAGTCATTTAATCAACAATATAAAGGGAAAATTTCAGATGCTAAGATGATAAAAAAAGTATTATCAGAATTTGAAAATATTCTTATTCAACTTGATCGTCTTGGTAATTATGCGGAACTAAGACTAAGCGTTGATACTGCTAATACTGATGCACAAACATTAAGCGCAAAGTTATCGACAAATTATGGTAAGATTTCAAGTCAGTTATCCTTTGTAGAATCTGAAATATTAATGTTACCTGAAGAGGTTATTAAACAAGCAATAGAAGAATCTGATGTGCCTCACTACTTAGAGAAATTAATTGAAAGTAAGCCATATCAATTGTCACCTGAAGTGGAACAAGTAATGGCGAGTTTATCGCCTACTTTTCAAAGTGCTTATGAATTATATGGCACAACGAAAATGCTTGATATTGCCTTCGAATCATTTGAACATAACAATGTGACATACCCTATGGATTACGCAACATTTGAAAATGAATACGAGGATAATGCTAATCCAGAATTTAGACAAAAAAGTTTTAAAAGCTTTAGTGATGCTCTGAAAAAATATCAACATACTACTGCTGCAACTTACAATCAACATGTGCAACAAGAAAAAATTGAGGCTGATTTAAGAGGATATGATTCTGTCATAGACTATTTATTACATGATCAAGAAGTTACACGAGAAATGTATGACAGACAAATCGACGTAATTATGAGTGATTTAGCACCTGTAATGCAAAAATATGCTAAATTATTACAACGTATACACGGTTTAGATAAAATGCGCTTTGAGGATTTAAAGGTTTCTGTTGATCCAAGCTATGAACCTGAAATATCAATCGAAGATTCTAAACAATATATTCATGGTGCTTTAAATGTACTGGGTGAAGATTATATACAAATGGTTGAGCAAGCATATAGTGATCGTTGGATAGATTTTGCACAAAATAAAGGAAAAGACACAGGTGCTTACTGTGCTAGCCCTTATTATACACATTCATATGTATTTATTTCATGGACTGGAAAGATGACTGAAACGTTTGTACTAGCACACGAATTGGGACATGCAGGTCATTTTACATTGGCACAACAACATCAAAATTTATTAGATTCTGAAGCTTCAATGTACTTTGTTGAAGCACCATCTACAATGAATGAAATGTTAATGGCAAATTATCTATTCAGTAACAGTGAAGATCCTAAATTTAAACGTTGGGTAATTGGATCTATTTTATCACGCACATATTATCATAATATGGTAACTCACTTGCTAGAAGCTGCTTACCAACGTGAAGTATATCGCAAAGTTGATAATGGTGAGTCACTTACAGGACCCGTGCTTAATAACATTATGAGAGACGTTTATGAACAATTCTTTGGCGATGCTGTTGAATTAACAGATGGAACTGAATTAACATGGATGCGTCAACCACATTATTATATGGGATTATACTCTTACACTTACTCTGCTGGATTAACAATTGGTACAGTTGTTTCACAAAAAATTAAACAAGAAGGACAACCAGCTGTAGATGCATGGCTTGAAACTTTAAAAGCAGGTGGAAGTCAATCTCCTATTGAATTAGCAAAAATTGCAGGTGTTGATATCACTACAGATGCACCACTTAAAGCTACTATTAAATATATCTCTGATTTAGTTAATGAAGCGGAACAATTAACAAATGAAATTGAGCAACAAGACTAATTAAACTATGAATATATTTTGATTTATAGTAAAACCCTGATAATAACTGATTTAATCAGTCTTATCAGGGTTTAATTGTTTGATTTTGGGTTATTTAGGTTTGATACTATATTATTTTTCATAATGTTCACCAGTATAGAAATAATAAACGCTCTCTGCAATATTTCTAACATGGTCTCCGACTCTTTCAAGATTTCTTGCAGCTAAATGTGCTTGGCCAGCTACAAAAGGGTCATTATCTATTAAATATGTTGTGTTAACTATATTTGCATAAAGATCATCAATATCTTTATCACGCTCAATAATTTCTTTGATTAACGTTATATCCTCTTGTTTCGTAGCTGTATTAAGATCTTGCAACATTAGCATTGCTAATTTCCCCATCGTTTTTAATCGAGTTAATACATAATGATCTGTAATCTTTACTCGAAGACGAATATGAGCTATGTGTGCTGCGTTATCACCCATACGTTCAAAGTCTGTGGAAATTTTTAAAGCCGCCATCATCATTCTTAAATCCGTAGCAATCGGCTGTTGTTTTGTGATTAACATAATTACTTTTTCATTGATATCATAATCTAAATTATTGATATCTTTATCATTCTCAATGACTTGTCTTGCATAATTTTTATCATCTTCACTTAACGACACTAATGCATGTTCGAGATTAAAATAAACACGAAGACCAAGGTGACGGATATCTTTAATTAATTCACCTAATTGACCTTCGTATTTATGTCTAATAATGGTCATCATTACAGAATATTAACCAAAACGTCCTGAGATGTAGTCTTCTGTTTGTTTATCAGAAGGATTAGAGAAGATTTTATCAGTGTCGTCGTATTCGTTAACATAACCATTAAGGAAGAATGCAGTTTTATCAGATACACGTGCAGCTTGTTGCATGTTGTGTGTAACCATAATAATAGAGTAATTTTCTTTTAATTCCTGAACAAGTTCTTCAACTCTTAATGTAGAGATTGGGTCCAATGCTGATGTAGGTTCGTCCATTAAAATAACATCTGGTTCAATAGCTAAACATCTAGCAATACAAACACGTTGTTGTTGCCCACCAGATAAACCGTATGCGTTTGTGTGTAATCTATCTTTTAATTCATCCCAAATTGCAGCGCCACGTAATGATTTTTCTACGATTTCATCTAATAATTTTTTATCTTTAATACCGTGTGTTTTAGGACCATAAGTGATATTATCGTAAATTGATTTTGGGAATGGGTTTGGTTGTTGGAATACCATACCTACATTTGTTCTTAATTTTTCTTTAGAATAGTTTTCATCGAAAATATTTTGGTCACGGTATAAAATTTTACCAGCAGTTTTTACTGAAGGTACTAATTCTACCATACGGTTTAATGTTTTAATATAAGTTGATTTACCACAACCAGATGGTCCAATAATAGCAGTAACATTATTTTCTAAAATATCTAAATTAATGTTTTGTAGCGCATGTGTATCTCCGTACCATAAATCTAAGTTTTGTGTTGAATAAACTACTTTTTTATTACTATCTGATTCTTTATTGTGCTTAACTTCATTTGATGAAACTACTGTTGAAATTGATTCTTGAGATTGATCAGTATGTTTTGCTAACTCTTTTTCTTTAACATTTGTATTTGCCATAATTAAAACTCCTTTATATCTGTAAGATTGAAACGATAGTTATGCTCTACTAAAAACATGATATTATCGATTCAACCTTCACTCCCTAAATTATGTTGTATTTGATTGGATTAATATTTTCTAGAGAACTTATTACGTAAGAAAATGGCTACTGCGTTCATTAGTAATAAGATTACAAGTAATATAATAATTGCTGCTGATGCAACATTTTGGAATTCAGCTTGAGGCATTTTAGCCCAAGTGTAAATTTGAGTTGGTAATGCTGTGAACATAGACATAATGCTTGTTGGTGTTGCTAATAGAATAGTTGGTATACCAATTAAGATTAATGGTGCTGTTTCACCCAATGCACGAGATAGTGATAAGATGAATCCAGTCAAAATACCAGGTAAAGCAGCCGGTAATACGACACGACGAATAGTTTGCCATTTATTTGCACCTAAGCCATAAGAAGCTTCGCGAACAGAATTAGGAACTGCTCTGATTGCCTCCTGACTTGATACGATAATGATCGGTAGAATTAACAATGACATTGTTAACGCGGCAGCAATAACACTATTTCCTAATGCTAATGCTTGAATACCGCCACCACGAACGAATAATGTTAATCCAAGTAAACCGAATACGATAGAAGGTACACCAGCTAAGTTAGAAATACTAATTTTAACGAAACTAGTAAAGAAATTGTCTTTAGCGTATTCTTCTAAATAAATCGCTGTACCTACACCAAGAACGATAGAGATTGGAATAATACTTATCATTAACCAAATTGTCCCTGCTAACGCACCTTTAATACCTGCTTGTGAAGGTGTAGAAGAAGAGAAATTTGTAAAGAAATCTGGTGTAAGATAGCCAACACCTTTAACAAATGTTTGTATCAATAATGCTGCAAGTACTAATAAAGCTATTACAATACATGTAAAGAATAACCATTTATTTAATTTATTTGTTTTACCACGACTTGAGATGTTTTTTTCTACTTTGTTTTGGTCAATTAGTGTTTTAGCTTTAGGATTTGTAGTAGCTGTCATATTAATACTCCTCTCTGAAGCGTTTCGAAATCCAATAAGAAATTAAGTTCATTATTAATGTGAAAATAAATAATGTGAAACCTACTGCATAAATACTATAGTACATATCAGAACCGAATGTAGCATCTCCAGTTGCAACTTCAACAATATAACCAGTCATAGTTTGAATTGAATTCGTTAAGTTTAATGAAGCTGTTGGTGAACTACCTGCAGCTAATGAAACAATCATAGTTTCACCGATAGCTCTTGAAATACCTAATACAATTGAAGCTACAACACCTGAAGCTGCGGCTGGTAATACTACTTTAGTAGCAACTTCAAATTTTGTTGAACCTAAACCATAAGCACCCTCACGAATTTTGTTAGGAACAGATGCCATTGCATCTTCACTCATACTTGTAATTACTGGAACAATCATGATACCTACTACAATTCCTGGACTGACTGAGTTGAAACTATCAAGTGCTGGAATAATAGTTCTTAATACAGGTGTTACAAAAGTTAAAGCAAAGAAACCAAATACAATTGTTGGAATACCTGCTAAAATTTCAAGAATTGGTTTAATAATACGTCTTGCTTTGTCACTTGCGTATTCACTTAAGTAAATTGCAGCACCTAATCCAATTGGAACTGCGACGATAGTTGCGATAACAGTAATTTTCAACGTACCAATAACTAATGCCCAAATACCATATTTAGGATCAGAACCAGTTGGGTTCCAGTCTTTAGTGAATAAAAATTCAACAATAGATACGCGTGTGAAGAATGTTATTGTCTCAGTTATCAAAGTGAAAAGAATACCGATTGTAGTTAAAATTGAGATTGCAGCTATAATTCCTAAAATAATAGGTACGATTTTATCACTGAAACCGCCCTTTTTAGCGTTATTTTTAGCTATCAAGTCTCTAACATTAGTTTCCGATGCCATATATAACCCTCTCTTTTTCTCCCAATAAATTTAAAAAAGCGCTAGAAATTATCAGGTAAACAATGAGTTCAAATTAACCTAAAACATTTTAACAATCACCCATATATTCGAGAACAAGGTAGCAGTGTTGCTACCTTGTAATACCCCTTGAATAATTCCCAGCCCTTTGATATTAATAATGATTATTATTTATCTGATTTTTTATCGTATTTTTTTAAATCTTTAAGTTCATCTTTGTAAGTTTTATCTGGAGAAGCTACATAACCAGCATCTTCAGCAGATTTACCTTTGTCTTCTAATGTGAATTTGATGAATTCTCTCATAACATCATTATCTTTTAATGATTTTTCTTTTACATATAAGAATAATGGTCTACTTAAAGCATATGAACCGTCTTTGATTGTTTTCTTAGTTGGTTCAGTTGTTTTACCTTTGTCGTCTTTGATTTTAACTTCTTTTAATTTATCTTTGTTTTGTTCGTAGAAGTTATAACCGAAGTAACCGATACCCTCTTTGTTTTTCTCAACTGATTGAACAATTACGTTAGTGTCTCCGTTTTTCTCAGCTTTGATATCTTCTTTATCCATTACTTCTTCTTCAAAGAAATCATAAGTACCGTGACTTGAGTTTGGAGAGAAAGCTTTGATTTTTTTATCAGGCCAGCTAGAATTTACATCTTTCCAAGTTTTAGCTTCGCCGTTGTAGATTTTTTTCAATTGATCTTTAGATAATTCTTTAACAAAGTCGTTGTCTTTGTTAACTGCAACAGTTACACCATCTTGTGCAATTTTGAATTCTTTATATTTAATGTCTTTGTCTTCTAATTTTTGTTTTTCTTCATCTTTAATAGGTCTAGAAGCTTGTGAGAAATCAGTTTCGCCAGCGATGAATTTTTCAAAACCAGCACCAGTACCTGCTTGACCAGATGAAATAGTAGCGTTTGGATGATCTTTAGCCCATTTTTCGTTTAATTTTTCAACGATTGGAGCTACTGTTGATGAACCTTCACCTTTGGCTTCACCTTTAAGGTCTTTGCCATCTCCAGAACCACTTCCACTGCTATCTCCACCGCCACATGCGCCTAATAATACTGAAGCGCCTAAAACAGTTGTACCAACTAATTGCCATTTTTTCATTAAAATATCCTCCTAATAGATAACCCAAAATGTTATATGTATTTCTTACAATGCTTATAATACATACCTTTTGTTAATATAAAATAGTTTAAATGTAAAGGTTTTGTTAAGATTGCAGGAACATCAATATTTTTTATAAAAATTATCTATAAAAAAGACGGGAGTGATACAGAATTTATAATGAAAAACTGTATTACTCCCGTAAAGGTGACTGAAAGCGTATAATATATTGTTAGTGCTGTATTTTACTTTGAATAAGTAATATGACTTTAAATTAATTTTTTGACTTAAGATTACTTAAATTTTAACGTTATAACTTAGTATTATTAAAACAACTATTTTAATAGAAGGAAATTGTTTATATTTATGGTTATTTATCTTCTACTCGACTCCAACCCTTCTTGGTTAAAGAAATCTTACCTGTTTCAATATTAATAATTTTATGTTTATATAAATGACCAATTGCGCGTTTAAAAGAGCCTTTACTCATATTGAACACCTCTTTAATTGCTTCTGGGCTTGATTTATCCCAAAAAGGTAATTCACCTTCATATTCTACTAATAAATCAAAGATTACTTGACCATCATCATCAAGACGTTCATGAGCTAAAGGTAAAAATGAACCATTGAGTTCACCTTTATCATTATGACCAATAATACGTACTTCTACTTCTTCACCTAATCGGGGTTCTTCTTTACGCTCTGATTCATGCACAAAGATTTTATAGCCTTCCTTCGATAATAAGAAACTACCAATTCTTAATAGTCGATATGGTCTAGCTTTAATAAGTTCATTCTGTTTTTCATCATCATATACAGGTGTAAACATTTTTTCTACTATTGTTTCACTAGCAAGACGAGCAAACATTTGATTTTCTCTATCTATACGTAATGTTACTAGTACATAATCTCCAGTTTGTGGCCATAGTGATTTTACTTTCGGTAAATCTTCCCATGGGATTAGCACTTCTCTTGGTAAACCTACATCTACACGTGCACCATCTCGGTCTGTTTTTAACACTTTTGCAAAATCATATTTATCTTTAGTAATGTCAGGCATGTTTTGAGTAGCAAATAATTCGCCTGAGCGATTTGGATATATGAAGAAACTATACTCTTCACCTGTTTCTAATTCATCTTCATCATTGATTTCTGATTGATTTAATTTTACTTGTTCACCATTAGGACCTTTTAAAAGGTATGTAGAACCTTCTAAGCCAATGACTTCTAAAAATTCAATTGAACCAACAATATCTTTATCTAATGCCATAATATTCTCCTTCGAGGGTTTGTATTCTTCATTATTATAACATGCATACTAAAAACTATCATTCACGTGTTTAGATTTGCATTAGGTCGAAACTATATAAAGAATATGATATAATTTTTCCGTTAGATAAACGATAAATAAAGGAGTAAATGCATGCTACAAGTAACTGATGTAAGTTTACGTTTTGGCGATCGTAAACTTTTTGAAGATGTAAATATTAAGTTTACTGAAGGAAATTGTTATGGGCTTATCGGTGCTAATGGTGCTGGTAAATCAACGTTTTTAAAAATTTTATCAGGAGAAATTGATTCTCAAACAGGACATGTTTCAATGGGTAAAGATGAACGTTTAGCTGTTTTGAAACAAGATCACTTCGCCTATGAAGAAGAACGTGTATTAGATGTTGTTATCAAGGGACATGAACGCTTATATGAAGTCATGAAAGAAAAAGATGAAATTTATATGAAACCTGATTTCAGTGATGAGGATGGTATACGTGCCGCTGAACTAGAAGGTGAATTCGCCGAAATGAATGGTTGGAACGCAGAGGCTGACGCTGCTTCTTTACTTTCAGGTTTAGGCATATCTGCTGATTTACATGATAAGCAAATGTCAGAATTGGAAAATAATCAAAAAGTGAAAGTCTTATTAGCTCAAAGTTTATTTGGTGAGCCTGATGTACTTTTACTTGATGAGCCTACCAATGGTCTAGATATTCCTGCCATTAGTTGGTTAGAGGATTTCTTAATTAACTTCGATAATACTGTCATCGTGGTATCTCATGACCGTCACTTTTTAAACAATGTATGTACACATATTGCTGATTTAGATTTCGGTAAGATTAAATTATATGTAGGTAACTATGATTTCTGGTATCAATCTAGTCAATTAGCTCAAAAAATGGCTCAAGAACAAAATAAGAAAAAAGAAGAAAAAATTAAAGAGTTACAAGACTTTATTGTACGTTTCTCAGCTAATGCCTCTAAGTCTAAACAGGCAACAAGTCGTAAGAAACAATTAGAAAAAATTGAATTAGATGATATTCAACCATCTTCAAGACGTTATCCATATGTTAAATTCACACCAGAGCGTGAAATCGGTAATGATTTATTGACTGTTCAAGGACTTTCTAAAACAATTGATGGTGAAAAAGTACTTGATAACATTTCATTCACTATGAATCCTAATGATAAAGCAATTTTGATTGGAGATAGTGAAATTGCAAAAACTACATTACTGAAAATTTTAGCTGGTGAAATGGAGCCTGATGAAGGTACATTTAAATGGGGTGTAACAACTTCATTAAGTTACTTCCCTAAAGATAACTCAGAGTTCTTTGAAGGCGTAGACATGAATTTAGTAGACTGGTTACGTCAATATGCACCTGAATATGAACAAACAGAAACTTTCTTACGTGGTTTCTTAGGACGAATGTTATTTAGTGGTGAAGAAGTTAAAAAGAAAGCTAGTGTGCTCTCTGGTGGTGAAAAAGTTCGCTGTATGTTAAGTAAAATGATGCTATCAAGTGCTAATGTTTTACTATTAGACGAACCTACTAACCATCTTGACTTAGAAAGTATTACAGCAGTAAATGATGGATTAGCTTCTTTCAAAGGATCAATCATCTTTACATCTTATGACTTTGAATTTATCAATACTATTGCAAATCGTGTGATTGATCTAAATCAATCAGGTGGTTTATCTAAAGAAGTTCCTTATGAAGAATATTTACAAGAAATTGGCGTATTACAAAAATAATATATAAGCACATACGCACTTCCCTATTACTAAATTGGGGAGTGCGTTTTTTACTATCATATTACTCATTTGATAAATCTTTACTTACATATAGTAAAAGTACTTTCTAATTTTTCAGTCTATTTCAAAAAATCACAATTATCGGTTTACAGACACAATTGCCATATGTATAATATAAAACATAGCAATTGAATAAGAAATTGATGAGGCGCATCAATCATCAGTATATATTAGATAAACTGTCTGCAACAGCTAATATAGAAAGGGTGCGATGCCGAAATGAATCATAATCGCAGCTATGATTTGTTGGACTTTGTGGTTAAGAGCTGAAAGTTTGTCATTATTATTTAATAATGGAGTGCATCACTTGTATATAAATCACGAACAAGTTCGCACTTCCGAACTTGTTCTTTTTTATAGCGTGTGCCTCCCTATATTTTAGGAGGTAAAGTTTTGAAACGAAGTGTTTTGAAGTTCGGTGGTTCATCCGTCGCTGATTTTACAAAGATAAAAAATATTGCAGAAATGCTTA
This sequence comes from Staphylococcus haemolyticus, assembly GCF_006094395.1. Classification (NCBI taxonomy): domain Bacteria; kingdom Bacillati; phylum Bacillota; class Bacilli; order Caryophanales; family Staphylococcaceae; genus Staphylococcus; species Staphylococcus haemolyticus. The sequence continues at coordinate 1,470,492 of NZ_CP035291.1, read as the reverse complement.
AGAACCGTGTGGATGACGGTGAACAATTAATTGTAGTTGTTAGTGCTATGGGTAAAACAACAGATCAATTAATGGATAATGTATCAAATCTTACTGCTACACCTAAAGATGAGGAACTCGCCCTACTTTTAACGACCGGTGAACAACAGACTGTATCATATTTATCCATGGTGTTAAATGATATCGGTGTTAATGCTAGAGCAATGACTGGTTATCAAGCAGGTATTAAAACGATTGGCCATCATTTAAAGAGCAGAATTGCTGAAATCAATCCAGAAACATTTGATAAAGCATTCACCGACAAAGATGTATTAGTCGTTGCTGGTTTCCAAGGTATCAATGATGCATTTGAACTTACAACGTTAGGACGTGGAGGATCAGATACAACGGCAGTTGCAATTGCTGCAAGTAATCAAATTCCATGTGAAATATATACTGACGTTGATGGAGTTTATGCCACTGACCCTCGAATATTAAGTAAGGCAAAACGGTTAGATTATGTTTCTTATGAAGAAATGATGGAAATGAGTGCATTAGGTGCAGGCGTTCTTGAAACTCGAAGCGTAGAACTTGCTAAGAACTATGATATCCCATTGTATCTCGGTAGAACTTTATCAAATGAGAAAGGAACATGGATTATGTCAAGAACAGATTTATTAGAGAAGAAAGCTGTAACAGGTGTAGCATTAGATAAACATATGATGCACGTTACAATTAGTTATCCCCTACCTGATAATCGTCTTTTAACGCAATTGTTCACAGCATTAGAAGAAGGTTCAGTAAATGTGGATATGATATCCCAAATAATTAACATTGAAGGATTGCAGCTATCATTCTCTATTAAAGATAGTGATGTACAACAAATTTCAACTATTTTGAGTAATCTTTCTTCTTCATTTAACGCATTGGATTATAAAATTAATGAAGAATACGTTAAAATTTCGCTTATTGGTTCTGGTATGAGAGATATGTCGGGCGTTGCATCAAAGGCTTTCATTACTTTAATTAATGCAAATATCCCATTCTATCAAACTACAACATCTGAAATTAGTATTTCATATGTGATAGATGCTGATAATGGAGAAAAAGCGGTTGAAGTATTATACAATGCATTTGATATTTAAACATCAACATGCTATTTATAAATAATTTTTTTAAAATTCAAACAAATGATATTGGAGTGACTTTTATGACAAGATTAGCAGTAGTCGGAGCAACAGGTTTAGTTGGAACAAAAATGTTAGAAACAATTGATCGCAAAAACATCAAGTTCGATGAGTTAGTATTATTCTCATCAGCTAGATCAGCAGGTAAAGAAGTTCAATTTCAAGGTCAAACGTATGTTGTACAAGAATTAACAGAAGAAGCAGCAAGTGAAAAATTTGACTACGTTCTAATGAGTGCCGGTGGTGGCACAAGTGCACAATTCGCCCCAATCTTTGAAAAAGCAGGTGCAATTGTCATCGATAACTCTAGTCAATGGCGCATGACTGAAGATATCGACTTAATTGTACCTGAAGTAAATCAACCTGAATTTAAGCGCGGCATTATTGCCAACCCTAACTGTTCTACAATTCAATCAGTAGTACCATTAAAAGTATTACAAGATCAATTTGGTTTAAAACGTGTTGCATATACTACTTATCAAGCTGTTTCAGGTTCAGGTATTAAAGGTAAAAGAGATTTAGCTGAAGGTGCAAATGGTAAAGAACCAGAAGCGTATCCTCACCCTATTTATAATAATGTGTTACCACATATTGATGTGTTCTTAGAGGATGGATATACAAAAGAAGAACAAAAAATGATTGATGAAACACGCAAGATTTTACATGAACCTGAATTAAAAGTAACTGCGACATGTGCACGTGTTCCAGTACAAGATAGTCATAGTGTTGAAATTGACGTTACTTTAGATAAGGAAGCAACTGTACAAGAAATTAAAGATTTATTTGATAAAGACGAACGTGTTGTATTAGTTGATAACCCTGAAAAAAATGAATATCCTCAGGCACTTAACTCTACTGGTAGAGATGAAGTATTTGTAGGCCGTATTCGTAGAGATGACTCATTAGATAATACATTCCACGTTTGGTGCACATCTGACAATTTATTAAAAGGTGCAGCATTGAATGCAGTACAAGTATTAGAGCAAGTAATCAATTTAAAAGGAGCTAGATAATATGCCACATTTATTCGAAGGTGTAGGAGTAGCACTTGCTACCCCATTCACAAATAATGAAGTTGATTATAATGCATTAGAGAGACACGTAGATTTCCTATTAGACAATGGTGTAAAAGCTATTATTGTTAATGGAACTACAGCTGAGAGCCCTACTTTAACTGAAGAAGAAAAAGAACAAGTATTGGAGTCAGTTATAAAGCAAGTTAATCATCGTGTGACTATTATTGCAGGTACAGGTACGAATAATACTGCTAAATCAATTCAAGCATCTCAACGCGCTAAAGCACTTGGTGCAGATGCAATTATGTTGATTACCCCCTACTACAATAAAACAAATCAACGTGGCTTAGTTAAACACTTCGAAACGATTGCGAATGAAGTTGAATTGCCAGTTGTACTATATAATGTGCCTTCTCGTACAAACATGACAATTGAACCAGAGACAGTTGAAACATTAAGTCATAACCAATATATTGTTGCAATCAAAGATGCCACAAATGACTTTGAATATTATGAAGACGTTAAAAGTCGTATCAATCAAGAAGAATTCGCTTTATATAGTGGTAACGATGATAATGTTGTCGAATTTTATCAAAGAGGTGGCAATGGTGTTATTTCAGTCATTGCTAATGCAATTCCTAAAGAATTCCAAGCTTTATATGATGCTAAACAAAGTGGACAAGATATTTCAAACGATTTCGAACCAATTAGTAAATTATTAGATGCGCTTTCTGTAGATGTTAATCCTATTCCGATTAAAGCGTTAACAAGTCATTTAGGTTTTGGTAATTATAAATTGCGTTTACCACTTCTTCCGTTAGAAGATGCAGATGCCAAAGTCTTAATCAATGTATTTGAACAGTTTAAAGCAGGTGAACTTTAATGAAAATTTTACTTATTGGTTACGGTGCAATGAATCAAAGAGTGGCTCGATTAGCAGAGGAAAAAGGTCATGAAATTATAGGGGTTATTGAGCCTCAAAAAAATGAGACAACACCATATACACACTATGATCACATTGCTGATGCACAAAATGAAGCGGATGTAGCGATTGATTTTTCAAATCCTAATCTATTGTTCCCACTTCTTGAAGAAGAGTTTCAATTACCTTTAGTTATAGCTACTACAGGTGAAAAGGAAAAATTAATTGAAAAGTTAAATGAATTAAGCCATAACATGCCAGTATTCTTTAGTGCAAATATGAGTTATGGTGTACATGCTCTAACTAAAATATTAGAAGCAGCTGTCCCACTTCTGCAAGATTATGATATCGAGTTGACTGAAGCACATCATAATAAAAAAGTAGATGCTCCTAGTGGGACATTAGTAAAATTATATGATGTTATTAAAGACTTACGCCAAAATATCACAACAGTTTATGATCGACATGAACTTACAGAACAACGCACTAAAGACGAAGTTGGCATTCACTCAATTCGTGGTGGGACTATTGTAGGTGAACATGATGTATTATTTGCAGGAACAGATGAAACCATTACAATCTCACATAAAGCACAGTCTAAAGATATTTTTGCAAATGGAGCAATCACTGCTGCTGAAAAATTAATAAACCAATCTAACGGTTATTACACGTTTGACAACCTATAAGTTATAAAATCTAGCAAATATTAAGGAGAGACTTAAATTATGGTACAACATTTATCAGCTGAGGAAATTATTCAATATATTAGTGACGCCAAAAAATCTACACCATTAAAAGTATATGTTAATGGTAATTTTGATGGTGTTACCTTCCCTGATTCTTTTAAAGTATTTGGTTCCGACAATTCTAAAGTAATCTTTTGTGAAGCCGATGATTGGAAACCATTCTATGAATCAAACCAATCTACAATTACTGAGTTAGAAATTGAAATGGATCGACGTAATTCAGCAATTCCACTTAAAGACTTAACAAATACAAATGCGCGTATTGAACCAGGTGCATTTATACGTGAACAAGCAATTATTGAAGACGGTGCTGTCGTTATGATGGGCGCAACAATCAATATTGGTGCTGTAGTTGGTGAAGGAACTATGATTGATATGAATGCTACATTAGGCGGTCGTGCGACAACTGGTAAAAATGTGCATGTAGGTGCTGGCGCCGTTCTAGCTGGCGTAATTGAGCCTCCTAGTGCTTCACCAGTAGTCATAGATGATAATGTATTAATTGGTGCTAATGCAGTCATTTTAGAAGGTGTTCATGTTGGCGAAGGCGCAATTGTCGCTGCGGGTGCAATTGTTACTCAAGATGTTCCAGCTGGTGCAGTCGTAGCTGGTACCCCTGCTAAAGTGATTAAACAAACTTCGGAAGTAGAAGACTCTAAACGTGAAATTGTTTCAGCATTAAGAAAATTAAATGACTAATGATATGAGTGTTTGATGAGTGGCTATGTCAAAAAAACTATTTTATAGCTGTATTGCATAATCACAATAGCTTACTGAACTGAGAAGGCGCTTAACTGAGCCCTTCTCAGTTTTAGTTATTCTTATGAAAAGTGGATTGGGCATAGTAAAGAGTATTTAGAATTTTTACCAACAGGCCAAGCAATGGGCAAATAATCCATACGCCTCTATTTCAAAATTAAAACTATTTAAATTAATATCACGTCATACATAAAAAGATGAAATAAGTTACAATATTAATAAGACTAATTAAGTTAATAAAGGAATGATATGATGAGTGAATTAGAGTTTGTAACTAAACATAGAAGACATTTACATCAACATCCAGAATTAAGTTTACATGAATTCGAGACGACAAAATATATCACACAGTTTTTAGAAGAATTAGGAGTGTCATATGAGCGCCCTCTTGAAACTGGTGCAATAGCATACTTAAACGGTAATAGTGATCATACCATTGCATTTCGTGCGGATATCGATGCGTTACCAATTTTTGAAGAAAATGATGTCGATTATCGAAGTCAAACGGATAATGTAATGCATGCATGTGGTCACGACGGACATACAACGGCATTAATGTTATTTGTTAAACGATGCAAAGAAATGTTCGATAAAGGAACGCTTCCACACAACGTTGTATTCATCTTCCAACCTGCCGAAGAAACTGGTGGCGGAGCGAATCGTCTAATTAAAGCAGGTGCGTTTAATAACTATCCAATAGAAGCTGTTTTTGGCATCCATGTTAATCCATTTGCCGATGAAGGACAAGTTGTTATCCGTGATGAAGAAATTACAGCAAGTGCAACTGAATATCGCTTCTTCTTAAAAGGATTATCAAGTCATGTTGCAGATAAAGAGCAAGGTCATTCATGTGGTGAAGCCCTTCTACACGTTCTAAATCAAGTAGGACAAATACAACAGTATCATCTCAATGGCTTAAAACGAAATATTGTTCATATGGGTCATTTTGAAGCTGGAGAAGCTATTAACACTGTAGCTAGCCATGGATATTTAGAAGGAACGATTCGAACTTATGATCCAAATGATTTAAATGTAGTAAAAACACAAATGCATAAAATTGCTGAGAGTGTAAGCTTATTATTTAATGTGGATTGTGAAGTGAAATTTGAAGAAGGCTACCCACCTACGATGAATAGTCCTAAATTGCGTGCGAGTGTAGAACAAGCGATTAATGCTGCAAATCTAGAAGTTATAGATAAGCCTCTTCCATTCTTATTTGGTGAAGACTTTAGCTTCTATGGTCAACAGTTGGCCCCAGCATACTTTGCATTTGTAGGTACTCGAAACGAAGACAAAGGTTTTGTGACTGGACTTCATACATCTCATCTTAATTTTGATGAAAAAGTATTAATCTATGTGGCAAATTATTATGAACAATTATTAATGCATTATGGAGAGGAGTAATTCACATTGACAGCAATATGGTCCGTCGATAAAGAAGCGTTTTTACAAAATGCTATTAAAGTTAAAAATGGTAATTCAATTATGGCTGTAGTGAAGAACAACGCTTATCATTATGGTTTGGAGTTTGCTGTTACTTCTTTCTTAAAAGCTGGAATTAATACTTTCAGTACTACCTCTTTAAAAGAAGCCATTAAAGTACGAGAAATAGCGCCTGATGCCACTATTTTCTTGATGAATGCCGTTTATGATTTTGAAAAAGTAAGACATTATCAAATTCAAATGACCCTACCATCATTAGCCTATTATTATAAATATAAGAATGATTTAAGTGGTATCAAAGTACATTTAGAATTTGAAAACTTACTTCATCGTTCTGGATTTAGAACATTAGAAGAAATTAGAGAAGTACTCAATGATCATCATATTAACTCAAATGAAGACAAAATGATTATTAGTGGATTGTGGACGCACTTTGGTTATGCAGATGAATTTGATGTGCCTGAGTATAGTATAGAACGTGAGGCATGGTTAAATATAGTAGATACCTTATTAGATGAAGGTTATCACTTTGATTTAATTCATGCGCAAAATAGTGCAAGTTATTATCGTGAAGGTCAGAAACTTTTACCACATCATACACATGCACGTGTAGGCATTGCATTGTATGGGTCTCGACCATATAGTGCTTTAAATGAATATAGTATTAAACAATCTCTTACTGTAAAAGGTAATGTGATACAAGTGCGTGAAGTGAATGCTGGAGATAATTGTGGGTATAGCTTTGCCTTTGAAGCTACTAGAGACCATACGCGATTAGCAGTTGTAGATGTAGGCTATGGAGATGGTATTCTTAAATCGAGAGCTAAACATGAAGCATTAATTAAAGGTAAACGCTACCCTATTCGCGCACTAATGATGAGCCATATGTTTGTTGAAGTTGATGAGGAAGTCGATGCACAAGATGAAGTGATATTATATAATAACGATATACGCATTGATGAATATACATTCAAAGGTGTAGGCGCTAATTCAGAACAACTTAGTGCTATGAATCATGATTCTCTCATAAAGGAGTATAGATAAAATGGCAGTAAAATATAATGATTATGGTGAGTTAACAATGGCGGGTACAAGTTTAAAGACACTTGCACAAAGCTTTGGTACCCCTACTATTGTTTATGATGAAGATGAAATCCGCAATCAAATGCGTAGATATCACTCAGCTTTTCAAAAAAGTGGTTTAAAATATAATATTTCATATGCTTCGAAAGCATTTACATGTATCCAAATGGTCAAATTAGTACAAGAAGAAGACTTACAATTAGATGTAGTTTCTGAAGGTGAATTATATACTGCATTAGAAGCAAAGTTTGACCCAAGTAAGATCCACTTCCATGGGAATAACAAAACCAAACGTGAAATACAATACGCTTTAGAAAGTGGCGTTGGTTATTTTGTTATCGATTCACTTGAGGAAATTGATTTAATCGACAGATACGCGAGCGACACTGTAAATGTAGTATTACGCGTTAACCCTGGTGTTGAAGCACATACGCATGAGTTTATTCAAACTGGCCAAGAAGATAGTAAATTCGGTTTATCAATTCGCCATGGCTTAGCGATTGAAGCGGTCAATAAAGTGCGCGACTCTAAACGTTTACATTTAAAAGGTATTCACTTCCATATTGGTTCTCAAATCGAAGGAACTGAAGCGATGATTGAAACTGCTAAGATTGTGCTTAACTGGCTTTCTGAAAATGATATCAAAGTTGAATTACTTAATCTAGGTGGAGGTTTCGGTATCAAATACGTTGAAGGAGACGTAAGCTTCCCTATTGAAGAAGGTATTGCAGAAATTACAGATGCAATCAAAGCTGAAACTGAACGTCTAAATTATGAAGTACCGGAAATTGGTATTGAACCAGGCCGTTCTATTGTTGGAGAAGCTGGAATTACTTTATACGAAGTAGGTACAATTAAAGAAATTCCTGAAGTAAACAAATATGTTTCAATTGATGGTGGCATGAGCGATCACATTAGAACTGCATTATATGGTGCCAAATATCAAGCTTTATTAGTAAACCGTCATGAAGAAGCTGATGAAACAGTAACAATTGCTGGTAAATTATGTGAATCAGGTGACATCATTATTCGTGATGCAAAACTCCCTTCTTCTGTTCAACGTGGTGATTACCTAGCAATTTTATCTACAGGAGCATATCATTACTCAATGGCTTCTAATTACAACCAAATGCAGAAACCACCTGTATTTTTCTTAAAAGATGGTAAAGCACGTGAAGTTATTAAACGCCAATCATTACGTCAATTGATTATTAACGATACTAAATAACAATTACCAATTTTGAAAATAATTCTTAAGAATGTTCAAAGAAAAATGGCTCTATAATAAATTGGACTGATGACTAAAAATCATCAGTCCAATTTTTATGTTTGAATACAAAAATGGCGCAATTACCTCTATAATTATTAGCTACCAAACAAAATAAAAAGAAAGGTAATGCGCCTATGTGTAAGTCTATATTAAATACATTAAGAATTAAAGATAAAAATCTAAATTTTTCAGATGAAGTGATTGAGAAAAAACATAAAGGACGAATGAGCTTGTTTTACTATGCCGAGCTCACTTATCAACCTACACATTGTGAAAATTGTTCAACTAAAAATGAAAATTTCTCAATAGTAAAAAATGGTAAGAAAACCTCAACGATTACTTTACTTAAAATTATGGAAATGCCCGCTTATTTAGAACTTCAAAAACAAAGATTTTATTGTAAATCATGTGACAGTCATTTTACTGCTAAATCTAATATTGTCGACGCTCATTGCTTTATTTCTAATAAAACAAAACTTGCAGTTTTAGATAAAGCACAAGAATACCGCTCTCAAAAATCTATCGCTAAGTCATGCTTAGTATCATCAATGACTGTGTCTAGAGTGATTAATCAAGCGGCAAGCGACGTAGGTCAGTCTTCTTTTGATGCTTTACCTGAACACTTAATGATGGACGAATTTAAAAGTGTTAAAAATGTTATCGGAAAAATGAGTTTTATTTATGCAGATGCTGTATCGCACCGCATCGTAGATGTGGTAGCGGATCGTAAGTTAAAATCGCTAAAAGATCATTTTTATCGCTATTCTTTAAAACTCAGACAAAAAGTCAAAACAGTAACGATTGATATGTATGAACCATATATGTCACTAATCAAACAATTATTTCCTAACGCGAAGATTATTATTGATCGTTTTCATATTGTTCAATCTTTAAATCGAGCGTTAAATATGTCTAGAGTTCATGTAATGAATTGTTATAGAACCTCTAATAGACCGCTTTATAATAAATATAAAAGTTATTGGAAACTATTTCTTAAACCTTTTGAAACGCTAGAAGCATTTAATTATCATAAAGTCCATTTATTTAAAGAGTGGAAAACCGAAAAAGGCATTATAAATTACTTATTAGGTGTAGATGTAGAACTATTTAATACATATCACTACGTTCATGAGCTAAGAAGATTATTAAAAGAAAATCAAATAGAGAAATTTAATCATAAACTCTTTTCTATTCATCTTTCAGATGTGTGTCCTAAATTACGCCCAGTCATTAGAACTTTAAGACGATTAGCTACTTTCATTGAAAATACTATGACATATTCTAACCTGACCAACGGTCCGTTAGAAGGAATTAATAATAAAATCAAACTCATTAAAAGGGTATCTTTTGGTTATAGAAATTATGATAATTTACGTAATCGAATTATTATAACTTCGCGACTATTTGTCTTAACAACAAAAAAAGAGATTAAACAACTTAAAGTTGCTTAATCTCAATATTTGGACTCATCAGTCCGATTTGACGTAGAGCCAAAATAAAAAACACCTTACATCTTGGTAAGGTGTTACTAAAGTCAATATTTTACAATCTATTTATTATAGTTTTACAACGTTTGCAGCTTGAGGACCGCGGTCGCCTTCAACTACTTCAAATTCAACTGATTGACCTTCTTCTAATGATTTGTAACCATCTTGGTTAATTGCTGAAAAGTGTACGAATACGTCGTTTTCACCTTCAACTTCGATAAAACCAAAACCTTTTTCAGCGTTAAACCATTTAACTGTACCTTGTTTCATAATTCTGAAACCTCCAAGACTAAATTCTTTCAATATGCATTATTCGCATATTACAAAAAATACATGTGACAATTATGTATTAATAACAAAACGCTATAAATAACTCTTACAGATATTCTTTGCAATATGGAATAAAACCATTGCTTAATAATAATTATATGTTAGTTCTTACCAAATTGCAATACAATTATAGAAAATTGTCTTTTAATTAATTTTTGGTAGATTATAATATACTTCTTTATTATTTAATACAATAAAACTATAAAATATTTGTAAATCTTCTTCACAATCTTCACAAAAGTTTAAATCGCAATTGTTATAAAACGCATGAATATTGTATTTTCCAACAACATAATTATCGTAATAATCTTTACTTTTTGAAATTATATTTTTGTAGTAGTTTAGCATTTCATCATATGAAGTAAATTGATATTGCTCTATAATTTTATCTGTCCAGTCACTAAATAACCACCATCCCTCATAGTCAGCTCTAATTTTGGCAACTGTCCACATGTATATTTCCCCTCTCAATTAGCCTATAATAATCATTTTAACTATTTTATATCTGAATTAAAAATATAATGTCTCATACTTTTGTCCGATAGCCTGTTTATTCCATAGTAAATATTAGTTTTTTAGTATAAAACTTCGTATAATATATATAAGGAGTGATACTATGAAGCAAAAGCATTTACAAGTGTTTGGGACAGTTCAAGGTGTAGGCTTTCGATATTATACACAAAGATTAGCGAATAAGTATAATATTCTAGGCACTGTCCAGAATGTAGATGATTATGTTGAAATATATGCAATAGGTAATGACGATGACCTCGAACAGTTTATTAATGCTGTGACTGAAGGTGCATCACCTGCTTCACATGTTACACACTATGAGCTTGAAGATACTAATGTGAGTGAAGATTTTTCTGATTTTAAATCGATTTAAATATAAAAAGGAAGATGTAATTTGAGATATAATATTTCTCGACTTTTAGGCGTAATTGTAGGGATTCCAGTAGCTATGATATCTTGGATGGTCAGCGTATTTGGCTTTGATCTCTCATTTATTATTGATGCTTTGGTTGGTATTGGGATGTTTTTTGTGTCCTACTTTCCTACTCAACGACTCACGTCTAGGAAGTATTTAACCGAAATTGGTCTTTCACGAAGAGACTATCATTACGTAAGCAACCATTTAAAGCAAGCGCAAGATAAGATTAGAACAATATTAAAATCATTTGTCAATGTAAGATCTATTCAAGATTTTAGACAAATCAATGATATATATAGAATTTCAAAATCAATTCATTTTGCTGTTAAACAAAGGCCAGCAATGTTTTTTAAAGTAGAGAGTTTCTTTTATTCGCATATAGATAATGCGCTAAATTTAATAGAGTCGTATACTCGATTAGCAAAAATGCCAAAAAAAACGATTGAAGAAAAGCAAAAATTAGAACAAACTCGTATAACTTTAGATGAAGTTAAACGTACGTTGATTGCTGATTTGAAGAGAATCAATGAAGATGATTATGAGCGTCTAGATGTTGAAATGGAACTTAATAAATTAGAACAAAAACGTCATAAAGATAACTAGAATATAGAAATGGAGCGATTTTTTAAATGCCTCGAAATGATCAATTTAACAACTCACATCCATTAGATGATTATATAGAACAACAGCAACTAAATAACCTAGATAATAATAGTAATGTCAGTCTAGCGAATCAAAATACAGTTTTAGATGATTTTCAGCAACAATTCAGTGATAAAGAAATGCAAAAAATTGAAAGTATTAGTCAACAAATTAAACCTTTAGACAATGATGGTCTATTATCATATGGCTCACATTTGCAAGAAAATATGTCTAAATTCTCACATAAAATGTTGGATGAAGTGCAGACGAAAGATATTGGACCTGTTGGAGATTCACTTAATCAATTAATGACTAAGTTAAAAGCTGTAAATCCTGATGAGTTAAATCCAGAGAAACAATCAAAACTTAAGCGCTTTTTTAAACGTACAAAAGCTTCAATTAATGAAGTATTTTCTAGGATGCAATCAGTAAGTTCCCAGATTGATAGAATTACAATTCAGCTTGATAGACATAAAAATAATCTATCAAAAGATATCAAATTATTAGACGGATTATATCAACAAAATAAAGATTACTTTGATGATGTTAATTTATATATCGCCGCCGCTAAAAGAAGAAAACACGAAATACAAACGAACGACATTCCAAAATTACAAGAACATGCCAATCAAACTGGTAATCAAATGGATATACAAGCCGTAGCGGATATGGAACAATTTGTTGATCGTTTAGATAAACGTATCTATGATTTACAATTGTCTCGTCAAATTGCTATACAAACTGCACCACAAATTCGAATGATCCAAAATGTTAATCAAGCGTTGGCTGAGAAAATTCAAAGTTCTATACTTACAAGTATTCCACTTTGGAAAAATCAAATGGCAATTGCCCTTACGTTAATGAGACAGCGTAATGCAGTGTCTGCGCAACGTGCTGTAACAGATACAACCAATGATTTACTTACTCAGAATGCGGCTATGTTAAAACAAAATGCTATTGAAACTGCTACGGAAAATGAGCGTGGCATTGTAGACATTGAAACACTTAAAACAACGCAAAGTGATATTATTGAAACAATTGAACAAACACTTCAAATCCAACAAAATGGTCGTCAAAAACGTAAAGAAGCTGAGAAAGAACTTGTTGGCTTAGAAGATGAATTAAAACAACACTTACTTTCGATGAAGAAGGAATAACTAAAATAGTAAAGCACATCACAACTCAAAATGAGTTTGATGTGCTTTTTTAATATAATTAATTCGTTTAGATAGCTATTCTTTTTGATAAACAATATGGTCTTGGTTTACGAATTTAGCAACGACATATCCAATAATAGTTGCGACTACTGCTATTGGGAACCATTCTAAAGAATATTGCTTTAACGGTAAAGCCTCAATAAATGACATCTTCACCCAACCATTGGTACTTATAACACTTAATATTGAAACAATACTAATAACTGCAATTGGTATTTGCTGTGCAATTGGTTTAGTTGGAATGAATCGTGCAAGTAAAATTAGTAACACAACAGTTATTGCAATTGGGTAGATGACGCTCAATACTGGTACTGACATAGAAATTACAGCATTTAAACCTAAATTTGCCAGTATGAAACTAATCAAAGTAAAAAATATTGTATAAGCTTTGTATGAAACTTTAGGGAATATTCTATTAAAATATTGACTTACAGATACAATTAAGCCACAAGCAGTTGTTAAACAAGCGAGTGCAACGATAATACCCAATAAATATTTACCGAAGACACCAAAACTATTCGCCGCCATTGTTGTTAATAAATAAGCGCCAACATTTTGATCTTTAGCTGTCAGATTTTTGAGTGTCGCGTTGTCAACGTTCATATGATTGCCTATAAAACCTAATGAAACATATATAAATACAAGCGCTATGGCTGCAATTAATCCTGACATAACAGTTTGTTTAAATATTTGATTTGCATGTTTAACCCCTGTGGCTTTTATCGCGTTAACTACAATCATTGAAAAAGCAATTGCTGCGATTGCATCCATAGTTAAGTACCCTTCTGTAAAGCCTTTTGAGAAACTTCCAATAGCTGAATTGTAATCAACCTGGTTTCCATGAGATGGTGCATTACCACTATAATCAACAAATCCTTTAATTATCATTGCTAAAATTGTTATTAATAATAATGGTGTTAATAGAGATCCTATACGATCTACAATTTTACCTGGATTTATACATAGGTAAAGAACGACTAGGAAATAGATAAGGGTGAATATAAATAGCACCAAATTACTATTTGTATGAGCAATTGGTGTCACAGTCATCTCAAATGAAGTCGAAGCTGTACGCGGAATTGCAAACAGAGGTCCTATTGTTAAATATATAATTATTAAAAATATTACAGAAAATTTAGGTGATATTTTATTTAATGAACCTACATACCCTTGTTTATCTAATGCGCCAACGATAACGCCTAACAATGGTAAGCCAATTCCTGTTAAACAAAATGCGATAACTGCTGGCCAAAAGAAATGACCACTATCTTGGCCTAAATTTGGTGGGAAAATAAGATTACCTGCGCCAAAAAACATAGCGAATAATGTAAATCCTACTATCCAAGTATTCTTATTCATAGAATTGCTCCTTTTTATGTGTATGTTTGCAATATTAAACATTCTAGCATAAAAAGGATTTACAAGTCTATGTGATTTCAGAAAATTTGAAAAGTTGATAAATATTTAAAATAGAAATCTTATATTCTTTAAAATGATTTTAGAAGTAATTTTTTTAGTAATGGCGATAAATGACTCGGCAAATTTTCTACACCTTCTACAAATAACGCGTACTGACCATAAATGTTATGAATGGTTTGTTCGATATCCTCTGTTATAACATCTTGACTTAAAAACACATTAAATACTTCAATACCGTATTTGCGGGCCATTTCTACACCTTCATAAGTGTCTAAAATACCATCTTGCGCATAATTGTATGCTGAAGGTTCACCATCGGAAAATACTATCAAGAAACGTTGATTATGACTTCTTCTTAGCAAACGTTCGCTAGCAATACGTATAGCTACGCCATCACGATTATCATCTTGTGGGTGTAAAGACATGATTCGTGGGCCACTTTTTTCCATGGTTGAATAATCATAATGAACAATTTCATCAATGATGTTAGGCTGTTTACGATCATCAGAATCAAATGCATCTTCATTGAACGCAAGTATTTCATGTTTGACATTTAATGCTTTCAATGTTTCATGGAAAAGAACAACACCTTTGATTGTCTCTTCCATCTTATCGAACATACTTGCAGATGCATCAATTAATAAAGTAAAAGTGGCATCAAACGTTTTACTTAAATCTTGTTTTTTATAAAATAATTTATATTGATCATCGATAAACCAATTTGTTAAATCTCTTTGCAAACGACCTTTAGTAAGGTTATGTCGCTCATCAACGTGCTCGCGATCAATGGTTCTCTTGATAATTTGAATTAAATCCTTAGTTTCAAATTGAACATCGTTTTTAACATTTTGATACTCTAATAAGTAATCCGGTTCGATATCGGGAACATTCCATTTAATTTCTACATTTTCATTAATCCCTTTAAGTGCGAATGACGTATTCTCTCCTATAGAGCCACCTTCATCATTATTTAATGTATTATCAGAACCACGACCCTTTTTAGTCATCATGTCTGTCATATCGTCTGTAGAATCACCTTCACGAGCAGTATCATTATCACTTATTACCTCACTATTCTCGCCCTCGTGAAGTTCCATTTCAAGGTAAGCACCGCCTTCTGATTTACTATCTTGGGCATTCGTTTCAGCTTCAGCAGTCTCAGAGTCCGTATCCTCAGAGGTATTGTCTTTTCCATCTACATTACTCGCATCTGTACGTTTTAACTCATCAAACGTCATTTCATGGATTGCCTCATATACACGACGAGGGAGATGATAATATTCATTTAACATATCTTTGGTTAGCATATCATCAATTTGAAACATAATACGTTGAGCTAAGTACATATTATCTTCTGATGTTTCATTTTGGAAAAAGTTAGGCAGATATTGAAACATAGAATTCAAAATATCGTCTAATTGTGAATGCATCATTGGAATATCAAAGAAATTCTGACTGAGAAATGCTTTTTCTAAATATAAAAATAGTAAATCAGTATAAACAGTTTTAGTTTTATAGAATTTAATTTGAGATTCAGTATAAGACAATCTCGTTTGTAAACGTAAATCTATTAATTTAGACGTACTTGGGCGTTCATTACGAATATGATTAAACACGCGCATATCTTCTAGTAATCTAAAGATTTGCTGATAAAACTTAGGGTGTTCAAACTCATCATCATGTAATACTTCATTCACAATAGATTCATCCATCATTTGATACCCATAGGCTGCGAGCATCACGTCAGTTTTAAGACCGGCTTTCTCTATATGCTCGGGACGGTGCGACCAGAACCAACTTGTGATCAATGTGTTATTAATTGGATCGTAGTAAGGGAATTTTTGAATTTTAACTTGTGTTTGCTCATTTTTAAGAAGTAAGCGCGCTAAGTCTTGTAGCATCATAACTTGCTTAGCATCTAATTGCTCATCATTAAATTTGATAAAACGATCGCTCATAATAATCCCTCTCTAAAAGTTTAATTCAATCGCATTTTTGATTGCTTGTTGTTCACGCTCATCTTCTAATTTATCGATAATTGTACGTTTAATAGCACGCTCTATTGGCATTACAGTAATTAAGTCACTTAAATCTATTAATGCTCTGATACTAGCTGCTTCTTCAGAAATTTGTCCTTGTTTAGACATTGTACGTAAATCCTCATTGAATTTGATGATTTGTTCAATAATAGCATCATCTTGAAGTTGACTTTGTTGCTTAATAACGTCTTTTAATATATCACCGTCTATATAATCTACTTGAATAACAACAAAACGGTTTTTCAAAGCTTCATTCATAGGAAGTGTACCTACATAGCCTTCATTAATTGCCGCAATAACGTTGAATCCTGGCGCCGCTTTTATCACTTCTCCAGTAAATGGGTTTGTAAGTTGGCGACGATAATCTAGAACACCATTTAGTATTGGTAATGTTTCAGGTTTGGCCATATTTATTTCATCAATATAAAGGATATGTCCTTCACGCATTGCTTTAATTACAGGACCATCTATAAAAACAATTTCTTGTTGACCTTGTTCGTTTGTTTTAATTGTCTTAAAACCAAGTAGACTTTCAGCGTCTAAATCTACTGAACAGTTAACTTGATGCATTGGTGTATTAACAGCTGCACTAAGTGTTTCCGCTAATTTGGTTTTACCAGAACCTGTTGGCCCTTTAAGTAATATATTTTTATTTAAATTAAATAATGCTTTAGCATCATTAAATACGGACTCATCTGAATTAATATATTGATTCTTAATCATTTTTGTAATTTACTCTCCTTCTTTAAAATGAAAAATAGACTAAGAAGTTGCATTAAAAAAGTAATGTTGAGTATATTTCAACGATTACTTTTTCAAAATAACCCCCAAGTCTTGATTAAATCATGAACATACTTAATTATTGATACTAAACTTCTTTAAAGTACGTTTTATAATAACCACCGACTAAACCAGAATTATCAATAATTTGATAGTATTCCTCAGTTTCATTAATAACATCATATTGCTTTCCAACAGTTAACATATCAGAAACTGTGAATTTCTTAGCATCTGTATTAATCACTTCAACTTTTTTAATAGGTGTACGTGTTTTCCATGTTTCATGTAACATTGCCATAAATTTCATGCCTCCATATAATTATTGTCTTTACTTTTCTAATGTATAAATAAATGAGATGCCACTATTCTCTGTAATACGTAGTGATTGAGCATCGCCTTGATTTAACGTCTGATAAGGAATACCAATGTCATCTAATTCCTTTTGTGCATTGTTGAATGCTTCAACTGAATTTGCATTAAATTCAATTTGTTCAACGATACCTTCTTCTTTTAATTCAATAGGTTCATTAGGCTGATATAAATGAAGTTCACCACCTAAACCACCTTCGCCGATTTGAAATACTTGTATCACTTGTTCGGGAAACTCTGTTGATTCATATTCAGCATAATGCGTTAAGTTAAATACATTCTTTAGGATAGATGCAGTAACTGGCAGTTCATTAACTTTAATAATAATAGGACCAAGTCCCTGAATTTGATGTAGCGGATTTACTGTACTATCAAAAGTAGGTGTGCCTAGACCTACGCCCGTATTATGTTCATTCGAATAAATATCAAAAATTTGATGGTTGCTATCCTCGAAGTTAAAATGCTTATTACCGTTTAACTCAGTAACATCACTCGCTTGAATTTGATTTTCTTTTAATATCGTTTGATACTCATCCAATCCTGAATCTGTCGGCGTTCTCAAACCAACACTAGCGATATGTTGATTTTCATATTCAGGATTTGGCACTTCAACAAAATGTATTCGTGTACCTGGACTCAAATCTGCATCACCAAAACGTAAAGCTTGATTTTTAGATGCTACGTTTAGTCCTAAAATATCTTTAAATAGTTTATTTGTTTTAGAAAGATCACTTGTCCCTAATGTGACACTTCTAAGTCCACTCATGCATGACACCCCTAATATTTGTCTTTTCCTAATTATTATAACGCATTTTAAATATGATTTATATCATGAACTACATAATGGACCCTTAATTTAATGAGTTCAAAAATACATATGAAGAGACATTGTAATTCAAAAAATACGTATAATGAATTTAAATAAAATTTTATAATAAATATCAACAAGCCCTCCCCTACCCTTATTTTATAAGATAGGGGGATGATTTGAATTGTGCCATTTAATTGATGATTTAATTTTATATAATTGAAAATAGTTCGTTTTTAGTCAATTGACAATGCTTATACTTTAATTTTAATAGTTGTATTAATGATGAGATGTAATAATAATTGTGAGATTTATCTATTCCATTATTAGTCTATAATATAACCGCTAATTACTTTAATACTTTATTTGCTATTCTCTAAAAAATTACAATCTGAATTCTCTATACAATTGTCCTAAGAACTTTTTATAAATAAGTGTTATTTATTTTCGGCCAAGTAATATATCTTCTAACTCTTCATCTGATACTTCTGGTACAAATTTAGGTAAATCAGCATTTTTTGTGTTTGATTTATATATACCGAGCAACTTATCCATTTCTTGTTCTCTTTTCCATTTTTCCTCAATTGTTCGTGCTCTTGTCATTTTGCGAGCTATATCTCTTAATTTTATTTGTTCTTCAAAAGTTAAATCCATTTATAACACCTCGATTTATTTTAAGGGCATTGTACATTACTTGTATAATATTAATTGAATAACATCTTTAATTTTTTTATGTGTAACACTTATTTCTTTAGCTTTTCTTTTGCATTTCTCTAAGCCTTTTAATAAAGTCATCTTCACGTTTCTTAATTATTTCTTTACTCTCTTTAGGTGCTTGTTCTTCAAACATTTTCTTGTCATCTTCCCAACGATCTAGCATTGATTTCCCTTTTTTTGTCATCTTAAATTCAACTACTTACAAAGATTAGCCTATTTTATTGATTGAACTTCTATTTATGATTTTTAATTTTTGAAAATTTAAGATAAAAAATACAACGACGATGTGACGCCGTTGTATCAATATTAGTTTGAGGTTATATTCCTTTAAGATTAGCTTTCTAAAAGTAAATCTTCAGGGCTTTCGATTAATTCTTTAATCGTTTTTAAGAATCCTACTGCTTCTTTACCATCAATAATTCTATGGTCATAACTTAAAGCAATATACATCATTGGTCTATTCTCAATTGTATCTTTATCAATTGCAATTGGACGGGTAATGATTGAGTGCATACCAAGAATAGCTGCTTGGTTACCATTAATAATTGGAGTACTCATCATTGAACCAAATACACCACCATTAGTAATTGTAAATGATCCATTAACCATATCATCTAAACCAAGTTTTTTATCTCTTGCTTTAACTGCTAAGTCAGCAATAGCTCTTTCAAGTTCTGCAAAGTTTTTCTTGTCACAATCTCTTACGAAAGGAACTAATAATCCATCATCAGTAGAAACCGCAACACCGATGTCATAATATTGTTTAGTAATCATGTCATCGCCGTCAATTTCAGCGTTTACTTCCGGATATTTTTTCAATGCAGCTACAGCAGCTTTAGTAAAGAATGACATGAAACCTAATTTAGTTCCATCATGATCTTTAATAAATTGTTCTTTCTTACGTTTACGTAATTCCATTACGTTTGTCATATCTACTTCATTGAATGTAGTTAACATTGCTGTATTATTAGAAACTTCTAATAATTTTTTAGCAGCTGTTTTCTTTCTACGAGACATTTTTTCTCTAATTACAGGTTTATTAGGTGCACCTGAAGATTTTTTAGGTTCTTCTTTTTTGCTTGTTTCTTGAGAAGATTGAGATTGAGCTGCTTTTTGACTATTTTCAACATCATCTTTACGTACAACATCGTTTCCTTTTCCAGAAACAGTGCTTAAATCTACACCGTTTTCACGTGCATGGCGACGAGCTGATGGGGTTGCATTAACACGTTGATTGTTAGGATTAGATTGCGTTTCTTCATTATTTGATTGAGATTCTGTTGGTTGAGCTAATTCTTTAGTCGCTTCGTCATTGTTCGCAGATTGAGATTGGTCTGAAGATTCTTCTTTGCTTGAAGAAGCATTACCACTACCTTCGCCAACAGTTGCGATAACTTGGCCAACTTCCACAGTGTCGCCTTCAGAAGCCAATTGTTCTTGAAGTACACCTTCTTCTTCAGAAACAACTTCAACGTTTACTTTATCTGTCTCTAATTCTAGGATAGCTTCGCCTTTTTCAACGCTATCTCCCACATTTTTTAACCATTCTGCAATGGTACCCTCTGTTATAGATTCTGCTAATTCTGGAACTTTTACCTCTGGCATAATATTTCCCCCTAGTTATTTTTCAATGCTACTTTCAATAATTTGATTTTGAACAAGTTTATGAATTTCTCCATCACCTTCAGCTGGCGCTGCACGTTGAATTCTGCCGTGATAACTTAAATTAAATTGGTTACCTACAAGTGATTTTAAATAAGGATAAACGAATAACCAAGCGCCTTGATTTTTAGGTTCTTCTTGAACCCAAGATACTGTTTCAAGATTAGGTAATTCATTTAATACTTCTTTAATTTCCCCTTCAGGGAATGGATATAAACGGTCAACTGCAACTAATAAAATTGAATCGTCAGGATTTTTAGCTAAATGTTCTTTTAAATCTATGAACATTTTACCTGATGCTAATACAAGTTTAGTCACTTTCTCTTTATTTCCATCCTCGACAATAATAGGTTTGAAACCACCTGAAGTGAACTGATCTATTGGTTTAGCAACTGTTTTATTTCTTAATAAGCTTTTTGGAGACATTACAATTAATGGTCTCATAGCTTCAGTACCTAAACTTTTAGCTTGTGCTCTTAATAAATGGAAATAGTTACTTGAACTAGATAAGTTAACAACTGTACTATTATTTTCAGCTGCTAGTTGTAAGAATCTTTCTAAACGTGCTGAAGAGTGTTCAGGTCCTTGACCCTCAAATGCGTGAGGTAAGAATAGCGTTAAACCACTTCTTTCTCCCCACTTAGCACGTGCTGATGACATGAAATTATCGAACATCATTTGAGCCATATTAGAAAAGTCTCCGTATTGAGCTTCCCAAATATTCATGCTATTTTTATTTTCAACATTATAGCCATATTCAAAGCCAACGACAGCTGCTTCAGATAATGGACTATTGTGAACTTCAAATGTGGCTTTTTGATTAGGCACGTGATGTAATGGTGTGAATGTATCACCATTTTCTTCATCGTGTAATACAGCATGTCTATGACTGAATGTACCACGCTCACTATCTTGTCCAGTTAATCGAACAGATATACCATCTTGAACAATCGTTGCAAATGCAAGTTGCTCAGCTTGAGCCCAGTCTACTAAACCATTTTCACTTTCGAAAGGCTCTCTACGTTTTTCTAAAACTTTATTTAGCTTTTTAAGTACATGGAAATCTTCAGGATATGTAAGCATAGCATCATTAATTTCTTTAAGATGATCTACTGAGAAATCCTTATCATCACTTTGTAAAGGTTCTTGCAATGACTCAGGTCTTTCCATATCTGGATTATCCATTTTATCTGATTTATCAATTTTGTCTTGAGCAGCACGCATTTCTTTTTGAACTTTATCCATTACGTCTTCCATTTGTTCCTTAGAAATAACGCCGTCTTCAACTAACTTATTACCATAAATAATTTCAACTGAATCATGTTTGCGAATATTATGATATGGAAGTGGATTTGTAATCGAAGGTTCGTCCATTTCATTATGCCCGTAACGACGATAGCCAACTAAATCAATTACAAAATCTTTATGAAATTCTTTTCGGAATTCCATTGCAATATCAATAGCTTCAATTGTTGCTTCAACATCATCTGCGTTTACATGTAAAATTGGTACGTCATAACCTTTCGCAATATCAGTTGAATATGTTGTTGAACGTCCATCAACTGGTTCCGTAGTGAATCCAATTCTATTATTTGTGATGATGTGTAAGGCACCACCAGTTGAATAACCATCTAGGTTACTTAAATTCATTGTTTCAAAATTAATACCTTGTCCTGGGTATGCAGCATCCCCATGAATTATAATTGGCATACCTTTATGGAAATCTGTAGTTGGTTTACCAGCGTGTTTTGTGTCATCTTGTGATGCACGTGTCTTACCAATTACCACTGGCGCAACAATTTCCAAGTGACTTGGGTTATTAGCTAATGAAATTCGTTGTTCAATACCATATGAAGAAGTTGTCTTCACACCACCTAAGTGATACTTCACATCTCCTGTCCATCCAGCAGTTAGTTCAAGACTGCCATCTTCTGGTAAGAATTTCATAGGATCTGTGTGCATAAACTCAGAAATCATCATTTCATATGGTTTTTCTAGCACGTGAGTTAAAACATTTAAACGACCTCTGTGTGCCATACCAATTTGAATATTGTTAATTTCAATTTCAGCAGCACGTTTTAAGGTATGTTGTAACATTGGAACTAATGTATCAACACCCTCAATAGAGAATCGTTTAGCACCAACAAAGTTTTTGTGTAAATACTTTTCAAAGCCTTCTACATGCGCTAAAGTATCAAATAATTTTTTTCTTTCATCATTATTGATATTAGCTCTATATGGTGTTTCAATACGTCGTTTTAACCACGTACGTTCTTTATTATTATTAATATGATTATATTCAAAGGCTATCGGCCCTTTATAACGCTTCTCCATTCTTTCAATTGCCTCGTAAGCATTATCATATATATCTTTGAAATGATCAGATACAATTTCAGCTGAGACATTTTCTAATGTTTCTTTATCTAAGTTAAACTCTTCAATTTCTAACTTAGGAAGATTAGTTCTTTTAGGAGCATTAACAGGGTAAATATCAGCTTTAAGGTGACCGTATTGTCTTATATTGTCGATTAAGCGCATAATACGCTTAATTGTACCATCGCCTGCTGATGAACCACTCCCTTCAGTGGTTGACTTAGCTGCGACATGAGCTTCGCCATTTTTAATAGTGCTGAAAAGAACTTGTAAATCATCAGGCACTGAACTAGGGTCTTGTAGATAGTCATCGTATAAATCTAACATTAAACCTAGGTTAGCACCGAAGTTTACAGGAGCTTCTGTAACATCCTTGTTATCCTTTGCCATAGTATTACCCTCCACAAAATAGTTAAACCGCTTACAGGTCAATAATAGCACTATTTGTGGCTTTGATAAAGTCCATTGACTGAATATTATGGAAAAAACAAAAATACCAAATCTAGTAATTTGAATTTATATGATTTTGTGTGAAAATTGATGGAAAATTTTACTGAAAATGTGAAATAGAAATAGTTTGAATGAGTGTTTTAATTGTAGATGATTATTTGAAAGAAAGTTATGCATTAAAAAACCGGAACAACTTAATTGTCCCAGTTTCGATTTAAATATTTATTTAAATATAATTTTAAACGTTGTATATTGATTTACTTCGCTGTCAACAGTTATATAACCACCATATTGTTGTACTATCTTCTCAGCAATAGAAAGACCTAAGCCATTACCACCCTGACTTCTTGCGCGGGATTTATCAACTCTATAAAAACGGTCAAAAATGAACTCCTGATCTTCTTTAGGAATACCAAGACCATGGTCTGTAATTTCAATACTAATTTGTTTGTTTCTTAATTGAGTAGCTATCTCGATTTGCTTATTATCTTTGTCATACTTCATTGCATTATCAATAAAAATAAGTAATAACTGTTCAAACTGATGACGATTAATCTGTAATGTTAATGGTTTCTTTGATAGATGCGTTTTAAATTGATAATCAGGATGTAATTGTTTTAAAGATTTAATACGTGAACGAATTTCTTCGTTAATATTTACTTCTTCAAATTCTAATGCCTGAATATTAACTTTGTCTTTAGTCAATAATAATAATTCTTCAACCAACTTCGTTATTCGATTCATTTCCTCTAATGAAATATTAAGAGACTCTTCAAGTACAGCTGGGTCCTTTTTACCCCAACGTTGAATTAAATTTAAATGACCTTGAATGATTTGTAGCGGCGTGCGTAACTCGTGAGAAGCATCTTCAACAAATTGGCGTTGTTGGTTAAATGATTCCTCAATTTGGTACATCATATCATTAAAGGTATCGATTAAATTATCTGTTTCTTCATAGTTCGTCTTGAGTTCAAGTTTATTTTGAAATCCATCTCGTCGTATTTGAATCATCTTGTTCGACATGGTTACAAGTGGCTTAGTTAATTGCGTTGAAAAAATATAACTTATACCCGCCATAATGAAAGTTGCTAACAAACCAAATGCAATGGCTACAAAATATAAAGAACGAACGACATTGTTATATCCTTCAAGGGAGTGAATTAAAACACTATAGCCTTCAAAACGTTCACTATGTATTGGTTCTGTAATAATTAAGTAAGGGATTCCGTTATGTTTTGAAATTTGAATCGTTTCAGGATCAACAAAATCAATATCAGGTTTAAAATTAATCATATTTTCATTTGAGGATTGCATTAATTGTTTACCATTTCGATCGTAAATGATGGCTTTTTCAAAATTCTCCAACATAGCAGTCAAATCTAATGTAGTAATATTATTCATAGATCGTGATTCTACTAAATTAACGATCTCACTTGAACTGTGTTCAGCCTCATCAATCTCACCGTCTCTTAAGGTATCTTTTAAAAAGAAGATTATAACAAGACAGAAAAGAATAATTGTGCTAAACATGATTAACGTTGTAATCATCATCCACTTATATTTTAAAGTACCCTTTTTAATCATCTGATCACGTACCCAACACCACGAACGGTTTCAATCGTTTTATCTTTACCATAAGGTTTAAGTTTGTTGCGTAAATATCGAATATAAACATCTACGACATTCGTCTCAACTTCACTGTCATAGCCCCAAACATGATCTAAGATCTGTTCTCTTTGTAGCACACGGTTTCTGTTAGTTGCTAATAAATAAAGTAAGTCATATTCAGTTTTAGTGAAATCTAACTGTTCTCCATTAATTGTGACATTAAAAGCATCGACGTCTATTTTAATGCCATTGATATCAATGATATCCTTTTGAGGTTGACGACGGAGTACTGCACGAATGCGTGCAAATAGTTCTTCAATTTCAAAGGGTTTTACTATATAATCATCAGCACCATAATCTAAACCGGTCACTTTGTCATATGTATCGCTTTTAGCCGTAATAATAATGATAGGCGTTGATTGTTCCTGTCTGACACGGCGACATATTTCTAAGCCATTTATGTTTGGTAACATTAAATCTAATATAATTAAATCGTAATTATTACTTAGTGCTTTATCGAGCCCTGCCTGTCCTTCATATTCTATATCTACACTATAATTATCATGAGTTAGTTCTAGTTCTAAGAAGCGGGCTAAATTTTGTTCATCTTCCACAATAAGTATATTAGTCATTATTATTTTCACCTCTTTTATTATGCATTAATCATATTTTAAATAGCTAGAATGAGTTAAATCAATGATCCGTTTTTGAATACATATTCTTATAATATAAGCTATATTTTATCACAGTAAAGACTGAAAATAGAGAATGGATTAAAATTGTAATGATATAATCAAATTTAAATGAGAATTTTTCGCAATTATAATTGACAATGATTATCAATGATGTATAATAGTATTTGAAAATGATTATCAATACCGAATAAGACAATTCCCCCCACATATATTTCGTTCTTAAAGGATTGGTCATTTTCAAGTTATTCCCCTTTTATATGCCCGTAAAAGACTAACGTTAAAGTTTCAAACTTACTTTAAACGTTTTAATAAAAAGCAGTGAATCTAATGCCGAGGTTCACTGCTTTTTTATTTAGTTTTACTGATTTGATTAAATCTTTTGAATATCTACCAAATCAAATAGCTTATTTTTAATCCTTTAAAAAAATCGAGATACAATCTCGCATTTTAAGAATGTATCTCGATATATTTTACGTAGCTGTTGGATATAAATGATTTTTAAGTATTAAAGTTGAAAGAACAATACAGAAAGCACCGCCAATTATACCAGCAATGACATCTGTAGGATAATGCACACCTAAATATACTCTTGAAATAGAAATCAGAAGAATAAATAATGCGCATAATCCTATAATAATTCCTTTATTATGACCTGATGCTTTTCTATTGGCTATGAACATCGCACTACCAAAGAATGATGTTGACCCCATAGCATGGCCACTAGGAAAGCTAAATCCAGATATATCAATTAATCGTAATAATGTTGGGCGCTCTCGGTCAAAAATATTCTTCAGTAATGGATTTAATATACTTGAAAGAGACATAACAATCACAAAGAATAGCGCTTCGATTTTAAAGCGTTTTAACATTAAATATGCGACTAACATTAGAGATAGACAGACCATTGCCCATACTTCTCCTAACTTAGTGGCACCCAAAAGGATAGAAGTAGTGATGAAACTTTCAGATGAATAAATAAATTCATATACTTCAGTATCAATCCATTTACCCAGTCTAGACTCATGGAAGGATGCAATGATACCAAATATTAAGGTGAAAACGATTAGCAAAGTAATACGTTTTGTACGATTCATTATCTGCACCTCCTGAGTTTATAGAGCGTCCTTTAAAATTTTATTAAATAGATCTTCTTTCGTATAACTTTCTCTGTAAGTCTCCATTTGTTTAATGATTGACTCTCGATCATTTTCAATTTCTTTAAGTTGTTCTAATAATTTAACCTGTGTAAGTTGATCTTCAGGGATGGTTCTACCATACCCTTTGGATTCAAAATTCTCAGCATTATCAATTTGATCACCACGTGATTGATCAAGTCCTAAAGGTATTAATAACATAGGAATACGCAATGTTAAAAATTCATAAATAGCATTAGATCCTGCACGGCTAACTACAGTATCTGTAATAGCTAATAAATCTGTTAACTCTTCTTTAACAAATTCATACTGAACATAGCCTTTAGCATCAATACTAGAATCAACTAGTCCATGACCTGTTAAATGAATAATTTGATAGTCTTGAAGTAATGCTTCTAAATTTTCACGTATAGCTTGATTAAGCTTTTTACTACCTAAGCTACCACCCATGACGAGTAATACTTTTTTTGAGGCGTCGAAACCTGTTAACTGGTATCCACGTGATTGATTACCTTCTTTTAAGTCTTGTCGAATGGTAGCGCCAACGAAGTCTGCTTTATCTTTAGGTAAATATTTTAATGTATCTTCAAATGTTGTATAGATTTTTTTAGCAAATTTCAGTGAAATTTTATTAGCTAAGCCTGGTGTTAAATCCGATTCATGTATAATTGTTGGAATGTTTAGTGAGCGTGCAGCTATTACTACGGGTACTGAAACAAATCCTCCCTTAGAAAATAATAGGTCTGGTTTTTCTCTTTTTAATACTTTGCGTGCATCAATAACACCTTTTAAAACTTTAAATACGTCTTTCGCATTATCAACTGATAGATATCGACGTAATTTACCACTAGATATTGGATAATATTCAATGTTAGGTAATTGTGATTCAATCATTTCACGTTCTATACCTGTTTTAGAACCAATATAAAATGCGTCGTGCCCTTTATCAGTAGCTGTTGGAATTAAACTTAAATTGACCGATACATGTCCAACAGTACCGCCACCGGTAAATGCTATTTTAGACATAGTAATTAACCTCTATTCTTAAATGTTTTTATAATATGCGTAGAATGGTGCGCCTCTATCAAATGGATGATAGTCAATTTCTGCTTCACCGACTTTTATGAAACCAAATTTTTCAAATAATCCTTGTGCTGGCTTATTTAGAGCAAAAGTATCAGTTAAAAGAACATGGATATTATGTTCTTCAGCTAACTTAACTGCGAAATCAAATAACTCTGTAGCTGCTCCTTTATACTGTTGTGATCCAGCAAGTCTATGAATGACATAGGCGCCTTCACGATCGATTGGCCATTCTAACTCATCATACCATTCTGATTGTTGTTGGTCGACCACGATAAAGCCATAAATTGTGTCATTTTCTTCCAACACATATAGTGTTTCGGTATTGATGTCTTCTTCAAAGTGTTCTGTAACGGGATATTTATCATCCCATTGATTATTATTAAATTCTTTCATTAATTTTTTGGCTTCTTCAACTAAAGTTTCTATTTGTGAAATATCTTGCATATTACCTAGTCTTATCATTGTTTGTGACACACCTCTTTATTTTAGTTTATTAATTAATTCATCTAAAACTTTATCTTCTTTATTAGCTTTTTCAACTAATAACTGTGTAAATTTCTCATTAGTTTTTTTATCAAATTTACCATTTACTGATAATTCATGTTCTGATTGGAATTTTTTAATAGCTGATTCCAACTGTGTATCAAATTGTTTAGAATCATTGTTAACGTTGTAGCCTAATGCATCTAAACCGATTTTGATAGATTTCACGTATTTTGTATTATCACCAACAGAATAAGATTTATCAGTTGGAATGACACTGATAGATTGATATTGAGGTGAAGCTATTTTTGTATCAGGTTGTATACCTTTCCCATGAATATTATGACCATCAGGTGTTAACCATTTCATTTGTGTATATTTCAATAATGAGCCATCTTTAAATTCACGAGTTGTCTGTACTATTCCCTTACCAAAAGTTTTTGAACCGTAAACTTTAGCTTTTTTGTGGTCTCTCATTGCACCAGTAAATACTTCTGATGCACTGGCAGAACCTTCATTTACTAGTATACTAACTTTCATGTCTTTAGCTTCGTTAGAAGCGTTATTTGACGTTTTGATTGATTCTGTGTCATCGCCTTTTTCAAGTTTTACAACTGTCTGATCTTTATCTATAAAGATATTAGCCATTTTTACTGCTTCATCAAGTAGACCACCAGGATTATTTCTTAAATCTAATACTATACTACGAACACCGTCTTTATGAGCTTTAATAATAGCAGATTTAAGTTCGCCTGCAGTATTATCTTGGAATTTGTTTATAGTAAATACTCCAATGTTGTCTTTCTTCTTATATTCCACGCTTTTTACATGGATTTTACCACGTTTTATTTTAATTTCTTTTTCTTGAGAACCACGTTTTATTGTTAGTTTGACAGTTGTTCCCTCTTTACCACGTACTAATTTTACTACTTGATCTAAAGGTTTACCTACTACGGATTTTCCATCCACTTTAGTAACAACATCTTTTGGTTGGATACCGGCTTTTTCAGCAGGAGAATCTTTCATAGGACTAGTAATCATTATTTGTTTATCTTTTTTTTGCATTTCTGCACCAATGCCTACAAAGTCGCCTGAAACATCTTCATTAAAGCTTTTCGTTTCGTCTTTAGTCATGTATTCAGAATACGGATCTTTAAGTTCTTTAACCATGCCATCTATAGCAGCCTCAGATAATTTACCAGCATTTTGTTTTTTATAGTAATCATTATTCAGTGTCTTATAAGCATATTCAATTTTTTTAATTTCTTGACGCTCATCTTTAGTTAATCCGCTTATTTTGTGACTAATGCCAATTGTTGCTGCAACTGTAATCCCAGCTGTAATAATCACAACTCCTAATAAAAGTAATATGAACTGCCAAGTTTTAAATTTAATTCTTTTATTAGAAGATGATTCGTTTTTATGATTGGAGTCTAAATTACTTTGTTTTTCCTCAGGATTATGACTCATAAAAAAACACTTCCTCATATAACATCTTATGTATTTATAATTTTATCTAAAAAGATAATATAAGTATGTCGTTATTTAAATACAAACGCAACTTTTAAGAAATAAGTTGAATAAAAAAGCACAAAAGGAGTGGGACAGAATTCGTAAAGAATTCGTTCCACCCCCGCTAAGATGACTAGAATTGAGAAAATTTGATATACTACTCATTTAGCCAGCTGTTATGAAATTTTTAATGCAATTTTAATATGATACATGTGCTAATCACATTACTGAGTAAGTCAGAATTTTAACCATTCTATATACTCTTCATATAAATCATCAAACTCTGACATGGGTACTGATATGTCGCTTTGCATTTCAATATAGTCAGACAATTGATTGAAATCTTTTTCATGTTTTGGAAAAGACAAATCATTAAATATTTCTTCAGCTAAGTCTCCCTTGCTATCTTTACGGCCTCTAACCGTTAGAGCAAATTGATAGAATGAATGTTCTTTCATTAGCTCATAGTCACATCAACAACTTTAGTTTCACCTTTAATGACTGCTTTAACATCATTGACGTGAATTGATTCAGTTTGATCTGAATTTGTAATAATAATTGGTGAAATAACATCTTTCGCATTATTTCTAATATATTCTAGATCAAATTTAAGTAATGGATCACCAACTTGAACAGTGTCGCCACTACTTACTAAGATTTCGAAACCTTGACCATCTAATTGAACAGTGTCTAAACCAATATGAACTAATATTTCTAAACCATTATCTGCTTTAAGTCCTATTGCGTGTTTAGTTGGAAATACATTGTCAACTTTACCTTCAATTGGAGAAACAACTTCTCCTTCAGTTGGGTTAATACCAAAGCCTTCGCCCATCATTTTTTGTGCAAATACTGGATCTGGAATATTCTCAATATTAATATATTCGCCAGTTAATGGTGCATAAATTTCAATTTCTTTATTAACTTCTTTACCTTTACCAAATAATTTTTTAAACATAATTAGTCACTCCTATTTTTCAAAATGCGGAATTAAATCTCCATATCCAAGTTCTTCTAACTTATCATAAGGGATAAATTGAATCGCTGCAGAATTAATACAATAACGTAGTCCACCACTTTCTTTCGGACCATCGTTGAATACATGACCTAAATGACTGTTAGCATCTTCTGATCTGACTTCTGTTCTAATCATACCAAATGTTTTATCTACGAGTTCAATGATTTCATCATCATCAATTGATTTAGAAAAACTAGGCCATCCACAGTTAGATTCAAACTTTTCTTCTGAAGTAAACAATGGTTTGCCTGAAATTTTATCTACATAAATACCCTTATCAAAATGATTCCAATATTCATTTTGAAATGGAGGTTCAGTACCATTTTCTTGAGTAACTAAATATTCCATTTCATTTAATTCATTTTTATCTTTTTTAATCATTTTGAGACCCCCAATGTGTTTCGATAAATGATTTTCTTCCTGATCCACGTTGATATTGCTCATAATGAGCAGGGTTTTTCTTGTAATAATCTTGATGATAGTCTTCCGCAGGATAAAAGTTTTTGTATGGAAGAATCGGCGTTATAACAGGTTTTTTAAAAATACCTTCTTCATTTAATTGTTGTATTTTAAGTTCAGCTGCTTTCTTTTGCTCTTCATCATGATAAAAGATAGCCGGTTCATAGCTTTCTCCTCTATCGAAGAATTGACCACCGCCGTCTGTAGGGTCAAAAGTTTTAAAATATACATCTAAGATATTTTCAAAGGACGTAATGTCTGAGTTGAACTGAATTTGAACAGCTTCCCTATGTCCAGTTTGATTAGTACAAACTTGTTCATAGGTTGGATTTTCAACATGACCTCCACTATATCCAGATACTACCTCTTCAATACCGGGATATGATGTAAAAGGCTTAACCATACACCAGAAACATCCTCCAGCTAAAGTTGCATATGCCATATTATTACCTCCTCTGTCATTATTTAAATTTACGATATAAATACTTTTATTTAAAGTAATCTACTCACAATGATGAATTTTATTAAAAGAACATTAGGAAGTAAGCAATAAGATTAATTTGATTCACGAACGACAACCAAGCCGATTGCTCCTTGACCGGTATGGGTTGAAATAACTGGTGTCGTTACATTAACATCATATTTCTGTTGGCCGAATGCCTCATCAAATTGCAACTTAAGCTTGTCAACAAAGTCAAGAACGTTTGCGTGAGCAACACCAATCGATTTAATTTTATGTTTATCGATAAATTCTGAAATTTCTTTTTTTAGATATTGAATACTAGAATTTTGTGTACGTGCATTATGTACGATTTCTAAATATCCATCTTCTAAAGTGCCGACGGGTTTAATTTTCATTATATTACCAATAAAACCTTTAGTCTTACTTATGCGTCCACCTTTAATTAATTGATTTAATTGTCCAATTACAACAAAGAGTTTAATGTTCTTTTGTAATTCTTTAAGTTTGTTTACGATTTGATTAGACGAAAGATTCGTATTAATTAATTCAACAAGTCGTTGGATTTGGTAGCCGAGTCCGAATGAAATAGATTTGGAATCAATTACGGTTACTTTAGTGTCAACCATATCACTAGCTTGCAAAGCAGTTTGGTATGTACCACTTAGGCCTGATGACATATGGATACTAAAGATTTCAACATCCTCTTTACCAAGTTCTTCGTATAGTTCAATAAATTTCCCGATTGGTGGTTGGCTTGTTTTTACGTCGGCATCTTCCTCAATTCGTTGAATAAAAGCCTCAGATGTAATATCTATTTGATCAACAAATGATTTTCCGTCAATCGTTAAGCTTAAAGGTACTACGTGTATATTATGTTGTTTTAGATACTCATGTGATAAATCTGATGTAGAATCAGTCACGATAATTTGTTTAGTCATAAGTGCCTCCGGTTTATCAATTTAATTTAATGTTTACGTACTAAATGTAAAAACGTATGTGGAATTGTATTTTTCTCATCTAACTCTCCGTCTACCGATGACTCTACTTCCCATTCTTCAAAAGTATAAGGTGGGAAAAATGTATCGCCCTGGTGTTTACCATTAACAACAGTAATGTACATATCATCTACTTTATCAATCATTTCTTCAAATAATGACTGACCACCAAAGATAAAAATATGACCTTCTAATTTGTAAATATCATCTATAGAATGAATCACATCTACACCATCAACGTTAAACGTTGTGTCACTCGTTAACACTACATTTCTTCTGTTAGGAAGCGGTTTACCAATTGACTCAAATGTTCTTCTCCCCATCACTAGCGTGTTTCCAGTTGATAATTTTTTAACATGTTTCAAATCATTAGGTAAATGCCATGGTAAATCATTATTATATCCAATAACGCGTTGTTCATCATGTGCTACCAAAATTGATAAAGTCATATTTCCCTTCCCCTCCGTATGAAAAATTGTTTATATTAATAATCGCAAAATTCCAGCATATTATACTGCAATTGGTGCCTTAATTGCTGGGTGTGAGTTATATCCAATTAATTCTAAATCTTCGTAATTGATATCGAAAATAGATGCATTTGAATTAATTTTTAAAGTTGGCGGATCAAAACTGTTTCTAGACAATTGTGTTTTTATTGCTTCAATATGATTAGAGTAAATATGTGCGTCACCAAAAGTATGCACAAATTCTCCAACTTCAAGATTACACTCTTTTGCTATTAAATGTGTTAATAATGCATAGCTAGCAATATTAAATGGTACACCTAAGAAAATATCTGCACTTCGTTGATACAATTGACAACTTAATCTGCCATCTTGAACATAAAATTGGAACATAGTATGGCATGGTGGCAAAGCCATGCTATCTATTTCTGTTGGATTCCATGCTGAGACAATATGTCGGCGAGAATTTGGACTATTTTTAATTTGTTCAATAACGGTTTTAAGTTGATCAAAGTGGTTACCTTCTTTATCTACCCAATCTCTCCATTGTTTACCATATACATTACCTAAATCTCCGTATTTTTTTGCAAATGAGTCATCATTTAAAATGTGTTGTTTGAATTTAGACATTTCTTCTTTATACAGTTCATTAAATTCATCATCTTGTAGTGCTCTATGACCAAAATTAGTCATATCAGGACCATGATAATCATTAGATTGCACATATTTCTCGAAGGCCCACTCATTCCAAATATTATTATTATATTTTAGTAAGTATTGTATATTTGTATCGCCTTTAATAAACCATAATAATTCTGTAGCGATAAGTTTGAAAGATACTTTTTTTGTTGTAAGTAATGGGAAACCCTTAGATAAATCAAATCGTAACTGATGACCAAATTTAGAAATAGTACCGGTATGAGTACGATCATCCCGTTGATTACCAATTTCTAATATTTCTTCGCATAAAGCATGATAAGCTGAATCAAAGGAATTTAACATTTTGCTCATCTCCTAGAATTGTTTATATTAATGAATATTATACTAGATAATGCGTATTTATAAAATTAAAATAAAAAAATCCCAAATATAAAATTAGTTTTTAATTTTATATTTGGGATTGAAAAGTGAGTACTTATTTACTCAATTCAAGTTTATACCCTTAATTTAGGCTGATAATAGTAACTCTGAGTGTATTCTCTAATATGGATGATTCAAATTATTTAAAATTATACTGCTTAGCAGTTTTCGTCAAATGCATCTTTAATATCCATACAGATATCTTGAATGTCACGACCTTCGATATGTTCTCTAGGGATAAAATGTTTTAATTCTGTTCCTTTAAATAAAGCGTAGGATGGACTTGATGGAACTTGTTGAATGTACTCTCGCATCGTTTGAGTTGCTTCTTTATCTTGTCCAGCAAATACAGTGATTTTATTTGTTGGTTTTTTATCATTTTGCTCTGCTACGGCAACAGCTGCAGGTCTGGCTAAGCCAGCAGCACAACCACATGTAGAGTTAATTACTACAAATGTTGTATCTTCTTCGTTAACATTTTTCATATAATTTGATACATCTTCACTTGTTTCTAAACTTTCAAAACCATTTTCAGTGAGTTCAGCTCTCATTTGTTGTGCTAATTCTTGCATATATTGTTCATAAGGATTCATAATTTTCACTCCTAATTTAGTTTTACTTTAACATAATTATTTATTTCGATTAGCTATTTGTTTCCATACAGAACCTAGTGCCTCATCACCATTTTCAATTCTAGAAATTGCCATCTCAATTTGAAGTTTGACCTCATAAGCAGGATCATTAGCGTGTGACTTTAGACTAGGTAATTGTTCAGGTCCGCCTTCATCAAATAGGAACATAGCAGCTCTCCAACGTACAATTTTTTGCGGATCATTTAAGGCATTTTCCATTTCAGGCAGAGCCTCTTTAAAACCTAAATCACTTAAGCAATCTCCAGCAGTGCGTCTAACAGCTGGATTCTTATCACGCAAGCCTTTATATAAGTATGGCAGAATTTCTTTTTCTTCAATCATGCCTATTAATACTATAGCTTGTCGTCTTAGGGGTGCTTTATCTTCTTGTAAAGCTTCATCTAATAGGTCAATATCTTGAAGTGTAGGTGTTGGAAATTCTTTTAACATTCTTAATTTATCTTTCCAATCAGTAGCCTCTTTATATTCATTTAAAGTTACATGGTGATATTGTTGCTGAGGAATAACAATATCAGTTTCTAATGCAGTTTGAACTAGAGATGCTAACTTTTCAGATGGATATAAAGCAATGATTTCTTCGTACACTTC
Source organism: Staphylococcus haemolyticus (assembly GCF_006094395.1). Classification (NCBI taxonomy): domain Bacteria; kingdom Bacillati; phylum Bacillota; class Bacilli; order Caryophanales; family Staphylococcaceae; genus Staphylococcus; species Staphylococcus haemolyticus. The sequence goes on along the minus strand of NZ_CP035291.1, from coordinate 1,434,605 downwards.
ATTCATAACTTCTTCTAAATCACCGTATCTAACTCCCAAATCTTGCCATTTACGTAAAAACACAACATTGTCTCCATCTTTTTGAGCTTTTAACATACTCTCAACAAAATAGTCCGGCAACTGTTTACGACTTTCATCTGAAGTCGTAGTGAGTTTAATTTGATATGGAATACCTTTAAACATAAGTGCTTCAGCTTTAATCTCTCCATAGTGTTCATCGGGCTTATGTGATGAATCTATAAATGATTCATTATTTAAAGTTGAAGTGATTTGAGGTAAGACCACTTCCCAATCGGATTTAGGCTCTTTATCAATAGCTAAGAAGTCCATCACATAAAATATAGATTTGACACCGTCAATTGCTAATAAATCATTAATAAATTGTGGTTGTTGTTCTTCTATATATGTGAATGTATTAGATTTATTGTCTTCCCTTTTGTTAGATAATACGATTTTCATAGTATTAGGGCTTGGTGTCGGCTCTACTCTTAATATTTCCATAAGTGCATGTCCCCTTGTAAATATTTATTCAAAAGTAGATTGAATTTGAGGAAGAATATTATTCCAATCTGCATTATCTTCTTTATCGACAGAAATAAAATCCATAACATAGAATATTGATTTTACACCATCAATATCGAACAGTTTATTTATGAAATCAGGTTGTCCTTCTTGTGCAGAAGTAAATGTATTAGATTTATTATCTTCTCTTTTTTCACTTAGGTTAATTTTCATAGTCTTATGATTTGGTGTTTCTTCAATTGAAACAATTTGCATAGTCCTTACCTCCTATTGAAGTTCATTACCTAATTGTTTGATTTGTTTACCTATTGAACACTCAGATATACAAAAATGGTGTGCTTGTGTCTTACCTTCGGTCTTTCTGATATGTGTTTTTAGTAAACATTTGTCACAATAAGTATTCATTAATTCATCAATTTTATCAATTGCTTCTTGTTCGGAATGTGTAAGTATAACAGTCACTCCTTAAGTACAGTATTGTCTTAATATAAGCATGGAATAAGTATAACTTAATTTGTATTTATTTTGAAATAATCGATTTAATAAATAATAAGTGTTGATGAAAATGGTAAGTCGTATTGCATTTATGTAGTAATTACTATAAAATGATTAAGTTGTTTTTGCGGTTTCTAAACACCCGCATCATCAAAATTTAGGAGGATATTTATGTATAATGAAATTTTCGGTGTAGCAACATTTCTTGTTACATTTATATTAATGGTTATAATGTTTCGATGTTTTGGCAAACAGGGCTTAATTGCTTGGGTAGCAATTGGTACAATTATTGCTAATATTCAAGTAATCAAAACAGTTCATATTTTTGGTATTTCTGCTACTTTGGGTAATGTGATGTTTGCGTCTATTTATTTAGCTACAGATATACTAAATGACATATATGGTCGTAAAGTTGCGAAGAGAGCTGTATGGTTAGGATTCTCTTCTACATTGGTTATGATTATTGTTATGCAAATGTCACTACATTTTATACCTGCACCTGAAGATATGGCTCAAAAATCATTATCAACAATATTTGATTTAGTGCCAAGAATTGCAGTAGGTTCCATTATTGCGTATATTATTGGACAACACGTCGATGTATTTATTTTCTCTACAATTAAAAAGGTATTCAGCTCAGATAAAACATTTATCATTCGTGCTTATGGTAGTACCATGTTAAGTTCAATTATTGACACAGCACTGTTTGTCACAATTGCGTTTGCAGGAACTTTACCAAATATGGTTGTATTCGAAATATTCATTACAACTTATTTATTAAAACTTATTTCTACTATATTTAATGTACCATTCGGTTATATAGCTAAGTCTATGTATCGTAAAGGTCAAATTCATAAACTAGATAAGGGATATTAAAGAATATTATGGGAATGGAAATGATTTCTTAATGAAATCTATGCCATTCCTTATTTTCTTATTTTGTAATACGATAAGAATAGTGAAATTATAAAAATTAAAAAGGTGTTAATTTTATATGGCAAAAATTTACTTTGATGCAGCTACCAGAGGTAATCCTGGGCGAAGTGCATGTGGAATAGTTATCAAAGAAAATGATGAAAAGTATGTATATACGCACGACTTAGGCGAACTAGATAATCACAGTGCGGAATGGGCTGCCCTTATTCATGCACTTGAACATGCTCGTGAACTGAATGTTGTTAATGCTTTATTATATACTGATTCAAAATTAATTGAAGATAGTGTTAATCAAGGATTTGTAAAAAGCGCACGATTTAAACCATATTATGAGAATTTGGAAATACTCGAAAAAAGTTTTGAATTGGTGTTTGTAAAATGGGTACCTAGAGAACAAAATAAAGAAGCAAATCAAATGGCACAACAAGCATTGTTTAAACTAATTAAAAAGAAAATATAACATTATTTAAATACATAACACCCCTTTATTTAATTTTGACATTAAATAAAGGGGTGTTTTTTTAGTCAATTAAAAAAGCCATTACTTCTCTTCTTTTTTAAATTTTCTTGATAATAATGCGATACCACTCAATAGTGAAGTCATTAAGAATGCAGTTGATGATTCACTATTGCTGTAACCTGTGTTAGGTAAAGATCTAACAGTATTTTGATTGCTATCATTTTGATTATAGCCACTCAAATTATCACCTTGATCACCTGTATTTCCACTATTGTGTTTTGAATCTTTTTGATTTGTATTGTTAGTACGACGACCATTTTTATGTGCTCTATCATTATCTGCTAATGTTACTTTAACTGGTTTAGATAAAGAACTATTTGGATGTTGAGCATTATCAGTAGCTCTTACTGTTACTTCACCTTCTGGTATTGGTGTTGTTGGTTTTATAGTAGCATTACCGTTACCATCAGTCGTAGCTTTACCAATGACATGTCCATGTTTGTCCAACAATTCGACAAGTGTATAAGGATCGGTTGTAACTTTCACTGGTGTCTTAGTATTAGCTTTATGAATCAGTGTTGTATGAATTTTTGGTTCTGTTGGTGCCGTTGTATCAGTTACTTTAATTGGATCTGAGAATGAACTGTTCGGTGGCTGAGCATTATCTGTAGCTTTAATAATAATTGTACCTTCAGGATATGGTTTGTTTGGTTTAATTATTACATGACCGTTTTTATCAGTTTTTCCAGAGCCAATGACATGTCCATCTTTATCAAGTATTTCTACTTTAATGTACGGTTCAGTGATAATTTCAATTGGATCTTTAGTACCTGCTTTACCATTCATACTACCTTTTACTACTGGTTTAGGTGGTGGTGTTGTATCAGTTGTTTTAACAGGTTTAGAAACCGAACTATTTGGTCGTGCTGCATTGTCAGTTGCTTTTACATAAACATTGCCTTCAGGAATTGGTTTTGTTGGTGTAATGAAAGCATGACCAGTACCATCAGTAATTCCAGAACCTATGACGTTACCATCTTTATCTAAAAGTTCGACCTTTGTATTTGGGTCAGTCGTAACTTCTACTGGATCAGTAGTACCCGCTTTACCATCTAAGCTACCTACAACAGATGGCTTTGTAGGTGGCGTTGTATCAGTTGCCTTCACTGGATCAGATGTTGAGCTATTTGGATGTTCAGCATGATCAGTCGCTTTAGCAGTGACATTACCTTCAGGAATTGGTTTCGTAGGTATGATTGTCACTTGACCTGTACCATCTGTTTCACCTGAACCGAGACTGTTACCATCTTTATCAAACAGTTCTACCGTAGTGTTTGGATCAGTCGTTACAGTGATTGGTGTTTGGGTACCCGCTTTACCAGCTATATCTGTATTAAATGTTGGAACGATAGGTGGTGTTGTGTCAGTTGCTTTTTTAGGTTGAGAAGTAGAACTGTTCGGATGTTCTGCGTTATCAGTCGCTTTAGCAGTAACATCGCCTTCAGGAATTGGTCGATTAGGTATAATCGTTACGTGTCCATCAGTATCAGTTGTCCCTTTTCCTAAACTGTTACCATCTTTATCAAACAATTCTACTGTTGTGTTAGGATCAGTTGTTACTGTAATCGGTGTTTGAGTACCCGCTTTACTAGTTAGGTCAGTTTCTAAATTAGGTAAAATTGGTGGTGTTAAATCCGTTACATTTACCGGATCTGAATAACTACTATTTAGCGTTTCAGCGTCATCAGTAGCTTTTGCTGTAATAGTTCCTTCAACTAATGGTTTACTAGGAGTGATTGTTATGTGTCCAGTATGATCTGTCATCCCACTACCAATTAAGTGATTATCTTTATCAAACAATTCCACTTTAGTATCAGGGTCAGTAGTGATTTCTATAGGAGTTAGTGTACCTACTTTATCCACTAAATTTGTATGAATAATTGGTTTATCAGGTGGCGTAGTGTCGGTTGCTTTTTTAGGATCTGAAGTAGATGAATTTCCACTATCGTCGGTAGCTACTGCTGTTACATTTCCTTCTGGTATAGGTCTTGTAGGTACAATGTATGCGTGCCCTTTATCATTTGTTCTAGAAGCTCCAAGTGGTTTATTATATTTGTCTCTTAATTCAATTCTTGTAAAAGGATCTGTTGTGACTTCAATTACAAATGGTCTATGTTGAGGGTCTGTATTTAACGCTTCCACAGGATCTGATGTTACGCTTTCTGAACCACGTGTGGCTTTCGCTGAAACATCACCTTTAGGAATCCATTGTTGTGGAATAATAGTGACATGACCAGTTTCATTTGTTCTTCCAGTACCCATCGTTGCACCATCTTTATCTAATAGAGCTACGTCAGTATTAGGAGAAGTCAAAATTTCAATTGGTCTTTTCGTATTAGCTGCATCTCCCACACTTGTAATGAATGTTGGTTTAATAAGCGGTGCTTGCTGATCATTTGGCGTTAATGATGAATTAGTTGTTGCAGCATTAGATGGATTATCAACTGTTCCTGTTACTACTCTATTAAATTCAATTTCATCTGAATTACTAGCTCTCTTTTTTCTAACATGCGTGTTTGATGGTTGTTTTGATACACTTGAATCTTTATTGAATTGTGGTTTATTATTAGTTTGTTGAATTAATTTAGCTTCTCTAATAGTGTCACTTGTTTGATTTGATTGAACCTGACCTGTGGTATTTTTATTATCTGAAGGTTTGATTGACGTATTAGAGCTTTCGTTAATTGAATTTTCTGGATTGTTATTCGTATGTTGTTGAGTGGGATTTAAATGTTCGCTAGCTTGAGCATCATGATTTACTCCTAAAAACACGAATGTCGCTACTAAGGTTGAAACAGTACCGATTGCATATTTACGAATGCTAAATTTTTGTAATTTTTTATGTTGATTCATAGGTGCGATATTCTCCTTTACAATTTTTAATGAAAATTAATTAAATTAATAACAGTTAATATTTAAAACATTTCAATTTAACTCTTTACATATATCTGTTAGTTTAATTTCATACTAAAGATAGAAATCAAACTTAATTTATATAATTTTATTATATCATTCATTTAATAATAAATGTTGTGACATTTAAAAATAGTAGTCCCTTTTTAATACATTGATAAATGAGGTGGATTTTTAACTAAATTAGTATTTATGAAATAATTCGACAAAAATATGTGTAGATGTAAGTTTATACAATTAAAAATTACAGAATTTTTTGACGTGAATTAATAGTTTTTTAAAGCATAAAACATTAGAATATTTTATCAGTTAAATTTCAATTAAAGATCTTTAGGATAAATATTTTTTCCTTTAATTAATCTTCATTAATTTACATTGATAAAATCATGTTCTCAATTGATACTTCTATATGAACTTTATAGTCTAATATGAATATATTTAAAATCAAAAATCCACCGAAATCATTTAAGATTTCAGTGGATTTTTCTAATTAGTATCTATATTAAAATTACTTATTTCTGTTGTTATCTTTTCTTTCTCTTTTTCTACTAATTAGTAAAGCAAAGCTACCTAGTAGTGTAACTATATATGGTAAAGAATTATTAGTTAACTCTTTTTTACCAGTACTTGGTAAATCTTTTACTTTCTTTTTAGTACTAGTATTAATTTTATTTCCTTTTTCATCACGTATTGTATTTTTAGATTTTCTTGAATTGTGGTTTTCATTCTCTTTTGAATGGCCATTTTTAGCTTCTTTTTTATGAGATTTTACAATCAATTTAGTAGCTTTTACAGGCTTAGATATAGAGATGTTTGGATGTTCAGCGTTATCTATTGCTTTAGCATAAACATCACCTTCGGGAATAGGTCTTGTTGGTGTAATCGTGACATGACCATTACTGTCCGTCGTACCCGAACCAATAATATTACCATCTTTATCAAGTAAATCAACATGTGTATTTGGATCTGTAGTAACTTCAACAGGATCAGTGGTTGTTGCTTTACCAGTTAAATCACTAGTAACCACAGGCGCCGTTGGTGGCGTTGTATCAGTTGCTTTAACAGGATCAGACGTAGAACTATTTGGATGTTCCGCATTATCAGTGGCTTTCACAGTGACGTTACCTTCAGGAATAGGCACCGTTGGTGTAATTGTCGCATGACCCGTACTATCTGTCGTACCCGAACCGATAACATTACCATCTTTATCCAGTAATTCCACTTTTGTATTCGGATCGGTTACTACTTCAACAGGATCTTTTGTTCCCGCTTTTCCATCTAGAGTTCCAACAACTGAAGGTTTTACCGGAGGTGTTAAGTCAGTCGCTTTTTTCGGTTGAGATGTAGAACTATTCGGATGTTCTGCATTATCCGTCGCTTTGGCAGAGACATTACCTTCAGGAATAGGTTTCGTCGGTGTAATTGTGACATGACCATTACTGTCCGTCGTACCCGAACCAATAATATTACCGTCTTTATCAAGTAAATCAACATGAGTATTTGGATCTGTCGTCACCGTAATAGGTGTTTGAGTACCAGCTTTACCACCTAAATCAGTATCTAATGTCGGTGTTGTCGGAGGTGTCGTATCAGTTGCTTTCTTCGGTTGAGAAGTCGCAACATTAGGAACTTCCGCATTGTCATAAGCTTTCGCAGAGACATCACCCACAGGAATAGGTCTTGTCGGTGTAATCGTGACATGACCATTACTATCAGTCGTACCCGAACCGATAACATTGCCATCTTTATCTAATAATTCCACTTTCGTATTTGGATCTGTAGTAACTTCAACAGGATCAGTAGTTGTTGCTTTACCAGTTAAATCGCTAGTAACCACAGGCGCCGTTGGCGGCGTTGTATCAGTTGCTTTTTTCGGTTGAGATGTAGAACTATTCGGATGTTCTGCATTATCAGTCGCTTTGGCAGTGACATTACCTTCAGGAATAGGTTTTGTCGGTGTAATCGTGACATGACCTGTATCACCTGTCGTACCCGAACCAATAATATTACCGTCTTTATCAAGTAAATCAACATGAGTATTTGGATCTGTTGTCACTGTAATAGGTGTTTGAGTACCAGCTTTACCACCTAAATCAGTATCAAGTGCTGGAACAGTTGGTGGCGTTGTATCAGTTGCTTTAACAGGATCAGACGTAGAACTATTTGGATGTTCCGCATTATCAGTGGCCTTCACAATGACGTTACCTTCAGGAATAGGCACCGTTGGTGTAATTGTCGCATGACCCGTACTATCAGTCGTACCCGAGCCGATAATATTACCATCTTTATCAAGTAATTCCACTTTTGTATTTGGATCGGTTACTACTTCAACAGGATCTTTCGTTCCCGCTTTTCCATCTAGTGTTCCAACAACAGAAGGTTTCACCGGAGGTGTTAAGTCAGTTGCTTTTTTCGGTTGAGATGTAGAACTATTTGGATGTTCTGCATTATCAGTCGCTTTGGCAGTGACATTGCCTTCAGGAATAGGTTTTGTTGGTGTGATTGTTACATGACCTGTATCACCTGTCGTACCCGAACCAATAATATTACCGTCTTTATCAAGTAAATCAACATGAGTATTTGGATCTGTTGTCACTGTAATAGGTGTTTGAGTACCAGCTTTACCACCTAAATCAGTATCTAATGTCGGTGTTGTCGGAGGTGTCGTATCAGTTGCTTTCTTCGGTTGAGAAGTCGCAACATTAGGAACTTCCGCATTGTCATAAGCTTTCGCAGAGACATTACCCACAGGAATAGGTCTTGTCGGTGTAATCGTCACATGACCTGTATCATCTGTCGTACCCGAACCGATAACATTGCCATCTTTATCTAATAATTCCACTTTCGTATTTGGATCTGTAGTAACTTCAACAGGATCAGTAGTTGTTGCTTTACCAGTTAAATCACTAGTAACCACAGGCGCCGTTGGCGGCGTTGTATCAGTCGCTTTTTTCGGTTGAGATGTAGAACTATTCGGATATTCTGCATCGTCCGTCGCCTTGGCAGTGACATTACCTTCAGGAATAGGTTTTGTCGGTGTAATCGTGACATGACCTGTATCATCTGTCGTACCCGAACCAATAATATTGCCGTCTTTATCAAGTAAATCAACATGAGTATTTGGATCTGTAGTAACTTCAACAGGATCAGTAGTTGTTGCTTTACCAGTTAAATCACTAGTAACCACAGGCGCCGTTGGTGGCGTTGTATCAGTTGCTTTTTTCGGTTGAGATGTAGAACTATTTGGATGTTCCGCATTATCAGTGGCCTTCACAGTGACGTTACCTTCAGGAATAGGCACCGTTGGTGTAATTGTCGCATGACCCGTACTGTCTGTCGTACCCGAGCCAATAATATTACCGTCTTTATCAAGTAAATCAACATGAGTATTTGGATCTGTTGTCACCGTAATAGGTGTTTGAGTACCAGCTTTACCACCTAAATCTGTATCTAATGTTGGTGTTGTCGGAGGTGTCGTATCAGTTGCTTTCTTTGGTTGAGAAGTCGCAACATTAGGAACTTCCGCATTGTCATAAGCTTTCGCAGAGACATTACCCTCTGGAATAGGTTTCGTCGGTGTGATTGTTACATGACCTGTATCATCTGTCGTACCCGAACCGATAACATTGCCATCTTTATCTAATAATTCCACTTTCGTATTTGGATCTGTAGTAACTTCAACAGGATCAGTAGTTGTTGCTTTACCAGTTAAATCACTAGTAACCACAGGCGCCGTTGGCGGCGTTGTATCAGTCGCTTTTTTCGGTTGAGATGTAGAACTATTCGGATGTTCTGCATGATCAGTCGCTTTAGCAGTGACATTACCTTCAGGAATAGGTTTTGTCGGTGTAATTGTGACATGACCCGTATCATCTGTCGTACCCGAACCAATAATATTACCGTCTTTATCAAGTAAATCAACATGAGTATTTGGATCTGTCGTCACCGTAATAGGTGTTTGAGTACCAGCTTTACCACCTAAATCTGTATCAAGTGTTGGAACAGTTGGTGGCGTTGTATCAGTTGCTTTAACAGGATCAGACGTAGAACTATTTGGATGTTCCGCATTATCAGTGGCCTTCACAGTGACGTTACCTTCAGGAATAGGCACCGTTGGTGTAATTGTCGCATGACCCGTACTATCTGTCGTACCCGAACCGATAACATTACCATCTTTATCAAGTAATTCCACTTTTGTATTTGGATCGGTTACTACTTCAACAGGATCTTTCGTTCCCGCTTTTCCATCTAGTGTTCCAACAACAGAAGGTTTCACCGGAGGTGTTAAGTCAGTTGCTTTTTTCGGTTGAGATGTAGAACTATTCGGATGTTCTGCATTATCAGTCGCTTTGGCAGTGACATTACCTTCAGGAATAGGTTTTGTCGGTGTAATTGTGACATGACCCGTATCATCTGTCGTACTCGAACCAATAATATTACTGTCTTTATCAAGTAATTCCACTTTTGTATTTGGATCTGTCGTCACCGTAATAGGTGTTTGAGTACCAGCTTTACCACCTAAATCTGTATCAAGTGTTGGAACAGTTGGTGGCGTTGTATCAGTTGCTTTAACAGGATCAGACGTAGAACTATTTGGATGTTCCGCATTATCAGTGGCCTTCACAGTGACGTTACCTTCAGGAATAGGCACCGTTGATGTAATTGTCGCATGACCCGTACTATCTGTCGTACCCGAACCGATAACATTACCATCTTTATCAAGTAATTCCACTTTTGTATTTGGATCGGTTACTACTTCAACAGGATCTTTCGTTCCCGCTTTTCCATCTAGTGTTCCAACAACAGAAGGTTTCACCGGAGGTGTTAAGTCAGTTGCTTTTTTCGGTTGAGATGTAGAACTATTCGGATGTTCTGCATTATCAGTCGCTTTGGCAGTGACATTACCTTCAGGAATAGGTTTTGTCGGTGTGATTGTTACATGACCTGTATCATCTGTCGTACCCGAACCAATGATATTACCATCTTTATCAAGTAAATCAACATGAGTATTTGGATCTGTTGTCACTGTAATAGGTGTTTGAGTACCAGCTTTACCACCTAAATCAGTATCTAATGTCGGTGTTGTCGGAGGTGTCGTATCAGTTGCTTTCTTCGGTTGAGAAGTCGCAACATTAGGAACTTCCGCATTGTCATAAGCTTTCGCAGAGACATTACCCTCTGGAATAGGTTTTGTCGGTGTAATCGTGACATGACCAGTATTGTCAGTTGTACCCGAACCGATAACATTGCCATCTTTATCTAATAATTCCACTTTCGTATTCGGATCCGTAGTAACTTCAACAGGATCAGTAGTTGTTGCTTTACCAGTTAAATCGCTAGTAACCACAGGCGCCGTTGGCGGCGTTGTATCAGTCGCTTTTTTCGGTTGAGATGTAGAACTATTTGGATGTTCTGCATTATCGTAAGCTTTCGCAGTAACATTACCTTCAGGAATAGGTTTCGTCGGTGTAATCATGACATGACCAGTATTGTCAGTTGTACCTGAACCGATAACATTGCCATCTTTATCTAATAATTCCACTTTCGTATTCGGATCCGTAGTAACTTCAACAGGATCAGTAGTTGTTGCTTTACCAGTTAAATCGCTAGTAACCACAGGCGCCGTTGGCGGCGTTGTATCAGTCGCTTTTTTCGGTTGAGATGTAGAACTATTTGGATGTTCTGCATTATCGTAAGCTTTCGCAGTAACATTACCTTCAGGAATAGGTTTCGTCGGTGTAATCATGACATGACCAGTATTGTCAGTTGTACCCGAGCCGATAACATTGCCATCTTTATCTAATAATTCCACTTTCGTATTCGGATCCGTAGTAACTTCAACAGGATCAGTAGTTGTTGCTTTACCAGTTAAATCGCTAGTAACTAAAGGCGCCGTTGGCGGAGTTGTATCAGTCGCTTTTTTCGGTTGAGATGTAGAACTATTTGGATGTTCTGCATTATCGGTCGCTTTGGCAGTGACATTACCTTCAGGAATAGGTTTTGTCGGTGTAATCGTGACATGCCCCGTATTATCGGTTGTACCTGAACCGATAACATTGCCATCTTTGTCTAGTAACTCCACTTTCGTATTCGGATCTGTAGTAACTTCAACAGGATCAGTAGTTGTCGCTTTACCAGTTAAATCGCTAGTAACCACAGGCGCCGTTGGCGGCGTTGTATCGGTCGCTTTTTTCGGTTGAGATGTAGAACTATTTGGATGTTCTGCATTATCGTAAGCTTTCGCAGTAACATTACCTTCAGGAATAGGTTTCGTCGGTGTAATCGTGACATGCCCCGTATTATCAGTTGTACCCGAGCCGATAACATTGCCATCTTTATCTAATAATTCCACTTTCGTATTCGGATCCGTAGTAACTTCAACAGGATCAGTAGTTGTTGCTTCACCAGTTAAATCGCTAGTAACTAAAGGCGCCGTTGGCGGCGTTGTATCAGTCGCTTTTTTCGGTTGAGATGTAGAACTATTTGGATGTTCTGCATTATCGGTCGCTTTGGCAGTGACATTACCTTCAGGAATAGGTTTTGTCGGTGTAATCGTGACATGCCCCGTATTATCGGTTGTACCTGAACCGATAACATTGCCATCTTTGTCTAGTAACTCCACTTTCGTATTCGGATCTGTAGTAACTTCAACAGGATCAGTAGTTGTCGCTTTACCAGTTAAATCGCTAGTAACCACAGGCGCCGTTGGCGGAGTTGTATCGGTCGCTTTTTTCGGTTGAGATGTAGAACTATTTGGATGTTCTGCATTATCGTAAGCTTTCGCAGTAACATTACCTTCAGGAATAGGTTTCGTCGGTGTAATCATGACATGCCCCGTATTATCGGTTGTACCTGAACCGATAACATTGCCATCTTTATCTAGTAATTCTACTTTCGTATTTGGATCTGTAGTAACTTCAACAGGATCAGTAGTTGTCGCTTTACCAGTTAAATCGCTAGTAACTACAGGCGCCGTTGGCGGAGTTGTATCAGTCGCTTTTTTCGGTTCAGAAGTTGAGACATTTGGGTGTTCTGCATTATCGTAAGCTTTTGCAGTTACATTACCTTCCGGTATAGGTTGAGTTGGCGTAATGATAACATGACCATTAGCACCAGTCGTACCAGAACCAATCACATGATTATCTTTATCTAGTAACTCAATACGAGTGTTCGGATCAGAAGACACATCAACTGGAGTTTTAGTTGTTGCCTTACCAGTTAAATCAGTATTAACAATTGGGCTACCTGGCGGAGTTGTATCAGTTGCTTTTTTCGGTTGAGAAAGTGAACTGTTTGGATGTTCCGCATTATCAGTCGCTTTAGCACGTACATTACCTTCAGGGATAGGCACCGTTGGTGTAATTGTAACTCGACCATTACTATCCGTCGTACCAGAACCAATCACGTTGTTATCTTTATCAAGTAAATCAACATGAGTATTTGGATCCGTTGTAACCGTAATCGGTGTTTTAGTTGTCGCTTTACCAGTTAAATCATTTGTCACAACTGGTTCCGTAGGAGGTGTAGTATCGGTCGCTTTTTTCGGTTGAGATGTAGAACTATTTGGATGTTCTGCATTATCGTAAGCTTTCGCAGTAACATTACCTTCCGGTATAGGTTGAGTTGGCGTAATGATGACATGACCATTAGCACCAGTCGTACCTGTTCCAATCACATGATTATCTTTATCTAGTAACTCAATGCGAGTGTTCGGATCAGAAGACACATCAACTGGAGTTTTAGTTGTTGCCTTACCAGTTAAATCAGTATTAACGATTGGGCTACCTGGCGGTGTAGTATCAGTCGCTTTTTTCGGTTGAGAAAGTGAACTGTTTGGATGTTCCGCATTATCAGTCGCTTTAGCACGTACATTACCTTCAGGGATAGGCACCGTTGGTGTAATTGTAACTCGACCATTACTATCCGTCGTACCAGAACCAATCACGTGATTATCTTTATCTAGTAACTCAATACGAGTGTTCGGATCAGAAGATACGTCAACAGGTGTTCGAGTAGTCGCCTTACCAGTTAAATCAGTATTAACGATTGGGCTACCTGGCGGTGTAGTATCAGTCGCTTTCTTCGGTTGAGAAAGTGAACTGTTTGGATGTTCCGCATTATCAGTCGCTTTAGCGCGTACATTACCTTCAGGAATAGGCACCGTTGGTGTAATTGTAACTCGACCATTACTATCCGTCGTACCTGAACCTATTACATGATTATCTTTATCAAGTAAATCAACATGGGTATTTGGATCCGTTGTAACCGTAATCGGTGTTTTAGTAGTCGCTTTACCAGTTAAATCATTTGTCACAACTGGTTCCGTAGGAGGTGTAGTATCAGTCGCTTTTTTAGGTTCAGAAGTTGAGACATTTGGGTGTTCTGCATTATCGTAAGCTTTCGCAGTTACATTACCTTCCGGTATAGGACGAGTTGGCGTGATTGTAACACGTCCATTAGCACCAGTCGTACCCGAACCAATCACACGACCATCCTTATCTAATAATTGAACACTTGTATTTGGATCCGTAGTTACTTCAATCGGTGTTAAAGTAGTCGCTTTTCCACCTAACGGTGTTGTCACTCTAGGTTTAGTCGGTGGCGTTGTATCAGTTGCTTTAACAGGATCAGACGTAGAGCTATTCGGATGTTCTGCATTATCAGTCGCCTTGGCAGTGACATTACCTTCCGGAATAGGACGAGTTGGCGTGATTGTAACACGTCCATTAGCACCAGTCGTACCCGAACCAATCACACGACCATCTTTATCTAATAATTGAACACTTGTATTTGGATCCGTAGTTACTTCAACAGGTGTTAAAGTAGTCGCTTTTCCACCTAACGGTGTTGTCACTCTAGGTTTAGTCGGTGGCGTTGTATCAGTTGCTTTAACAGGATCAGATGTAGAGCTATTCGGATGTTCCGCATTATCAATTGCTTTAGCCGTAACATTACCTTCTGGAATAGGTCTTGTTGGTGTAATATTGACACGACCTGAACTATCTGTAGTTCCAGTTCCTATGATCTGCCCATTTGTATCTAATAATTGAACATTCGTATTCGGATCAGTTGTAACTGTAACAGGATCAGTCGTACCTGCTTTTCCTCCTAAAGGTGAAGTAACTCTAGGTTTAGTCGGTGGCGTTGTATCAGTTGCTTTAACAGGATCAGATGTAGAGCTATTCGGATGTTCCGCATTATCAATTGCTTTAGCCGTAACATTACCTTCTGGAATAGGTCTTGTTGGTGTAATATTGACACGACCTGAACTATCTGTAGTTCCAGTTCCTATGATCTGCCCATTTTTATCTAATAATTGAACATTCGTATTCGGATCAGTTGTAACTGTAACAGGATCAGTCGTACCTGCTTTTCCTCCTAAAGGTGAAGTAACTCTAGGTTTAGTTGGTGGTGTAGTATCCGTCGCTTTTCTAGGTGCAGACGTTGAAACGTTGTTAGCAGGGTCATAAGCTTTAGCAATGACATTACCTTCGACAATTGGAGTTGTAGGAGTAATGATGACATGACCATTTCCGTCTGTTGTGCCAGTACCTATAATATGCCCATTTTTATCAATTAAATCCACTCGTGTATTTGGATCAGTAGTGACAGTTATAGGAGTTAAAGTAGTCGCTTTTCCTGTTAAATCTGTATCAACAGTTGGAACTGTTGGTGGAATAGTATCTGTTACTGGTACATGATCAGAATCAATTGAATTAGGTGTTTCTGCACCATCTGTAGCACGTGCATAGATTTTTCCTAAAGGTAGTGGCTCTCTTGGCGTAATAATACCGTGACCGTCCATTTCAGTAAGAACTACACCGTAACTTTTACCATTTTCATCAAAAATCTCTACTCTAGTCAATACATCTGTAGAAACATCTATAGGTGTTCGTGTCCCTACTTTATTAACTAAGTTAGTATTAATTACTGGTTTTCTAGGTGGTGTTGTATCTGTAACGTGTCTTGGATCAGATGTTGCATTATTAGTTTCATCAGTTTGATCATATGCTTTCGCTGTGATATTACCCTCGAAAAGATAATGATCAGGTGTAATATTAACATGTCCGTTAGAGCCAGTAATACCACGACCGATGACATTATTATTTTTATCTAATAGCTCAACTCGCGTATTTGGAGTAGATGTAATGTCGATAACTGGTGAAGAGAAAGCTTTACCCGCAACATCTGTATTAATTACTGGTTTCATCACAGGTATAAGCGTTGTTGCTTGAACAGGTATCGAAACCGAACTATTTGGATGTAAAGCATTATCAGTTGCTTTGGCAGTCACATTACCTTCAGGAATAACACGATCTGGCGTAATTATTACATGACCACTACTATCTGTTGTACCTGCACCAAAAATACGACCATTTTTATCTATTAATGCAACTTGTGTATTTGGATCAGTAGAAACATCAATCGGTGTTAATGTACCAGCTTTGTAAACTAATCTTGTGTTAATTACAGGTGTTGTAGGTGGAATTGTGTCAGTTGCAAATTTAGGATCAGATGTTGAAACTTTTGATTCATCGCTGTGATTATATGCTTTCGCAGTGACATTACCTTCAGGTATAGGACGAGTTGGCGTAATGTATGCATGTCCACTAGAATCTGTTGTACCTGTACCAATTTTATTGCCATTTTTATCGAAAATTTCTACTTTAGTATTCGGATCTGTAGATACATCAATAACTGTTGTCGTTGTTGCTTTGCCTACTAAATCAGAGTTAATTGTTGGTTTCACAGGTGGTTGGTTCTCGATAGATGGCAGTGCACCATCTTCAGGTAATATACGACCTGATAAAACTGTATAAGCAGATTTACTTACACCACCCATAGCAGCTGTATTGGCATATGACCAAGCATTTTCAAGCTCGGCAGTTGTTACATTATCTCTTAATTTAACTTCAAGATGCATGTGATACGCTCGATTAGCACCTTCTGGATGGTTAGGGTCGACTTGAATACCAATACCATAGTTCCATCCACTAAAAATGCCTCGTTGGTCTTCAACAGCTTTTCTCAAATCAGGGTTATTTCTATTAGAATGGAAATATTCGTTCGCATCACTATTAAAGCTTCTACCTGGACGAACACCGAAACTAAGATAAAATGTTGTATGACCAAAATCATGCTGATTACTTCTTAGCATATCAATCATTTGCGTACTATTATCTGGATCGATAATAAAATCGCTAGGTGATTCACTTAATAGACTATTTCTACCACTTCTTTTTTCGTAAGCTGCGTAAGATAGATTTCTAACTGAATCGCTAGCGAACGAACCATCTGAATTTAATTTCATTACTTTATATGGTAATAGCAAAGCCATACCTAAACGTTGTTGTGATCCAGGTGATATAAAGTTAACGCCGTCATTATTGAAGAATACATCATAAACTAAGTATTTTGAATTACCTTCATGTTTATAATAAGCACGCATAACGGTCTTTCTAGAAGTTATACCTTCTACACCGTTTTTTTGTTGACCAGTACCTAACGCCCTACCATCAGGTAATGACGCATAGTTACGTTGGTACACAATGACGTTTCTACCGGCATTCCAACGACCATTTAAAGTTGTAAATCTAAAATTAGTCCCCTTTTCAATTTGTTGACCGTTTCTTGGATCGCGTTTACCTGATTGAGAACGAGTAATCACATTTGCTAATGAATTACGTGTTTGCTCTAATCTTGTAACTAAGTCTAAAAGTGATTGTTGCGAAACATTACTAGATTGAGTGAAACTACTACTTTCTACAGTTAATTTTTTCGCTTCTTCAATGTGAGGATTTGAAGGTTCTATAGTTTCAACTTCTAATAATTTACTTTGAATTTCTTGAGTAAGATTTGTCAGTTTAGAAATGTTTTTGCTATCAATTTTCTGTCTGTTATCCGACTTAGATTCTCTAGGTGTATCTATCTTATCATCAATTTGTTTAACTGATTTTGAACTAGAGAATTTAACTTTCTGTTTACTTTGATTCGAAGATTGCTTCCCTACGATTGGTGAAGATTTTTCTTTCAGTTCATTTGTTTTTTCTTCTTTAGTAACTGGCGAACTTTCTTCTATTTTTTCTTTAATAGATGTTGATGTCGAATTAGTAATTTCTTTTTCGCTTGTTTGAGTTTCTAAAGCCTTTTTTTCTGTAGATGTTTTGTCTACAAATTTTGACTGCTTATTAATTTCTACAGTTTGATCAGAAGTTTGATCATTTTGAATTGTTATTGCATCATTTGGATTACTATTTTTGTCTCGTGATGTTTGGGATTCAGTATTTTGCTGTGCTTTTTCAACTGCCGCGTTGGTATTTTCACTCGCATGGGCTTGATCAGTATGCGTTCCTAGAAATACTAACGTGGCGATTAATGTTGAGAAAGTTCCTACTGCATACTTACGAATACTGAACTTTTGCAGTTTATCTCGATAATTCATTGATGCGCTTCTCTCCTATTCTATGTTGTATATTCTTGATGTTGATGTTATGAGTATTTTTTTGAAAAGGAATTCCGATAACACATAGCTCAATATCAAATGGATTGATAATTAAGTTACCATGAATATTGTCTGAATTTTTGCTTAATATTAGAGCATAAAAAATTACTCGACAAAAGTTTTATAACTCCTCTCGGGTATTAAATTTCAATTATCATTTTTGAAATGAACAATTCAATAGTTGTTCTGTTTAATTGTAGCATTAATTTAATTGTGTGTGAATTAGAATTTTAATTATTAATATAAAAATAAATATATATTGAACATCATTTAAATGTAGTTAAAAAAGGCTCGAAACATATTACAGTCTCGAGTCTTTGTCCTAAGTTATAACTTTGTTGATATATATTTTCCAGAAACATAAAGTTCATGTTCATTGCAAATTGAAAGTATCTGATTTAATGAGTGTGCATAAGCCATATCTCTATAAATCTCCACACTATTAAGTGGCACTTCGGTATATATTTCAGCCAATCGCTTAGATAAAGTTAAATTATCTTTGTCAGCTTCAATTTTTTTGCGTTGTGCAGGTGTCAATTGATCTATATTTGAAAGTACATTTTCAACACTTCCATAGGTTTGAATTAATTTGAGGGCTGTTTTCTCCCCTATTCCTTTTACACCGGGATATCCATCTGCACTATCACCCATAAAAGCTTTAATATCAATTAGTTGCTGTGGATTTAACTGATATTCTTCATTAAAACGAGCTAAGGTATAACGATTATAAATATTAAATCCTTTCTTTATTAACCAAACTTCTACATTATTATTAATGCATTGTAATAAGTCTTTATCTCCAGTGATGATGTGGACCTCGTTATTATCAGAAAATGTTCTTGCCAAAGTTCCTATCACATCATCAGCTTCATAATTAGTCATTCCAACATTTATAAATCCAAATTGGTCTGAAATTTCTTTGACGTAGTCAAACTGTGGAATAAGCTCTTCTGGTGGTGCTGGACGATTTTGCTTATAGTCAGTATACATATCATTTCTAAAAGTGGATTGTCCCATATCCCAACATACGGCTACATGACTAGGATTGATTTCATTTATTGCTGTGAAGATATGTCTAACGAAACCTTGAATTCCGTTAGTTGGTATACCTTTTGAATTATACATAAATTGATTGTGTAAACTTGTAGCATAGAAATGTCTAAATAATAAAGCCATTCCATCTACTAATAGGACACGATTTTCCATATTTTGTGCCTTCCTTCTATTTTAATAGTGCGTTTAATTTTTGATTCGCAATACGTAATTGCTCGATTAATGTATTGTCTAAATTAAATGATAATAATTCATCGATTTGATCTTGAATCTCATCCTCAATTTGCGCTAATTTCTCTTCAGCTTCTTTATTCATTGAAGCAACATACTGAATCAATGCCTGTCTAAATTCACTAATTTGATTTTGCAATAACTCTAACGTATTTGAACTGATTAGTTCTTGTAACTCTCGTTGAGTATTTGGATTCAAAATTCGACGTTTCGTTAATTGTTTAGGTAAAGCATTAATCATATCATTTAAATCAACACGCAAGAATGCCTTTTCGGTAAAATTAGGCATAATTGAAAAATCAGTATTAATAAATACATGCAATTGATTTAATTTTTGGATTGTCGGTGCGACTTGTTCGCTAAGTTGACGATTATAATATTTCTTAATTCGTTCAACTAATAAACTTTGTTCTAAATATAGTCGTTGATGTATTTGATCTAAAAATGCTTTAGAAGAAATTTTCTTTTCGTCATTAAAATCACTATTTTGAGTCATCTGACTATTATATATACTTTTAACATCATCCAATAATTGTAATTTTAATCTGCCATTTAAATGATAAATCTGATCTTCAACTTCATTATTAGTATGTTGTTCGGTAGTAAATAGCAATTGATTCGGTAACCTTTGTTCATTTTGATATTTCTTCAATTGTTGCTGGCGTTGTTCAATATGAGATTGGTTAGTTTTATAATCATGAATCATCTCTTCGAAAGAAATATTGATTTGCTCAAGTTGTTTAACCATTTGTTGCTCTAAAATTATATTTGAATCAACTTCTACAAATTGGTCAATGCTATGACGCAGCTGATTAATACCTTCATCGTTCCCTCTCAATGCTTGTCTACTTGAAACACCAAAGATATCTGACTTCAAGTTTACTTGAGTTAAAGCATCTTTAACGTAATGTTTTACCGCAGCTAAATCATCACTGTTTTCTGCAAGGTCTACAGCGTTGATAACCATTTTAAATGCTTGATTTTCATTAAGTTGATTCATCTCTTTCATATGTTCGATGAAGTTTTTATCATTATCTGTAAATGAATGATTAAAATAACTCACATATAAAATTAAATCGGATGAAGTTAAAATTTGTTCAGTTTCATTTGTATGACGTTGATTGTTTGAATGTAAGCCTAATGAATCAACGATTATTTTTCCTTTCAACCATTCTAATGGTAAATTGATGTGCACAGTTTTAACAAAAGTAGCAAACTCATCTTCAGCACTCCATTTTTTTATTTCCTCTTGAGAAATCGTATGTTTCACACCTTCATCCAACATATCTTTATACATAGAAAAATGTTTGTGAGCTGCACTTACAAAAGCAAGTTGGTTCTTTTCTAATTTGTTTTTTAATTGTTGTACATCAGATTGGACAAATGCTTCGAGTGATTCGAAAGAAACATTATGGTATTCAATGAGTTGATTAAGTTCATTTAATAGTTGTTCTTCAGTTTTAAGTGTGATTTGACTATCCTCACCGTAAGATAATTCAGTCGTAGCTGCAGTTGTAGGATTCGGTGAACTTACTAAGTATTGCCCACCTAATAAGGCATTAATTAAACTACTTTTTCCTGCACTGAACGTACCAAATACACCAATTTTGACAAGTTTATTTTCTAATCGTTCTAACGTATCTTTAATATCATTTTTTGTTCTATCAAATAATGGTACAGGTTCAATAATGTTTAATGCTTCTTGAATGTTAACCTTTTTAGTATTACGCTCATTTGAATTTTCATCAGAGGCTTTCTCTTCTTTTTCTAAAACTTGATCATTGCTTTCTACTATATAGTTTGCTTCAGTTCTACCTATTAATTTATCTAAAGAGTCATCCATATGGATATAATAATGTTGATAATTTTTAGTAGTTAGAGATTCTTTTAAATTTTGTAATTCAATATAATGCTCATATATCTGTAGATCATCATTAGTTTCTTCTGTTAAACCTTGAGCTTGTGTATGATCAATCGCTTGATTAAATAACGGATTGGATTGTTTTTCTACAAAATTAGTAATTGCTTTAAGCACTTCATCACTAAAAGTAAGTACATAAGTATTACTTATACTCGTTTGAGGTTGATATAAATTGGAAAATAAACTTGAATCTATTTCGTAATGTTGATTTAATACATCATGATTAACCTCAGAGCTATTAATAAAACGCGTTAAAAATGACATGTCCTCTCGCAATGGTTGTCGAATTTGTTGATTAACTTTGTCTTGAAGTTTTGAAACAACATTCTGTAAACGTGCTTCTTGTTCCTCTTGCTTTTTCTTCTTTTTATTTAAAAGGCCGCCAACTTTAAAATCATCACTCATACTTTCAAGATAATGTCTAATATCTTCACGCATGTCATGTGTCATAATGTATGCATTATCTAATATATCTTTTCGCTTTTGCTTTAAAAAACTTAGTAATTGATCAGGATTATTTAAGAGTCGAGCTTCTTCACTAACGGCTTGATTTTGTTGAAATTTAGCATAGGCTTGTTCAAATTCATCTTCATTTATATTAAGCTGTTCTAGAATGTATTGTAGTTCATTTTGAATATATCCTAATTGAGCCTCTGTAATAAACTTAACTGTACGATTTACATAGTTCTCAATAGGTTCTCTATAATTATCTTTCTCTACTAAATATTGAGAAAGACGTGAAAGTTCATTTTCGGGATGATCAAATTTTGTCACATAGAAAATATCTGTAAGTTTAATGTCCCAATCTTCTATTGATTTATTGACTCTTTGTTTGAAAGTTTCAAAAGTAATTTCATCTTCATTATGTTTGTCGATTTGATTAATGATAAAAATGACTGGTATACCTACATCATTCATTCTTTTAATAAATTGAAAATTTAATGCAGATTGTACATGATTGTAATCTACTGTATAGAACAAAATATTGCTGGTATACATGAATTGTTCAGTTGTAGACTGATGTGTAGCTACGTTTGAGTCTACGCCAGGTGTATCTTGAAGCGTAAAACCATTTTTGAATTTTGAAGAAGGAAAATTAATTTCAACAGACTCTACATCTACATTTAAACGATTCATTTTTTTGACTTCGTCATATGTTTTTAATTTTGTATATTGCTGATTTTCTAAATTAGCTATAATTTCTTGTTTATCTGCAACAGATACGATTGCAGTATTACTTGTGGTAGGTACTGGTGAACTTGGAAGAATATCCTGTTCTAATAATAAGTTAATTAATGTGGATTTCCCCGCCGAAAAGTGACCAACAAAAGAAGCGGTATATTGATTTAAATATACCTTTTTTATTACTTGATTAATAGTATGTATTAAAGTTGAATTTTTTGATTTTTCAACTTCTTTTTTTAATTTATATAAAATATCTAATTGTTCATTATTAGTCATGCTAAGTCCCCTTTGTTTCAAACATTCAAATAAAAAAGTAACAGCCTGAGACATACTTAATGTAACAGGCTATTCTTAATCTGGTAGGCAGATTTAAAATTAAATATACTATTTAAGTTTACTCAACAAAAATTATACTTACTAAAGTAAAAACTTTAATTATTATTTCTGACTAGCTACCTATTTATTAAATTTTATCACAACAATAGTTTGAAACAAATATAAAGAATAGTTATTTGAACCAAGCTGGTTTATCTCCATCAGTGTTTGGTTTATTAACACCTATGTTTTCTTTAGAATATAGTTCTGGGTTTTTCGCTATACGTACAGCTAAACTTGCAATACTGCGTCTTGAAACTTCTGTTCCTCTAAATTGAGTATCCTTCGATGTAACTTCGTAATCTGTCTCATTTTTAAATGTAAGCCATGCTGGACGAATAATTGTATAATCTAATGTTGATGCTTCTATAATATCTGCAGCTTTACGATATTTTGTCAATTTATCTCCAAATTGAGATTTATTAAATTCATTAAATTTAGCTGGTAATTCATCGTAAATACCAGGGGCAGCTACAAAGATTAATCGTTTAACATCTTTTTTAGACATAGCATCTACAATAGCTTGTGCTTCGATATCTAGTGATCCAGATAGACTAGCAAATACAACATCAACTTTATCAAGTGCTTGCTCTAAATCTTTTGAGTTTTTAGCATCACCTTCATAAACTGTTACTCGATTTGATGCGTAATCAGGAATTCGATGCGCATTTCTTAAAAATAAATCGACATTAAAATTAGAATCCTCTAAAAATAATTTAGTAGCCTCGATAGAGACCTTACCATTTGCGCCTATTATTAATACTGTTTGCATATTTTTTCTCTCCTTACTAAGATGTATATAAAATTATGTATTTGTATCTATATTTAACACTCTTATTATCACTTTACATCAGTAATAATAAGAGTGCTAATGAATTGATTAAATTAATTAAATATTATTAGATACATTAAGAAAAATTTACAAATTTAATAAAAATTATATAGTAGTTGGCTTTTTACCCCAATATTGGTAATAAGTACATTCAATGTAGCCGTTAAATAATTTTCTTCTTTTAGTAGCTTTTCGATTAACTAAAAATTCGAATTCCTTGTTACTAGTTAAGATGTAAGTTGATAAATGTGAATGTTGATTCATTAATTTACCAATATAACGATACATTTCTTCGACTTCTTCCCTATCTCCAATTCGTTCACCATATGGAGGGTTTCCAACTAAAGCTACTGGTTCATCGGTATCAATTGTTAATGTATTCACATCTTTAACACTAAATTGGATTATATCTGCCAAACCGACTTCTTCAGCATTACGTTTAGCAATTTCAACCATTTCAGGATCTATATCTGATGCAAACACTCGAATGTCTTTATCGTAATTAGCTTGTTGATCAGCTTCATCTCGCATATCATCATAAATATTGGGAGGCATAATATTCCATTCTTCAGAAACAAAATCTCGATTGAACCCTGGTGCAATATTTTGAGCGATTAAACATGCTTCTATGGCAATAGTACCTGAACCACAGAAAGGATCTATAAAAGGCGTATCTCCCTTCCAATTGGCAAGTCGTACTAGACTCGCTGCCAAGGTTTCTTTAATAGGAGCTTCCCCCTGAGCAATACGATATCCACGACGGTTCAAACCTGAACCTGAGGTATCGATAGTCAATAATACATTATCTTTTAAAATAGCTACCTCAACAGGGTATTTAGCACCACTTTCATTTAACCAGCCTTTTTCATCATAAGCTTTCTTTAAACGTTCAACAATTGCTTTTTTAGTAATAGCTTGACAGTCTGGTACACTATACAGTGTTGATTTAACACTTCTACCTTGAACTGGGAATTGCCCTTCTTTATCAATAATGTTTTCCCAAGGTAGCGATTTTGTTTTTTCAAAAAGTTCATCAAATGTTGAAGCGTTGAAACGACCTACAACAATTTTAATACGATCAGCTGTGCGTAACCATAAATTGCATTGCACAATAGCTTTAGCATCACCTTCAAAAAAGATACGTCCATTTTCAACCTGTGTTTCATAACCGAGTTCTTGGATTTCTTTGGCTACAACAGCCTCTAATCCCATTGGACAAACTGCTAATAATTGGAACATTACGTTTTCTCCTTTTTTATAAATATATTTATATGTTAACAAAATTTATTTATTATGTATGAGTAAAAAACAAAAAGCTCTCCAATCAATGGGAGAGCTAAACTAGTTCATGATATTTCTGTAAGCCATGTTCTGTACCGTTGTACTCATAACGTACACTAGTTGTACTGGTACGTCGGTGGTAACCATCTGTCTACAAATCTTTATATTTCGAATAAAGATGTCTCGTTTATACGTTGAATTCCGCTAAACAAGTGCTCCTACCAAATTTGGATTGCTCACTCGAGGGGTTTACCGCGTTCCACCCTTCATATTTCTATGAAAGCTACGTCACTGTGGCACTTTCAAACTAATTTAACCATATCATAAGACTTAGGTTATTTCGTTGCCGTCAAATTAATGCCTTGATTTATTGTTTCATCAAGCACGAACACTACAATCATCTCAGACTGTGTGAGCATGGACTTTCCTCTATATTTCTATAGCGATTACCCAAAATATCACTTTTGCGATTATATCATAATATTTTATACTATAACAGATATTTTTATAGAATATCTGTTGCTAATTGAATACTTAACATTTTTCAATAAATATCCAATTGATAACACTCATTAATTAAGCTAAGTTAAATTACTTTCCAAAAACAGCTTTTTCTAAGTTTGAAATTCGTTTCAAAATATCAACATTATTGTTTGATGAACTTGAGTTGTTTGAAGAAAATGATTTATTGTCAGAAGGTCTTGATGTTGCCACTCTTAGTCTTAATTCTTCAACTTCTTTTTTTAATTTGTTATTTTCTTCAGACAATTTTACAACTTCATTATTCATATCAGCCATTTTTTGATAATCTGTAATGATATCATCTAAAAAAGCATCTACTTCCTCACGACGATAACCACGGGCCATAGTTTTTTCGAAATCTTTTTCATAGATATCTTTTGCTGAAAGCTTTAAAGAAACATCTGCCATTTTTTCCACCTCATTCGAAACTTTGATCTTGCTCCCACTGCATATCATTTATAAAATCAGTGAGTTCATCAAATGCCACAATATCACAAGTATAGTTTGTTTTATTTATAAAATCAACTAACATCCTTTTAAAGAATTTTGGGCTTCCTTCTTGCTCTTCATCATAAATAAGTATAGTCATATCTGTATGATCTAACATAAACTGATCTGTTTGTTTAAATTGAAATGGTCCTTCATATTCGGTATGATGTACACTTTCCATAAAATCAGCTTCTTGAGCAATTTTATTATACTTCATTTGATTCTGTTCATTCCACTTAGAAGTATGCCCATAAAAAGGCGTTATAATTCCTAATTTTAAATCGGGATACTCAACTCGCAAATCAATAACTACTTCAGCAGTCCATAATTCAATACCAAGTTGTCCTTGAATAAGTACCCACTCAAGCCCTTCATCAATATATTGTAATAATTTATGTTTGATAAAAGCTTTTAAATAATACACTTCAGGTGCGTCATCTTTGAAAATATTTAGTTCAAAAGATTTATACCCTGTTACATACACAGTTTTCAAATGCTCAACATCACCCTTCAATAGTTTGATAAATATAATTTAAATCGTAGTTAACAGCTTTTAACTTCTCATTAAAAAGCTTTTTGCTTGTTCTATAAAAGTGACAATCTACTGATAGTTCTTTATATGACTTAATTAGTAAATCAAACTTATTAGCATTCATATAACTCAATTGAATAATCTGGGGTTTTAATTTAATGAGATTTTCTAACTTAGTGTCTATCGCTTGCGAATAAGGGTAAACTACTTCATAAAAATCATAGTTCGTCTCGGAATTTTTAACAATATTATAGCGATCTTCTATTGTATGTAATTCATTGATTAAATCATTTATCAACATAGTATCCATGAAGACGCCCCCTTATATTCAATTTAATTTATCATAATTTAATCTAACCGTCATTCAAATTGCTAGCCATATAAACAGGATAAATACATTGAAATATTGTTTTACTAGTTAATTAACGTTAAAATAAAGTAGATTAATAATGAAATTCATAGATAAGATTAAAGACTTATTTGTCTATTTCTATTATTATCTATCATAGTTTGAACATATAATCATTTTTTCGTAAATGATTATTAATAGTATTAGTTAGTGTAAGTTTTACATAACCACTATTATATGAATTCAAACTTGTGTGGTGAATTAAATGAATTACCCTAATGGTAAACCTTTTAAGGGAAATACGACTATGGTCGGAAGAAATGGTAAATCGAATTCTAGTAATATAGAATATGGTGGCCGTGGTATGACTCTTGAAAAGGATATTGAACTTTCTAATGATTATTATTTAAAACATGGTAAAGCGGTTATTCATAAAAAGCCAACACCTGTTCAAATCGTTAATGTTCATTATCCCAAGCGAAGTAAAGCAGTTATAAATGAGGCTTACTTTCGTACACCTTCAACTACTGATTATAATGGCGTATATAATGGCTATTATATTGATTTTGAAGCAAAGGAAACTAAAAATAAAACATCTTTTCCTTTGAATAATATTCATGATCATCAAGTAGAACATATGAAAAATGCATTTCTTCAAAAAGGAATTGTATTTTTAATTATAAGATTTAAATTACTTGATGAAGTATATTTATTGCCATTTTCCAAATTTCAAAAATATTGGGATAGATATAAAAATGAAATAAAAAAATCAATAACAGTTGAAGAAATAAGAAAAAATAGTTACTATATTCCTTATCAGTATCAACCAAGATTAAATTACCTCAATGCAGTTGATAAGTTGATATTAGATGAAAGTGAGGACCGCGTATGACGGAAAATAAAGGATCTTCTCAACCTAAAAATGGTAAAAATGGGAAGTCCAAAGCAAAAAAGAATAAGAATGTGAAAAGAACGATTATCAAGATTATTGGCTTTTTATTAATTGCCTTTATCGTTTTAGTTCTATTAGGCATTTTATTATTTGCGTATTATGCATGGAAAGCTCCTGCATTTACCGAATCTAAATTACAAGATCCTAAACCGGCAGAAATTTACGACAGAAATGGTGACTTAGTAAAAAAATTAGATAACGGCGCAAGAAGAGAACATGTTGAGTTAAAAGATGTTCCTAAAAATATGAGAAATGCTGTGTTAGCAACTGAAGATAACCGATTCTATGACCACGGTGCAATTGACTATAAACGTTTATTTGGTGCCATTGGTAAAAACTTGACTGGTGGATTTGGTTCACAAGGTGCATCTACTTTAACACAACAAGTAGTTAAACGAGCATTCTTAAGTGAAGAGAAATCTATCGGACGTAAAGCACAAGAAGCTTACCTATCCTACCGTCTAGAACAAGAGTACAGTAAAGATGAAATCTTCCAAATGTACTTAAATAAAATTTATTATTCAGATGGTGTTTATGGCGTTAAAGCTGCAGCTAAATATTACTTCAATAAAGATTTGAAAGATTTAAATCTTGCGGAAGAAGCATATTTAGCAGGTTTACCACAGGTGCCTAACCTTTATAATATTTACGACAACCCTAAACAAGCGGAAAATCGTAAAAACACTGTACTCTACTTAATGCATTATCACAACAGAATTTCTGATAAAGAGTATAATGCTGCTAAAAAAATTAACTTAAAAGCTAATTTAGTAGATCGTACAGCTAAGGAACGTCAAATTGGCACTGATAACTCTGATTCAGAATACGATTCATATGTAAACTTTGTTAAATCTGAATTGATGAATAATAAAGAATTCAAGAATAAAAACTTGAGTGATGTTCTTCAAAGTGGAATTAAGATTTACACAAATATGGACAAAGATGTTCAAAAAACATTACAAGATCGTATAGATAACGGTAATTACTATAAAAATGAAGACCAACGTGTTGGTTCTACAATTCTTGATAGTAAGACTGGTGGCTTAGTCGCAATTTCTGGAGGTCGTAACTTCAAAGACGTTGTTGACAATAACGCTGCAACTGATGCGCATTTAACTGGTTCATCATTGAAACCGTTCTTAGCTTATGGTCCAGCTATTGAAAACATGCAATGGGCTACGAATCATGCAATTCAAGACGAATCAAGCTATTCAATTGATGGTGGTACATTCCGTAACTATGATGGAAATGGACATGGTACTGTAACTGCGTATGATGCGTTAAGACAAAGTTTCAACATTCCAGCGCTTAAAACTTGGCAACAAGTTAATTCACAAGCTGGAGATAATGCAGTTAAGAAATTCGCATCAAAAGTTGGATTAGATTATCAAAGTGACATCGGTCCTTCTGATGTACTTGGTGGTGGCGCTTCTGAGTTCTCACCTACTCAATTAGCATCTGCTTTCGCAGCAATTGCTAACGGTGGTACTTACAATAACGCACATTCTATCCAAAAAGTTGTAACAGCTGATGATGACACAATTGAGTTTGACCATACAAGTCATAAAGCTATGAAAGACTACACTTCTTATATGTTAGCTGAAATGCTTACAGGTACATTCAAAGCCTATGGTTCAGCCTATGGACATGGCGTATCAGGCGTTACTATGGGTGCTAAAACTGGTACAAGTACTTATGGTACTGAAATTAACCAACAATATAACCTACCTGATAACGCTGCAAAAGACGTTTGGATTAATGGTTTCACACCTAAATACACAATGTCTATCTGGATGGGCTTCAGTGAAATTAAAGAAGGTGGCGTTAACTCATTCTTAGGTCACTCAGAACAAGAATATCCACAATATTTATATGAGGATGTTATGTCTGATATTACTTCAAGTGATGATGGTGACTTCAAGAAACCAGATTCAGTTAACGGCTCAAGTGCTGATAATTTATCAGTAAGTGGTCATCCAGATAACAACACGACTAATCGTGAAGTAAATGGTAGCAGTGGCTCAAGTTCATCAAATAGCTCAAATAATTCAAATAACTCAAGTAATTCTAATACTAGTAACACTAATAATAGTGGCAATACTAATTCAGGAACTACAAACAATAATTCAACAACACAAGGTACTAATACTGTCGGAAGTACACTTTCAAACATCTTTAATTTAAATAGTATTTTCGATTTTAAAAAGTCCTCATAGTGTTTTTGAAATGTTAAATAATTAAAAGAAGGCAATTTCTATTACATCAAATAGAAATTGCCTTTCTTTATATTCATTGATACAAAATTAATTATTTGAATATAAATATAGCCAGTAGATGAATTAAATAACTCATTTTACTGGCTACTTACTGTTATAGTATTAACTTTGTCGCTTTCTTCTAATTTGGTAAGACGCATTCATTTTGATTAACTCACTTTTTAAAGTCTTCATTTGACTATAACCCATAAAGTGATATTTTCTAACTAACATATATTGATAGCGTTCTTCAAAGTTCATTGGAACTACTGGGTATTGATCTAATAATTTGAAATTAATAGTTTCAACTTCATTAATTTCTTTAAAAAATCGAATTATTAAGTCAAAGTACTTATCGATTACTGGCTTAGCGTTTGGTGAATTTAATGCTCTTTGTTTAGTGTATTCATCAAGTAACTCTTCAATTTCTTCAAATTCTTGTTTATTAATCATTTAATCAAGCTTCCTTTAATTGTCCTTTCATACGTTTTTGCCCTTCTCTACAATCATCTAGTAAGGGACATATGTCACACTTAGGCTTTCTAGCTAAACAATGGTAGCGACCAAAGAAGATAAGTTGATGATGACTTCTACTCCATCTTTCCTTTGGAATGATACTACATAATCTATCCTCTACTTGTGTTACATTATCTTTCCATCTATTAATTCCTAGTCGCTTAGAAACACGTTCAACATGCGTATCAACTGCTAATGATGGCTCATCGAAAGCTACACTCATAACAACATTTGCTGTTTTACGACCGACTCCAGCTAAACTTTCTAATTCTTTATGAGTACTCGGAATTTGACCATTGAATTGTTCGAGTAGTGACTGACATAGCTTTTGTATATTTTTCGCTTTGTTACGATATAAGCCAATCGAACGTATATCATTTTGCAGTTCTTCGATATCCACATTTAAATAGTCTTGAGGCGTTTTATACTTTTGAAAAAGCGTACGTGTAACTTTATTTACTAAATTATCGGTACATTGAGCTGATAAAAGGACTGCAATTGTTAATTCGAAAGCATTATCATGTTTGAGCTCGCATTCTGCATTTGGAAACATATCAGCTATGACATCTATCATTTCTAGTGCTTTCTTCTTACTTATCATCTAACTTCTCCCCATTTAACCAATCAAATTTTGGTATATGATTAACCGTATGTGTCATAGATGGCTTGTTAAATTGTTCTCTTATTTTCTTAGATTCTTCAGTAGTTGTGACATTATTCTTTTTCCAATTTAACAATATACGATCTACGTACTTGAAACTAAGTTTATCATGACTATATGCTTCATCTAACGCTGCTCTAATTAAAGTAAAGTCATGCTTGTCTACGTCAATCCATTGATTAAGTGTTTCAATTTCATATGGTGAAATAGGTCTAGCAAACAAGGATTCTATATATTGGAAAAGATCTTTAAAATTTTGTTGAGCTTGATTTGTTAGTTGTTTTGAATGATCTTGAGATAAAATATTGCTTAATTTTTCATAGAAACCATCTAAATTCATATATTCCGTAAATTTACCTTCTTCGTCCTTTTTCACATGAAGTTGCAATAAATCCCTTTGAATTAAATGCTGAATGATGCTAGTTATTTCACGTGGTTCCATATCTGAGCCTAATTTCAATTCATCGATGGATGGTTGTTTATTTGATGTTTCAGAGGCATAAATCAATTTAATTAAAACAATTAAATCTTTTTCTGTCAGTCCTAATTCACTATAATGGTCAAATAATTCTCTTCTAACGACGACAGGACGTGTTTTGAGTTGAATTTTATTCAAATTGATATTCCTCCTCTTTAAAGTTGAAAAAGCGTCCAGTCAACATGCTGACTGGACGAGTAAATTAATATGGTATGTGGGATTAGAACTTATGGATATAAACGATTTAATAATCGTGGGAATGGAGCAGTTTCTCTTACGTGTTCCACACCAGAAATCCAAGCAACAGTTCTTTCTAACCCTAATCCAAATCCGCTATGTGGCACACTACCATAACGACGTAAGTCTAAATAATAGTTATAACTTTCAGCGTCTAATTGATGTTCATCTATACGTTGTTCTAATAATTCTAAATCATTAATACGTTCAGAACCACCAATGATTTCACCATAACCCTCTGGTGCAATCAAATCTGCACATAAAACAGTTTCTTCATTCTCTGGATTTGGTTGCATATAGAATGGTTTAATTTTAGTTGGATAATTTGTAATAAATACCGGTAAATCATAATGATTTGCAATAGCAGTTTCATGTGGTGCACCGAAATCCTCGCCCCACTCAATATCATTGAAACCTTCTTCTTTTAAGAACTTAATTGCATCATCATAAGAAATTCTTGGGAAAGGTGCTGAAACCTTTTCAAGTTTGCTCGTATCTCGATCTAGTGCTTTAAGTTCTAATTGACA
Source organism: Staphylococcus haemolyticus (assembly GCF_006094395.1). NCBI lineage: Bacteria > Bacillati > Bacillota > Bacilli > Caryophanales > Staphylococcaceae > Staphylococcus > Staphylococcus haemolyticus. The sequence continues at coordinate 1,402,321 of NZ_CP035291.1, read as the reverse complement.
ATTTTTAAGTACAGATTTAACGACATGTGATACATACTGTTCTTGAACTTCTAAACTTTCCACGTGATTTGTAAATGCCATTTCTGGTTCAATCATCCAGAATTCAATCAAATGGCGTCGAGTTTTAGATTTTTCAGCTCTGAAAGTTGGTCCGAATGAGAATACACGACCATGAGCCATTGCAGCTGCTTCCATATATAATTGACCACTTTGAGAAAGGAATGCATCTTCATCAAAGTACTTAGTATGGAACAATTCACTTGTTCCTTCTGGAGCACTTGCTGTTAAGATTGGAGGATCAATTTTAGTGAATCCATTTTCATTAAAGAATTCGTATGTTGCTCTAATAATTTCATTTCTGATTTTCATAACAGCATGTTGTTTTTTTGAACGCAACCATAAATGTCTATGATCCATTAAAAATTCAGTACCGTGATTTTTAGGTGTAATTGGATAATCATGTGCTTCGTGAATAACTTCAATTGATTTCACTTGCATTTCGTAGCCTAAATCTGAACGGTTATCTTCTGTTATAACACCAGTCACATAAAGTGATGATTCTTGTGTAATTTCTTTAGCTAGTTGGAATGTTTCGTCAGAAACCTCTGATTTAACCACTACACCTTGCATAAAGCCACTACCATCACGTAATTGTAAAAAGGCAATCTTGCCACTTGAACGTTTATTTGTTAACCAAGCACCAATAGTCACTTCTTGGTTAAGATGTTGTTTAGCTTGTTTAATCGTTGTTTTCATAACCAATCTCCTAATTGTCATTCTTTGTAATCAATACTTATTTATTTTAACAAAATAAATTGTGAAGTTCTAGCATGTGAACACGCTATCTCAATGTATAACAGTTTGAATCATTTATTAGCATCAATATTATGTTGGATTTTGTTAACAAGTTTGCTGAATTGTTTAATGTCGCCCTTTTTTTGCTTATAATTTTCTAAAGTTTGAGCAAAAAAGTTTTTATAGTTACTGCTTACAAGACGATCATCAAAAGAGACAATCAACCCTTGATCATCTTCATTGCGAATTAAACGACCTAAACCTTGTCTAAAACGAGTAACTGCGTCAGGTAAAACATAGTCCTTAAAGGTAGAATCAAATTCAGAATCCATAAGCCAATGTTTCGTATTGTATTTATTCATAAATGGAAGTTTAGCTATCATAACACATTTAATACCCTTAGCTTGATAATCAAAACCTTCGAAAAACGTTGATGTGCCAAGTAAAATTGTCTTATCAAAATTATTAAATTGTTGAACAATTTTATAGTTTTGATTTTGTTGTTGTGTAAGTACTACATAGTCTTCAAAAGTGGGTAATTCATTTAATAACTCTTGTACCATGTGCATCATACGGTAGCTTGTAAATAACACTAAACATTTCGAATCAGTGATTGTTACATACTCTTGAATATAATCCACTATAGATGCTACGTAATCATCGATATTTTTGAAGTTATAAGAACTAACATCACTAGGAATATACACGTTCGTATTCGCGTGATTAGATAGTGTCGATGGAACTTGATACGTGTTAAAATGCACATCTTCTTTAAACCAATTTTTAAAGGCATCAAACTTATGATTAAACGTCAATGTTCCAGAAATAAATGTTAATGAATTAAATTTATCTAAAACGCGAGTCGTTAAAATATCACGAACTGCATAATCTTTAACAATCAATTTAATAGTTGACTTTTGAGTTAGATTCCTAATGGATAAGTACGCAGTATGTTTATCTTTTAAACTCTGCTCTATATTTCGATAAGTATCATTAATATATAAAAGTTGTTTGCGTAAAGTCTTAATCGTTTTGTGCGTCATACCATTAAAAATTTCTAATGTCTTATTTATCTTATCAACAATCAAATGCAAATCTTTAAGTATCTGAGTTGAATCAAATTCAAATACATAATGGTGTCGATGTATATCATCATCATAAACGTCAGAGTTTTGAATGATTTCGAATATATGATTAAATAGACGTTCATTTAAATCATGTATTTCTGATATATTCATTTTTAAACCGAATACATCTATCGGTGCGATATCTAAACGTTCTAAAATTCGTTGTTGTTCTAGTTTATCAATCGCTTTTAATAATTTTTCATTTTCATTTTTTCCTATTAAACCAAGTTGATATTTTAAATCTGAATAATCGAGATCATTAGTGACTTGGTTTAATGCATAGTCAGGTAAACGATGTGCCTCATCAATTATACAATCATCGAAAAGTTGATAAATTGAATTCTCTTGGTCTGAGTGTATGAGATGTGCATGATTAGTGATTCCGATTTGAATATGATGTGCATTTCGTTTGATGTAATTGTAATAATGCATATCATGTCTAACTGGTACATAAGTTTCAATCTTTTGGTCAAAATACATTTTCTGACCACCTTTAAGATTTAAATCTTGAATATCTCCAGTTTCCGTTTCGATAATCCAGGTCAATAATTGCATTTTTAAAATATTAACTTCATAGTTGGTAGTTTCATCTTTTAAAATCTGACTAATTAAGCCAAGTGAAATGTATTCAGATTTACTTTTTATAAGTGTGGCATTAATTTTAAAGTTTAGTGCTTGATTGATACTCGGAATATCTTTTAGCAAAAGTTGATTTTGCAACAGTTTAGTATTAGTCGAAATCATGACATGACGTCCAGTTTCAATGTTATACATCAATGCTGCCAAAAGATATGCCAATGACTTTCCACTACCTAAAGGAGCTTCAATCATCGCTTTATCATTGTGCATGAGTTGCTCTAGGATGATTTCAGATAAATATAGTTGTTGTGGACGATATGTTAGATTAAGTGATTTAACTACTTCACTATACAAATCTTTAAGTGATCCATTAAATGATGTTTTAGGCGCTTTTAAATCAATTTGCTTTTTATAAATTATTTGTTCGAATTGACCGTATTGATTATCTAAAGGTGAATTTTCATGTTGACGTACCATTTCAAACAAGACATTAAATAAGTCATATTTTAAATTTTTACTTAAATAATAGAGTTGTTTTAATGTATCTATAGGTAGTTGTTCAAACTTTTGAAAGGCTTTAATCATTAGTAATGCAGTAGTAGTAGCGTCTTCATCAGCCCTATGTGCGTTGTCTAAGGGTATGTCGTGTGCCTCTGCTAATTCACTAAGTTGATAACTCTTATCTGTAGGATAAGCAATTTTAAATAATTCTAACGTATCCAGGACCTTTTTAGGTTTAAAATCTATATTACAGTTTTGAAAGGCCTTTTTTATAAAATTTAAGTCAAAATCAACATTATGAGCAACGAACACACGATCTTTCAATTGTTTGTAAATTTCTTGTGCAATTTCATGAAAATAAGGGGCTTGCTCTAACATGGTATCTTCAATAGAAGTCAATGCTTGGATAAATGGTGGAATATCCAAATCGGTACGAATCATAGAATGATAAGTCCCAGATATTTTATTGTTACTTACAAAAGTAATACCAATTTGTATAATTTCATCATAATCAAGTTGATTGCCAGTTGTCTCTAGATCTACAACTGCATAACTTGTGTGTCCCATAACTAACTCTCCTTATCTTCATGTCATTCGCTTTATATATCTATATCCGCACTAATAAGGCGTCTAACGTCATTATTTTCATCTCTAACTATTAAGAAACCATCGTTATCAATATCGATTGCTTCACCTATAAATTGTTTGTCGTTTTCAGTGAAACGCAATTGGCGTTGCCATATATTTGAGGCTTCAATATACTCATTTCGAATTTCTGTAAAAGGCTTTGTTAAAAATTGTGAATATCGTTTTTCGATTGATGAAATGAGCTTTTTTAAAAATGAGTATCGATTAATTTTATTATTACTATGTAAACGAATGCTTGTTGCTCTCTGTTTAATATCATCAGAAAAATCACTGTCACTGTGGTTTAAATTAATACCAATACCACAAATAATAGCGTCAATTGAATCGTAATTTGCTATCATTTCAGTTAAAAAACCACATACTTTTTTATCAGCAATATATATATCGTTCGGCCATTTAATTTCTACTTTATCATTCGTGAAAGATTGTATTGCATCTCTAATTCCTAAAGCAACAAACAAGTTGAATTTTGGAATCATTGAAAAAGGTACATTTGGACGCAATACTAGAGACATCCATAAGCCTTTTCCTTTTGAAGAAGCCCAATTACGATTAAATCGACCTCTTCCTTTTGTTTGTTCGTCACTTAATATAATCATAGACTTATTATTATCTACCAATTCTTGCTTAGCAATAATCTGAGTTGATTCAACACTTTTAAATACTTTTATCTCCGAAGCTAGTTGTGAATTTTTTAAAATATAAGATACGATTCCATTATACCAACTATCTGGGAGTTCATTTAATTGGTGGCCTTTATGATTGATTGATTCGATTTTGCAACCATCTTTTTTTAATTGATCAATGACTTTTTTAACAGCTGCTCTAGAAATGTTTAGCTGATTAGCAATATATTGTCCCGAAATATATTCAGATTGATGCATATATAGCATACGTATAACATCTTGACTATATTTTGACATTCTCTTTCACCCACTTCAATAATTCATCTTTTAAATTTGGAACTTTATTTGTTAACACATCAATTTCTATTTGTCTAAGAACTTCTTTCAGCCAAGGACCACTTTTTTTAGACGTAATTCTAAGTATATCTCCACCATTAATATTTAGCTCTCTACGACTTCTAATAGGTAAATGTTGATCAATTTCTTTTATTGATTGAAGATTAAATATTAACGGAGAGGCTATTTTAATGTTATTGTCTTCAAGTATTGAATTAATAGCAATGATATCTATGATATTATTTATACCATAGTCATAAACGAATAATTTTAATTGTTCTTTAGATGAAACTTGAGGCATCTCTATCATTATTTTATGATATTGATTGATTTTAGTTTTCTCATTGTTGCTTATTTTTAAGTCAGAAAGTGAAGTGTTTGTTTGTTCAACAGTCAATAATATTGCTATCCATAATTCAAAGCTTATTGGTGAATTAACTTTAGTTTGCTTCATATCAAGACTTCTAAAGAAAGGTACATAATTAAAGAAATTCAAATCTATTAGGTTTAAGTAGCTTTGGCTTACATTTTGGCCTTTAATTAATTTTTTTAATTCCACGACAATGCGTTCTATAGATAAATGTTCTACATCTGCGATTTGATGTTTCATCGCCTCAAAAGTATCACCTTCTATAGTAAAATTCAATTGGGATTGAAAGCGTAAGCCTCTTAAAATGCGTAATGCATCCTCTTTAAACCGTTCTTTAGCATCACCAACAGTTTTAATAATATGTTGATTTAATGCTACATCACCTTCAAAATAGTCATAAATATTAAAATTTTTATCCATGGCAATTGCATTAATTGTAAAGTCACGACGTTGTAAATCTTCTTTTAAATCACGAACGAAATAGACTTCACTAGGTCTACGATGATCAACATACTCTGCTTCAGCTCTGAAGGTTGTTACTTCATAATTAGTTCCTTGATACACCACATTTATAGTGCCATGCTCTCTCCCGATTGGGATAGTCTTTTCAAATATTGATTCTATTTCATCTGGTGTAGCACTAGTAGTAATATCGATGTCGTGAATGTGTCTGTTCATTAAGTAATCTCTCACCGATCCACCAACGAAATATGCTTCAAATCCATGTTGTTCTATTTTTTCTAAAATGGGTTTTGCTTGATTAAATAGTTCTGTTCCCATACTAATCCTCTTTTTGATTTAACATTTTTCTATAGTAGTGTTCATATTGATCTGTTATTAATTCTGAACCAAATCGTTCGTCAATATCCTTTAACATAGCAGTTTGCATTTTATTATATAATTCTTTATTTGAAAGCAGTTGTAACGCATACTCACTTGCACTAGTGCTATCTCCTATATCCACAATGAAACCAGTCTCATCATGTTTAATAACCTCTTTAATACCACCAGCATTAGAACCTATCGGCACTACTCCTGTTTTCATTGCCTCAAGCAAAGTTAATCCAAAGCTTTCTTTTTCACTTAATAGAAGTACTAAATCAGACATTTGGTAAAATTCACTAACTTGGTCTTGCTTGCCTAAGAATAGTACATCACTATCGATACCTAAGTGACGCGCTAACTTTCTCATGTCTAATAATTCGGGACCGTCTCCTAACAAGATTAATTTACTAGGTATGTTTTTACGAACTTTAGCAAATGTCTCTAATATAGTATCTATGCGTTTCACTTTTCTAAAATTAGATACATGTATAAGTACCTTTTCATCAGGTTTAATACCATATACTTCTTTAAGCGTTTCATCATGACGCGTTGGAAATTCATTTTCACGCACAAAATTATAAATAGGAACAATTTCTTTCTCGGTTTCAATGATAGATTTAGTTTGATGTGCTAAAGAGTGACTCACACTCGTAACAATATCACTTTGTTCAATCCCAAATTTAATGGCGCCTTTGAGAGAGTGGTCGTAACCTAGTACCGTGATATCAGTACCGTGTAACGTGGTCATTATTTTAATATCTTTTCCAGACATTTGACGTGCTAAAATCCCACAAACTGCATGAGGTACTGCATAGTGCATGTGTAATACATCTAAATCATATTCTTTTATAACTTCTGAAATTTTAGTACTCAAAGTAATATCATATGGAGGATATTGAAAGACGGCATATTGATTTACTTCAACTTGATGAAAAGTAATATTAGGTAAAGGTTTACGTATTCTAAAAGGAATATTGGAAGTTATAAAATGTACTTCATGGCCTCTCTCTGCCATTTTTATTCCTAATTCAGTAGCAATAATACCAGAACCGCCCATAGATGGATAACATGTGATACCTATTTTCATGAAAATCTATCCTCCTCTTGTTTATATTTATTTACGTTCAAAACGATTTTTATCTCTAGTGTTGAACTTTTCCATTGTTTCATTAAAACTTTCAGTCATATCAATATCTAATGAATTAGCTATACAAAGTAAAACAAATAAATTGTCTCCTAATTCAGCTTTAATTGTATTATCTTCTTCAGTTTCTTTCTTTTTCTTTTCACCATGATAGTGGTTTATCTCTCTAGCAAGTTCTCCAACCTCTTCTGTTAAACGTGCTAAATTTGCCAGTGGAGAAAAATAACCAGCTTTGAATTGTCCAATGTACGCATCCACTTCATTTTGCATTTCTTTCATAGATTTCATTATGATCACTTTCTCCTTTATTATTAACTCTTATTTAGTATATATCATATTAAAAAATCATGCATTTTATGAATATAAAAAGAGCAGACTATATTTTAAATCATACTGCTATATTTAAAAAATAAAAAAGGAGCAGAACAGAATTCATCTTGAATTCATTGTTCTACTCTCTTATAAGGATATCTAAAGTTAAAAATTTTGGTACTTGAAAATTCATAGTTTTAAATAACTACTAAAAATTTAAAGTAGTTTTTAAAGCATTGATTTTTATACCTATAAACCTAACTTCATTAATTATCACTTGCTCTAGCGATTAGTATAATTCTTACTAGTTCTGCAACAGCTGTCGCAGTAGCAGCAACATAAGTCATTGCAGCGGCTGAAAGAACCTTTTTAGCATGTTTATATTCTTTTTCATTTACAATGTTTAATGCAGTTATTTGTTTCATTGCTCTTGAACTTGCGTCAAATTCAACAGGTAAAGTTACGATTGAGAATAAAACTGCAAGTGACATTAAGCCAGCACCAATCCATAAGGCTGTTGAGCCAAACGCACTACCCATAGCTGTTAAGATGATACCTAACATGATAATCATGTAACTTAATGAACTACCTAAATTAGCTAGTGGTACTAATGCACTTCTAAATCTTAAAAATGCATACCCTTGTTGATGTTGAATCGCATGTCCAACTTCGTGTGCAGCAATAGCTGTACCAGCTACTGAAGGTCTATCGAAGTTTGCAGGAGATAAACAAACAACTTTCTTTTTAGGATCGTAGTGGTCTGTTAAGAAACCTTCACCCTTTACTACATCTACATCATAAATACCATTTGCATGAAGTATTTCTTCTGCTACCTCGCGACCCGTTTTACCACTTGTTGATCTTACTTGCGCATATTTTTCATAGTTAGATTTTACTTTGTGTTGTGCCCACATAGGAATGAGCATAATAATGACGATATATATTATATAAGACATTATAGACAATAATTCCACTCTCCTTTAATCATATTCTACTGACTATCCTGTATTTAATCAAATAATTTAACCGATAAGATTTTTTGTAAATTATAATATAAACTTAGTGCAAAAACACTTAGCCAGAAAGCAATATAGCCTACTATCTCTTTGTGCTGTTCAATAAAATCATAGTAAGGATACTTATTTAAAACATAATCCATATAGTCATTGTTAAATACCCATATCATTGCCACTAATAGACCACTAATCCTAATTTTTAAACGAGGATAGAAATAAATGGCTTCAATCGCCATAATACCATGACTCATAATCAAAAAAACATTCATTATGGTAATGTTATGATCAAGATTAATCATGAGAATATTCATTATTACTGCCCAAAGTCCATATTTAAGTAAGGTTACGAATGCAAGCGCCTCTACAAATGGGATATGCTTATTAAAAATGAGACAAATAATAACAATACACAAAAAAAGTGAAGCGATTGGGCTATCTGGTATAAATGGCAAGAAATACCAAGGTGTTTTAGCTAATTGATCACCATACCAAATAAATCCATATAAGGTACCGAGTATGTTGCAAATAAGTAAAAAGATTAAGCAAGAGTGTCGATATAAGGTTAACTCCCACATCTGTTTTAATGTAAGCATGTGATTAAATTCCTTTGTGACTTTATCGGTTTTCAAGGACTTCTAAAATCTGTGTTAATTGGTAAAATTGTTCTCGATCATTAAGTTGTAAGCTTAAATCTATATTATGTCGTAAGTGCTCTACTAGAGAATGCACTCTTGTAGAATCGAGAGATAAATTATAAATTGTGTTTAGATAAGCCATGTACTGAGGAGAGTACATTAATTGATGAATAATTAAATCATTGAATCTAAAATCTATTGTGTGTTGGTCTGAAAAATGAATAAGAATATCGAAGTCGTTTTGGTGAGTTGTTACGTATTCGAATATCTCATTTGTATTGATAAGTAAGTGGTTATTTTTAACTAATCTAATTGCTGGTGCATCTGTATTTGTTAAAGCAAGTTCTAACGTTTTATGGTTAAATATTCTTTGATTTACAAAATGTACATGTTCAAGTAACTCGGTATGAGATTTAATATAATTTAAAATCCAGACGCTAATTCGTGATTTAAAATGATAATGAAACAAAGCATATTCAATATAACTTTGTTTCATTTGTGTAAGTGTTTGAGTCAAATGAATCACCTACATTAATAATCAAGACGATTGGCTTCTTCTTGCCATGTCTCATTACTAGGATCCATTTCTATTAATTGTTGTAATATTGTTTTCGCTTTTTCTTTATAACCGATTTCGATTAAATAATAGTAATAGTCACTTAAGAAAGCGCTTTGAGTTTTCATTGTAGGATAAGCTAGTTCAAAGAAATGTTGTGCTTCTTTATCACGTTCTTCTTGGCCAAATGCATGGGCTAAGTGCCACATGAATACGGGGTCCAAATCATCTTCATCCACATATGATAGCAATGCGATGATTGCTTCATAATCTTCTTCATTTCGGAACAAATCACTCAAAATTAATAAAGGTTCATGATAAGCATTGTCCACTTCAAGTGCTTGTTTTAGTAATTCAACACCTTCATTTGCATCACCATGTTCAATTTCTAAACTTCCTGTTGAAACCATCAATTCTTTATAAAATTGATTTAAACGTAACCCCTCTTTGCCTGTTTCAATGGCATCAGGATAATTTTTTTCATTTTCATAAAGTGATTGTAAATAGAAATATCCTTGAATAAAATCGGGATCTTTCGATAGAAGGTTTTTTGTAATTTTAATGGCTTCATGAGTGATATCATTTTTTTCATACGCGATTGCTTTTTTGAAGAAATCTTCAGAAGTCATTTCATCTTCATTAATTTCATCATATAGATTAATCGCATCACTATAGTTACCACTTTGTAATGCACAATCTGCCATACGAGCAAATAAATTAATACCATTCACTTCGTATTCACCCGTACCTAATACGACTTCATATTCACGTGTGGCACGCAAGTACTGACCATCAAAATATAGCATCTCAGCTAATGCGAAATGGATGATTGGATCATTTGGCTCTAATTCCCTAGCTTCAATCAACTTATCAATGGCAACTTCTGTCATATTAATTTGCTGATATAAATCAGCCTCTAACATTAATTTTTCTGTTGATATTGCTACTTGACTTAAATATTCTAATGCTTCATCAGTTTGATTCTCTGACATTAGACCTTCAATAAAATATATAAGTAATTCACTTTCATCTGGATATTTATGATATAAAGTTCTAAATACCTCTAGACCTTGAGGTGTTAAACCAAAATTATATAGGGTTTCACCAAGAATAAATAATGCATCGTCATTATTAGAAGTTAAAGCATCATTTACACGAGAATCTAAATTATCTAATTTTTGAAGATTGATATCGTCTATTAATTTATAGATATCTTCCATACTGTTTTATCCCTCATTTTCTAAAAGCATTAATTTAGGAAGGAAACCTGGGAACGATACATTTACTGCATCAAACTGACGGATATTCAGTGGTTTATCACTTAATAATGATGCAATAGCTAACATCATCCCTATTCGGTGATCTGTTAAACTATCTACGGTTGCCGATTTTTTAAATTCTGAAGGATGAATAATAAGTCCGTCATCAGTGGGTTGCAATTCAAACCCCAATAAACCGAGCATATCTGCAGTCGTATCAATTCGATTAGTTTCTTTCACTTTTAATTCTTCTGCATCTTTAATAATACTAGTACCACTTGCTTGTGTACACAATAGTGCAATAATTGGTAACTCGTCAATAGCTTTTGGAACTATGTCACCTTCAATAAGAACAGGTTTTAAGTTTGGTGTGTATTTAACACGGATTGATGCAGTAGGTTCTGATGTATCTGTGATATTTAAACATTCAATATTTCCTTCCATTTGTTTAACGATATCTATAATACCTGAACGAGTCGGATTGATGCCAACATTATGAATTGTAATATCACTACCAGGAGTAATAAGTGCCGCCACTATAAAGAATGCTGCTGAAGAGATATCACCAGGCACATAAAAATCTTTAGCTTTTATATGTTCGATAGCATTTGGTTGAGTAGTAATTTCTTTACCAGAAATGCTAATCGGAATATTAAACTGTTCAAACATTGTTTCAGTATGATTTCGACTTACATCTAACTCAGTAATTTTAGAACTGTCATTAGAAAATAGACTTGCAAACAATAATGCACTTTTGACTTGTGCACTGGCTACTTCCATTTTATAGGTAATACCATTAATTGAAGCGGGTTTTATAATTAATGGTGTAAAATTATCATCGATGCCTGTAATATTAGCCCCCATTAATCTGAGTGGCTTCATTACTCTATCCATAGGTCGCTTACCTATTGAAGCATCACCGGACAAAACGCAATTTAGATTGAGCCCACTTAGTAAACCAGCTAATAATCGTGTTGTAGTACCAGAATTTCCAGTATATAGTGTTTGATGTGGTGTTTTAAATTTATTATAACCAGGTGAATCAACTATAATCTTTTCTTCAGCAAGCTCTATGTTAACACCTAATAATTTAAATATTTCTATTGTGCGTAAACAATCTTCTCCCAAAAGAGGCTTATATATAGTCGATTGACCAGTTGCTAAAGACGCCAACATAATCGCTCGATGGGTCATTGACTTGTCTCCGGGCACTTCAATTTCTCCAATTAAAGGCCCCTTTATATCTATCATTTGCTCATTTGACATACTGTAATCCACCTACTTTAATACTAGTTGTAAATCGTTAAATGCTTTTATTAATATAGTTTTTTCAACGTGACATACTCGTGGTTTTCCAAGTTCTTCAAGTAATACCATTTGAATACCTTCACCATTATTTTTCTTGTCAGTTAACATATAGTGATACATATCATCAAAGTTTAATTGCTGAACAATTTGAACTGGATAATGAAGTTTCTTTAAATAGTTAGCATAATACGAGATGTCGAATTGTGTATCGAGTAAAATATTAGCCACTATAAATTGGTAAATGATTCCAATCATAACAGCATGACCATGTGGTATTTTAGTCTTGTACTCAACGGCATGACCGAAAGTATGTCCTAAATTTAAATACTTTCGCATATTGTGCTCTTTTTCATCTTTAATGATGACGTTTAGTTTAGCTTTAATTCCTTTGAAGATAAACTGATCTATATCATTCAAAGATTGTAGTTTTTCTTTTGTGGAGAAGTGTTTTTCAATGTCATCTACTGCAACTTGACCTGTTAATAGTGCATGTTTATAAACTTCAGCATACCCACTTAGTATTTCGTCATAAGGCAATGTTGCTAAGAAATTTAAATCGTATATCACAGCTTTTGGTCTATAAAATGCGCCAATTAAATTTTTACCGTGAATGGAATTAATCCCTACTTTACCTCCCACGCTAGAGTCATGGGCAAGTATTGTTGTAGGTACTTGTATGAAATCAACACCTCTTAATAAAGATGAAGCAAGAAATCCAGTGAAATCTCCAGTAGCACCGCCACCTATCGCAACTAAACAAGTATTACGTGTTAAATTGTATTCAAGAAGGTGCTCTAGCGTTTGTTGATAATGTTCAAACGACTTCATCTTCTCACCAGCTGGAACTATTATCTTATATATGTGTGTTGATTCAAGAAATGGCATAAACTTAGTTTTAAAGTTAAAATCGACGTATTCATCAATGATAAGAAACACTTTATCATAGTCTTGTATATATTCAGATAACTCCTCGAAAGCATTATGTTCAACTATAATTGGATAATTATTATTTGGATAGGTTGTTTGTAATTGCATATGAAATACCTCGTTCCTTACCTAATATTTTACTAGAATTCAATATTAAGGCGTCTTCGTTCATCAATTTGGGCTTTTAGCTGATCGATATGATTGGATTGAAACTCTTCTGTAATGGCTTTAGCAACTTCAAAAGCAACAACATGTTCACAAACAACACTTGCTGCAGGCACTGCACAACTGTCAGAACGTTCAATCGTGGCTTTAAAGTCTTCTTTAGTATTAATATCAACGGAATTAAGTGGTTTATATAAAGTAGGAATTGGCTTCATAACACCATTAACAATAATCGGCATACCATTTGTCATTCCACCTTCAAAGCCACCTAAATGATTGGAGCCTCTATAGAATCCAATTTCATTATCATATAAAATTTCGTCTTGAATTTCGCTACCTGGTTTTTCAGCAGCTTTAAATCCTTCACCGTAGCTTACTCCTTTAAATGCGTTAATACTTACAACACCTTGTGCTATACGACCATCTAATTTACGATCATATTGCACATAACTACCGACTGCAACAGGCATATTTTCAACCATAACTTGAACAACACCACCAATGGAATCGCCATCTTTTTTAGCAGCATCAATTTTATCTCTCATTTTTTGAGCGATCGTTTCATCAATTACACGTACGTCATTCTTATCAATATTTTGTTTGAATGTTTCAGTATCATATAAACCTTCATCTTTAATACCACCAATTTCAACAACACGACTATACATGTGAATGTCTAATTGTTCTAGAAGAATTTTAGATACTGCACCTACTGCAACACGTGCTGCTGTCTCTCGAGCCGATGAACGTTCTAAAACATTTCTTAAATCTCTATGATTATATTTCATACCACCGATTAAATCTGCGTGTCCAGGACGGGGTTTTGTAATCGTACGTTTCATATTATCTCTTTCTTCATCAGAAATAGGCTCAATTCCCATAATATTTCTCCAATGTGTGAAATCATCATTTGTGACAACAATCGTAATTGGACTACCAAGTGTATATCCATTTCTGACTCCTGATACAATCTCTACTGCATCTTTTTCAATTTGCATACGACGTCCTCTACCGTAGCCACCTTGACGTTTAAACATTTCTTTATTAATATCTTCCGCTTTAATTTCTAAATTAGCAGGTACACCTTCAATAATTACTGTTAATTGAGGACCATGTGATTCTCCAGATGTTAAATATCTCATGAGAATACGCTCCTTTCCCTTTACTACGTTAAATTGTGATATGTGTTATCATATCACATTCAACCTTATAACATAACTAGTGTGTTACAGTTATTTTTTAATTTATTAGAATATTTTAATAATTATCAAACGATAGATTAGTGATTTAATATTCAAATTAAAAAAAGAAGGTAGGACAGAATTCATTTTGAATTCATTGTCCTACCTTTAAAATGTTGACTAAAAAGATATATGCTTGATTTAAGAGATTACTTATTTCAATCAACTAAAGCCAATTTGAATTGTAAACTCTTAATAAAATATTTCAATTTACTATTCGTATAACCAAGTATCTCTAGGTGCTTCGTAGCTACTTAATTCCTCTTCTTTGAACCATAAATTAATCTCTCTTTGTGCTGATTCAACTGAATCAGAACCATGAATTACGTTTCTTCCTACTGTTAAACCTAAATCTCCTCTTATAGAACCTGGCGTAGCTTCAGAAGGATTTGTTTTACCTATAATATGTCTTGATACATCTACAGCGTCTTCACCTTCGACAACCATTGCAAAAACAGGTGCTGAAGTAATAAATGAAATTAATTTACCATAGAATGGCTTGTCAGTATGTTCGGAATAGTGTTCTTCAGCTAGAGCTTGAGGAACTGTCATTAATTTAGCACCGACAAGTTTTAACCCTTTTCTTTCAATACGTGAAATAATTTCTCCCACTAAATTACGTTGTACTGCATCTGGTTTAATCATTAAGAAAGTTCTTTCCATCGTAATTGATCCCCCTGTGAATTAAGTCTGATTAATATAAGACTTAAAATATAAATGTTTATTTATGTATAGTAATTTTGTGTAACAAACAACCTGCTACTATTTAATAGTAACAGGTTGTTAAAGCGCTTTCAATATTTTTTCATTCTAAACACTACGTGATCCCATTTTCTTTATTAATTTAATAAAAAGACTTTGAGCATTGGGTTCATCAAGTTCATCAATTAACTTAAGCGCCTTAGCTAAATATTTATCACTAATTGCTTTTGATTCTTTAATACTATAAGAATTTCTAATCTGTTCAATTAGAGGTTTAAACTCTTGAGATTCAGATTGATGATTTAGTGCAGCAATTTTTTTCTTAAATGACGTATCTTTTTTCATTTCAAGTAATACTGGTAACGTTATATGTCCATTCATTAAATCGCTACCAACTGGTTTGCCAAGTTTCTTTTCAGTGCTAGTGAAATCCAAAATATCATCTACTATTTGGAAACTCATACCAATATAATGACCTATCATTTTAAGTTTTCGAATAGTTTCATCATTAGCTTCTGAAGTAATTGCTCCTACTTCAGTTGCTAGCTGAATTAATAAAGCTGTTTTTCTATTGATACGTCTCAGATAGTTAGTAATACTTTGTTCGCTATTAAATTGATCTTGAAATTGGAATAACTCACCAAGTCCAACATTTACAATTGAATTTGAAATTATATGATGAATTCGATTGTCACGAATTTCAGATAAATGTTCCAGTCCTAATGCTAGTAGAAAGTTTCCAGTTAGTATTGCAGTAGTAACATCCCATTTCTTTACTATGGTTAATCGTCCACGTCGTTTGTCACTCTTATCTATGACATCATCATGAACGAGCGTTGCCATATGAATTAACTCTAATGCAACTGCAACGCGATACGTGTCTTCTGTTTTCTTTTGTGGACCGAATTGACTACTTAATATAACAAATGCAGGTCTAACTCTTTTACCTCCTGAAGAAAGCAAATGTGATGAGGCTTCACGTAATATCGGATCATTGCTTTCGATAGCTTTTTGAAGGCGTTTTTCTACATTTTTTATCTCGCTATTCATGTTTAACTTTGCCACGTTAATCACCTTTTATTTAGTCGAACTTTTTTGTTTATAGCCTAGATGCATTGCAGCAACGCCACCTGTAAAGCTACGAATTTTAATTTTATTAAAGCCAGCTTGTTCAAATAATTGTTTTAACTTATCCTTGTCTGGAAAATCGAACGTAGATTGTTGTAACCATTCATATTCTTCTTTTGATTTGGCAAATAATTTACCAAATACTGGCATTACAAATTTAAAGTACAATTTATAAACTTGTTTAAACACAGGCATTGTTGGTTGACTTGTTTCCAGACAAACAATCATTCCACCTGGCTTTAAGACTCTGTTCATTTCTTTTAATGCAACTAAATAATCAGGTACGTTACGTAGACCGAAACCAATAGTTACATAATCAAATGAATTATCTTCAAACGGTAAATTCATTGCATCGCCATGTACTAAATGAATATTGTTCATGTGTTTAGTTTTTTCTTTACCAACTTCTAACATGTTTTCACTAAAGTCTAAACCCGTCACCTCACCATGTGCACCAACTGCTTTACTTAAGGCTATTGTCCAATCAGCGGTACCACAACAAACATCAAGTGCTTTACTACCAACTTTAACGTGCATATCTTTCATTACATGTTTACGCCATACTTTGTGTTGTTCGAAACTAATTATGTTATTTAAACGATCATATTTACTTGAAATATTTTGAAAGACTGTATGAACTTGTTCTTTTTTTGCATTATTTTCAGTCATTAATATTACCTCTACTTTTCTCTATATAACTTTGATTGATATCTTTTAAAAACTGATGTACATCAGCGGCTTGATACATTTTAAGGTAAGGTGGATAGTAATCATCAACCTCAGGAATTAATTTTTGATACAAATTTAAAGGAGTTACTTGTTCTTTACTGAAATGAGACAAAGTTATATATGGGAAGATTGTTTCTATTTCAATAATTGCATCATAGATATCTTCAGTTTCTATTACTTGATGATGTAATGATGATTTTAATTCATTAGATTTAACGATTGCTTTACTCATTGCTAATTGAAAAGTTGAATCATTTATTTCAGCTAACAACGTATAAAAATGAGCACTTAGCAAATCACCAATCAAAATAGATTTCTTTGACTTTTGATTTTGAGTAATTTCATCAAGATGTTTCATTGAAGTATCGATAGTGAGGCAAGCAAGTTTAGCATTCTCAGGAATATCATAACAATCTAATAATCCACCCAATCTAGAGTTTATGTTAATAGCTTCATAGTCATGAATTCCCGTAAGCTTATGATTAATTTGTCTATTTAATTTGCTTATAGTTCTTTCCATGTTCACACCTCACGTTATTATCACTATACATCTTAACATTATATGAATAAAAATAAAATATAGCGACTTAACGTTACAATTACTTTATTTATTGAATTGAAAAGCTATTAAGGAATAACAACTTATATAATATAGTAATAAATTATATGCATTAATTCTCTATAATGATTTATGTATAAAAAAAAGCCCTTTATAGGGCTTTTAAGTAAATTATTTAACAGCATCTTTTAATGCTTTACCAGCTTTAAATGCTGGAACTTTACTTGCAGGAATTTCAATTTCTTTACCTGTTTGAGGGTTACGACCTTTACGTGCAGCACGTTCACGAACCTCAAAGTTTCCGAAACCAATTAATTGAACTTTTTCACCTTTAGAAAGTGATTGTTGGATTGATTCGAAAACAGCATCTACAGCTGAACCAGCTTCTTTTTTAGTTAAATCAGCTTGTTCTGCAACTGCATTAATTAAATCAGTTTTATTCATTACGAGTTCACCTCCAGATGAATGATAATGATATCTTTATATCATTATGCTATGACTTTAACACAACAATTAATGTTACCGCAATAATTTATGCACTTAAAACACTGAAATATCAGTATTTTATGTACAAATCTGCGAAAAATTTTTGATAATGAGTAATATTACACTTTATTCAGATTTTTTATCTCTTCCCATTAAATCTTTAACACTGTCTTTAACCGGATTATCTTCGAATAAAACCTTGTAAAGTGCATTAGTTATAGGCATATCAACATTTTGTTGTTTAGCTAAATGGTATACAGAATTAGTAGTATAAATCCCTTCTACTACCATATTCATTTCATTTAAAGCTTCATCCATTGTTTGGCCTTGTCCTAATTTAAATCCTAAAGTGTAATTACGTGAATGCGTTGATGTACAAGTAACAATTAGATCTCCAATACCACCAAGACCTAAAAATGTCATTGGATCAGCACCTAATTTTTCACCTAATCGGCTTATTTCAGCTAAACCTCGTGTCATTAAAGCAGCTTTAGCATTATCACCATAGCCCATGCCTGCTACAATACCACTTGCAACTGCAATTATATTTTTTAATGCTCCTCCTAGTTCAACACCGACTAAATCATTATTAGTGTATACACGTAAATAATCATTCATAAATAAATCTTGAATCAGTTTACTAACTTTTTCATCTTTTGATGATGCGGCGACTGTAGTTGGTTGTTTAATCACTACTTCTTCTGCGTGACTAGGACCTGATAAAACCCCGATACCACCATTGTGATCTTCTGAAATTGAATCTTCAATCATTTCTGAAACACGTTTGAATGTATCATTTTCTATACCTTTTGCAACATGAATAAAAGTTTTCTTAGAATCAATTAAACTATCAATTTCACTTGTAACTTCGCGCATTGCTTTAGTTGGTAGAGCCATTAAATATATATCAGTAAAATTCGCGGCTTCTTTAATATCACTAGTTGCTTTAATTCTACTATCTAAAACGACATCTTTTAAATAACGTTTATTTTGATGGTGATCATTTAATTCTTTCACACTATCTTCATTTTTTCCCCACATTAAAACAGTATGTCCATTTTCAGCTAATACATTAGCTAATGCAGTACCAAAACTTCCCATACCAAAAACAGTAATTTTAGTCATAGTTTTAACTCCTTCTTAGTTTCTTCTTCTTGGAATGATGTGAATAGGTGTTCCTTCAAAACCAAATGCATGACGGATTTGATTTTCAAGGTAACGTTTGTAAGAAAAATGCATTAGTTCGACATCATTAACGAATACAACAAATGTTGGAGGCTCGTTAGCTACTTGAGTAGTATAGAATACATTTAAACGACGGCCTTTATCTGTTGGAGTAGGATTCATAGATATAGCATCAGTGACAACTTCATTTAAAGTAGAACTTTGAACACGTTTTTTATGGTTTTCGCTTGCTTCATTAATATATGGGAATAGCGTGCGTAAACGAGTGCCTTCCTTAGCAGAAACAAAAGCAATTTGAGCATAATCTAAAAATTGGAATTGATTTCTGACATCATCAGCAAATTTCTTCATTGTGTTACTATCTTTGTCAACTGTGTCCCATTTATTCACTACAATGACAACTGCTTTACCTTCTTCGTGAGCATATCCTGCAACACGTTTATCTTGCTCGATTATACCTTCCTCAGCATCGATTACAATCAAGACTACATTAGATCGCTCAATTGCTTTAAGTGCACGTAGTACTGAATATTTTTCAGTTGATTCGTACACTTTTCCTTTTTTACGCATACCTGCTGTATCTATTAAAACATAATCTTGTCCATCATAACTGTATTCGGTATCTACAGCATCTCTAGTAGTTCCGGCAACATTTGATACAATAACACGATCTTCACCAAGAATTGCATTTACTAAACTAGATTTTCCTACATTAGGGCGACCGATTATTGATAGCCTTATAGTATCTTCATCATATGAATCTTCAGTTTCTTCGTCAAAGTGCTTAACTACCTCATCTAATAGATCCCCTAAACCTAAGCCGTGTGATCCTGATATTGGATATGGATCTCCAAAACCTAATGAGTAAAAGTCAAAAATGTCATTTCTCATCTCAGGGTTATCTACTTTATTAACAGCCAATACAACAGGCTTTTTAGATTTATATAGCATCTGTGCAACCATTTCATCACTTTGGGTTAAACCTTCTCGAACATTAACCATAAAGATAATGACATCTGCTTCATCAATTGCGATTTCAGCTTGTGCTCTTATTTGGGTTTGAAATGGAGCATCTCCTATTTCTATTCCACCAGTATCAATAATATTAAATTCATGTGTTAACCATTCGCCTGATGAATAAATTCTATCACGTGTAACACCAGGTGTGTCTTCGACAATTGAAACACGTTCACCTACTACTCTATTAAATATTGTAGATTTCCCTACATTAGGCCTACCTACAATAGCTACAATAGGTTTCGTCATAAGCTAACTTCCTCTCTTTCTAAAATCTCTATAATTTTATCATATGACCTACTTATTTCAAACAAAGTATGTAAGTTAAGCAAAAATATGGTTTTTAAAACAATAAATCTCGCTACATTTCATAATTTAATTACCATTATGATCCATTAAATTGTGAGAAAATGAAAATTCCCAATTAAAGTCTTAAACTTTAATTGGGAATGAGTTTGTATGATAACTTGAGATTAAAATTTTAAGTCTTTAAATTTATCGCCAAAGACATCACCTAATGTTGGATTGTCTTCAATTGAATCATTACTTAAATAAGATTGAGTTGTAGCATCATCGCTCTCAACAACGTCTTCTTTAGGTAATGTAGCTTTAATTGAAAGTGAGATACGTTCATTTTCTTCATCTATACCTAAAATTTTAACATTAACTTGTTGTCCTGGCTCAAGTTTTTCACCTGGTGTGCCAATATGTTCATGAGCAATTTCTGAAATATGCACTAAACCTTGAACACCTGGAGCAATTTCAACGAAAGCACCGAAGTTAGCTAAACGCACAACTTTACCTTCAATAACATCATCTTCATGAAATTGTCCTTTAATGCTTTCAAATGGTGTAGGTAAAGTATCTTTGATAGAAAGTGAAATACGTTCAGCATCTTTTTCTACAGACTTAACTTTTACATCTACCTCTTGACCTACAGAAACTACATCTTCTGGAGAATCAACATGTTCATGTGATAATTCAGAAACGTGGACTAAACCATCTACGCCACCGATATCAACAAAAGCACCAAAGTTAGTTAGACGAGCAACTTTACCTTTAATAACATCACCAGCATTAAGTGATTCTAATAAAGAAGCTTTTTTCACATCATTTTCAGCTTGCTCTACTGCTTTACGGCTTAAAATGACTCTATTATTTTCAGGATCTAATTCTTCTACTTTAATGCGAATAGTTTGTCCATCGAATACAGAGAAATCTTCAATGAAATCAGTTGAAATTAGTGAAGCTGGTACAAAACCGCGTTGACCTACATCTACAACCAGGCCACCTTTAACTACTTCTGTAACTTTAGCCTCAATAATTTCGTCATTATCAAGTTTTTCTTGTAAATATTCATATGATTTTTCAGTTTCAAGTTGACGTTTTGAAAGAATATACACACCTGAGTCATTTTCTTCATCAACTTCGATTTTAGTAACATATGCTTCAATTTCATCACCTTGTTTAACTACCTCACTTGGGTTCTCAATATGATGAGTTGAAAGTTGGCTAATTGGAATGATTCCATTGAATTTGCCACCATTAATATGAACTACGACTTGTTTGTCTTCAACTTGTTGAACCTCACCAGTGACTTTGTCACCTTCTTTAATATCATTAATCATTGATTCATTGAATTCTTCAGTCATCTTGTTTGCCTCCTTATACACTACATACATATAACATCTTATAAACCAGTAGAATTGTCAAGAAATTCCCCTTTAGTTTCATAAGTTCTTAAAAAAATTATCAATTATTAAAATTATAAAATGAAAATTTAACTAATTTATAACTTTTGAAAATTTATAATTTTTATACGAACTAAATATATGCTATACGATTAAAAAAGTGCTTAATAGTTACCACTTTTAATTATATAGAATAAAAATAGCTATTTAAAATAATTCGCACTTTAAACTTAGTTAAATACGAATCACTCTAAATAGCTGTCCTTATTTGTCTAAATATTGTTAACCAAAGTCATTATTTCTTCAGTTACTTCTTCAATCGTTTTACCAGTTGTATCCACTGTGACGGCGTCATCAGCTTTTTTTAAAGGTGAAATGTCCCGATTCATATCGTAATGATCTCTTTCTTCTATTTCTTTTTTTAATTGTGATAATGTTGATGGGATACCTCGTTGTTCATTTTCTTTTTGACGTCTTTCAGCTCTTTCTTCAACTGAAGCGATCATAAACACTTTTAATTCTGCATCTGGTAATACTACTGTGCCAATATCTCGGCCATCCATAACAATTCCTTTTTTAGCTGCTAGATCTTTCTGCTTTTCAACTGCAAATGTTCTAACAGGTTCTTTAGAAGCAACATAAGATACATTTTGAGTTACATCATTTTCTCTTAAAAAATCAGTGACGTCTTGATTATCTAATAAAATTCGTTGTCCTTTACTTTTGTCATAGGTTAATTCCAACGTCGTTTGATTAACGAGTGTTTTAAAATCCTCTGGTTTGTCATTTTGAAGATATTTATAAGTAATCGCACGGTACATTGCACCTGTATCAACGTAAATCATAGACAATTTACTAGCTACTTGTCGTGCAATAGTACTTTTACCTGCAGCTGCAGGACCATCCAAGGCAATATTTATTAAGTCCATATTATTTATCCTTCCTTGTTGTTTTATTTGTATTATTTTATCATAAATATGTAAATTAAAAATAGGAGGAACGAAATGAAAAGATTATTAGTTATACATACTGGTGGCACAATAAGTATGTCGCAAAACCAATTTAGTCAGGTAGTAACAAATGATGTAAATCCAATATCTCTTCATAGAGACATTATTGGCCAATACGCTAATGTTGATGAAATTCATCCATTTAATATTCCGTCTCCTCATATAACGATTCAAAATGTCGAGAAGTTGAGAAATATAATTATTGAAGCTAATAAGACAGGTAAATATGATGGTTTTGTAGTTACACATGGTACTGATACTCTTGAAGAGACCGCATACCTTTTAGATTTATTATTAGACATTAGATGTCCTGTGGTTATAACTGGTGCAATGAGATCTTCTAATGAAATTGGTTCCGATGGATTATATAATTTCATTTCATCAATTCGTGTAGCCTCTTCTAGTGATGCAAATGACAAAGGCGTTATGGTCGTATTCAATGATGAAATACATACTGCTAGAAATGTAACGAAGACGCATACTTCTAATATCAATACCTTCCAAAGTCCAAATCAAGGACCATTAGGAATATTAACTAAAGATAATGTTCAATTCTATAATCAACCTTATAAACAACAGTCATTTAAAATAATAAATTATCAGTTGAAAGTACCATTGATAAAAGCTTATATGGGCATGGAAAGTGACATATTTAATTTTTATGCGCAACAAAACGTAGATGGTATCGTCATTGAAGCTTTAGGCCAAGGAAATTTACCTCCAAGTTGCTTGAAAGGTGTCCAAACTTGTTTAGATAATAATATACCTATTGTGTTAGTTTCTAGATCTTTTAATGGGATTGTAAGTCCAGTATATGCCTATGAAGGTGGTGGCTTTCAATTAGCGAATAAAGGTTTAATATTTTCAAATGGATTAAATGGTCCTAAAGCAAGACTTAAGTTACTAATTGGCCTAAGTAATCAACTCAATATTGTCGAATTAAAAAATTATTTTGAAAAACAAAATTAATTACAAGATTTTAGAAAAATAATGTAATTTAATTGGTTTTGCTTGAGAAGTTACTACTTAGTAATCTTTTTGAATCATCTTAATTTATCTTCATAAGGATGATAAGAGCTGAGAAGACACTAATGTTGCGTCGTTCTCAGCTCTTATTAACTATACCGCTGTTTTATACTTCTGTCCTTAACTTTCAAGTGGTGTTTGCTTTTTGCTTAAAATACTTTGAGTAATAATTCCGCCATGATATTTACCATTTTCAATAAAGATTGCATTATTATCATTACCTGCAGCAATTACGCCAGCAATATAGCAATTCTCAACATTTGTCTCAAAAGTTTCTTTGTTATGAACTGGAGCAGTTCCATATTCATTTGTATTAATTTCAATTCCAATAGATTCTAAGAAGTCGTAATCAGGGTGATACCCTATCATTGCAAATACATGATCATTAGGTATCTCTGTAACTTTACCGTTCTTTTCATAAATCACGCTATTCTCTGTTATTTCAGTAACGTTCGCATTGAACTCCATAGTGATTTTTTCATGATTGACTAATGATTCAAAATTTGGCAATATCCATGGTTTAATGGCAGCTGAATATCGATCACCTCTGTATAGTACAGTTACATTTGCACCAGCTTTTTCTAATTCTAATGCAGCGTCAACAGCAGAATTTTTACCACCTATGACAGTAACATCTAAATTAAAAAATGGGTGTGCTTCTTTAAAATAATGTTGTACTTTAGGAAGTTCTGCTCCTTTAACCTCTAACTTATTATGTTGACCATAATAACCGGTTGCAACAGTTAAAAATTTACACTCATAAACATCTTTAGTAGTTGTTATAGTGAATTTATTGTCAATTTTTTTAACAGTGAGTACTTCTTCAAATGCACGAACATTTAACTGATGATGTTTAACAACTTCTCTATAATATACTAGTGCTTGATTTCGTCGAGGTTTACTTTCTTCGACGATAAAAGGAATATCACCGATACTTAATTTATCACTAGATGAGAAAAATGTTTGGTGTGTTGGATATTTATATATAGCATCTACAACATTCCCTTTTTCGATGACTAATGTATCAATACCCTTTCTTTTTTGTTCAATAGCAGCACTTAAACCGCATGGGCCTCCGCCGATAATAATACTTTCTATGCTTTGCATGTCATTGGCCTCCTTTAATCACCCATATATTATAGCAGTTGTTTCGCTATTTCTAAATAGAATAGCACTCACAATATTTATATAAAATTAAAATTATATGTGCATTGAAACAAAAGAGACTGAAACAATTTTGTTTCAGTCTCTTTTGAATGATAACTAAGTTATTGTGGGATTTTTAATTTTTGACCATTAGAAATGTTATTACTTGATAAGCCATTAGCTTGTTTAAGTTTATTTACATTTTCAACAGTACCTTCTCCGTAGTATTGAATAGCGATACGGTATAAGTTTTCATTACCTGATACTACGTGAGTTTGTTGTCCTGAATTAGAGCTATTTGATTGATTATTATTGCTGTTACTTTGACTGCTATTGTTTGAAGTAGCTTGAGAGTTACCATTGTTATTGTCACTATTTGAGTTATTACCATTATTATCTGATGATGAACTGTTATCAGATGAATTTGAAGAAGTACTATTATCTGAAGAGCTACTATTATCATCATTTGAATTACTAGATGAATCATTGTCTGTTGTAGCTTTGTCATTTGAGTCGTCATCATTAGTTGCTTTATCTTTATCTTTGTCACTGCTAGCTTTGTCTTTGTCGCTATCATTACTAGCTTTGTCTTTACTATCTTTGTTGTTATCTTTGTTAGCAGTTTGTTCTGTTTTGTTATCAGCTTGGTTACTATCTTTTTTATCGTTGTTTAAATACATTCCAATAAAGATAGCAAGTGCTGCTAGAATAAGTAATAAAGCTATAAGTGGAAGTAAAATACCAGCTAGACCACGTTTCTTTTTACCATTGTGAGCTTGGAATCCATCATTACCATCTTCATGTTTATGATTTCTATGATCGTCTTGATGATCTCTGTTATGGCTATGATTATCTTTATGATTATTATTTTTATGGTCTTTTTTATGTTTTGCAGCTGCTACCCCAGCTACTCCAGCTGCACCAGCCGCACCAGCTGCACCTGCACCAACTGCTGCTTTTTTACCTTTATTACCTTTTTTTGGTTCTTCTTTAGAATGGTTATCTTTAGCGTCACGATGGTCGTCATGAAGGTCTTTATCATGTTTTCTGTTTTGATCAAATTGATTATCGTTATTTAAATCACGATCATCTTTATGTTCGTTGTATTTTGAGTCATGATGTTCATCTTTTTTACGTTTGTCTTTTGCAGCTTTAGCACCAGCAGCTCCAGCGACTCCGGCACCTCCAGCTATTGCAGCGTCTTTGCCATGTCGAGACTTTTTGTTTTGTTGATCTTTGTGATTTCGATTATCTTGACGCTCATCGATACCTTCTTCATGATTACGACGATGACGATCATCATCATTCAAACTACCATTATCATAGTCTTTATCATGTTTTCTATTTGATGCTTCATGACGATTATTTCTACGTGAAGCATCATTATTAAAGTCTTTTTCAGAAGAACGTTTATCATCCTTATGTATTGGCTCGTTATCTAAATGATTTTCTTGTTGATTGTGTTGTAACTCATTGAAAGAGTCTTCATCGTGTCGATCATCAAGTGAACCATTAGCATTTGAATCAGAATTTTGATTATCAAATTTTCTGTTTTTATTAGTAGCTTGGTTACGTCTTCTTTGACGTCTTTGTGCGTTTCTAGGTGGGAATTGTTGGTCTGATTGATTATCAAAATCATTGGACTCATTTGAATTTTCATCAAACTCGTTTGTATTATCTTCGAATTGATCATCAGAATTAATAGACTGACGATTTTTTTCGAAATCATCTCTAAAATTATTTTTAGACACGTTCATCATCCTCTCTTAAATAATTATTTAAATATCACATACCATATACCCCACAAAGCGTGAAATATGTATAGTATTTAAATATTTCTTGAAAAACTTTAAGTATTATAATTATATCCTCTTAAAATAAATTTAGTAAAGAAAAGCAACTATACTTTAAATAAATATTTTAATTTTTCAGTATAACTTAATTTTCTTTTAACTTTTTTTCTATTGGTAACTTTTATAGTCATCAAATTAGAATCTATATCACAACATTGTTGAGGTTGAGTTGGATTATCACCAAAAAATTCTAATAAATAACGACGTCTACATTGATCTAGGGATGTATAACCGATCATTCTTTGATAACCTAATTTTTTTCGAATTAATGAATTATCAAAAATTGTTTTGAGTACGTTGGATGAATATCTTTGGCTCAATATGGTTAGTATTTCTTGCTTTTGAGGAGGTAAAAAAGCACCTATATCAAAAGCATCGATGTCTTCAGTAGTTATCGCATCACTAAACAATAATGTCTCTAATATATAGCTATCGTCTGGTTGATATAGACTAATTGCTTGGCTTTGCAAATTATCTCTCCCGGCTCTACCAATTTCTTGTAAGTAATTTGAAGGACTTGTTGATAAATGAAAATGGATGACTGTTCTAATGTCTTTTTTATTAACGCCCATGCCAAAAGCACTAGTAGCCACGATGACGGGTATAAAGTTCTCCATAAATTGATTTTGTACAGTATGTCGTTCTTGATAAGATAAATCACCATGATAAATACCGGTTAAATAACCATGGTGGTATATCATATTGGCTAATTCTAAACAGACCTTTTTAGATGAAACATAAATAATAGTTGGCCCAGATTGATCTAAAAAGTTTAACAGCCACTTAATTTTCTCAGCATCATTTTCAAAATTGAGATGAGAAAAAGATATATTCTCTCTATTCATTGAAGTCTTAATTACATTTAATTTCCTAGATAAGATAAGATTTAAGTCATTTTCTAAATGAGGTGGTGCTGTAGCTGTTAAAGCCAGTATCGATGCATTTTTATAATGAGATGTTATCTCCCCTATTAATGCATAATGAGGTCGGAAATCATAACCCCATTCAGATAAACAATGCGCCTCATCAAGTACAATTAATCCGAAGTCAATATTCCTAATTAATTTAAAGTTTTGTGTTTGTAAAATAAATTCTGGACTTAAAAAAACAAAGCGACTTTTGTGTAACGAATTTATATTTTGTTGTTTTTCATTTTCATCCATGCCTGAATGAATAGAAGTAACAAATTTCTCACCTTGAGCTTTCAATTGCATCACTTGGTCATCCATAAGAGAAATTAAGGGAGATATTATTAATGTTGGCTTTCCTTTCATATAGGTTGGCATTTGGTAACATAAGCTTTTACCACTCCCCGTAGGAAGAATACCTAGAGTATCTTTCTTATTAACTACACTTTCGATTATTTCTTTTTGACCAGGATTAAATGATGAGAATCCGAACCATTCTTTCAATTTTTCTTCAAGCAATCAATTCACCTCTTTCAATACCGACTATTAACAATTTAATTTGAAAATAAGTTAATCGATCAAATTCTTCTTTATATAATTTTAATCTTTGTCCTCTGTTTTGATCATAAAATGCTATAAATTCACTTGTTTGTGGGCCATTAACAAAGGTTTGGTATTCTGAAAAATATCCTTTTATAAATAATTCAAGAACGTGATCTTCGATTGTGTTAATTTTAACATTTTGGGTCACTGCAACCTCATCCATAGAAAGCCCTTTGAGTAATTGATGATACGTAATTGTCGTTTTATTTAACAAAGTCGGTAATATGATGGTTTGAGTTAATATAGGAAATTGTTTATCATTTTCTAATGCGAACATCATCTGCACTAAATTATTGAGTTCAAGTACAAATAACTTAGTTACAGGTATACCTTCTATTAATGAAACCTGCTGTCGCGTATACATAGGTTCTTCATAACCTTGTAGGTAATAATGGATTAAACAGTTGTTACTACATTTTTCATCAATAAAATGAAAGATTTGCTCGATTTCTTTTTCAAAATCATCAACTAAATTTTGTTCCAGTATTTTTGAATAGATTTGTTTCACTCTACTTTGAACAGTTATTTGTTGTGTAATTGGTATAAAGTTCAAGTGGTTGTTTTTAAAATGGGTTATAGTTTGTATTAGTAATTGAATACAACTAAAAGTTTGAATCATACTATCGTATGTATATCTTGGATGTATTGAAATGTCAGTATTTTGATTATCATAGGTATCTAAAAATCGCTCAAAAGACGGATATTTTAATTTAGGTAAACTATGATATAATGATAAAAGTTGTTGGGAACATGCATCAAAAAATGTTTGATGTGATTTTTTTCCATTCAAAATGTTATAAATACTTTTATTGGTTTTATAATCGAATGAATGATTTGATGCATATGTAATAATTGAATGCATTAATGAATCCTCACTTTATATAACTAATAGAATAGTAAATAAATTAATCGAAGTGTTATTAAACATTTGTTATACTAGTGTAGCATTTTTATCAAAGGAGGCGAAGAATTTGGCAAAGTATACAATCGTTGATATGGATACATGTATTGCTTGTGGAGCATGTGGTGCTGCCGCACCTGACATTTACGATTATGACGACGAAGGTATTGCTTTCGTAATCCTTGATGATAATCAAGGTACTGCAGAAGTACCAGAAGAATTATATGAAGATATGGAAGATGCACTTGAAGGTTGTCCAACTGATTCAATTAAGATTGAAGAAGAACCATTTGATGGTGATGCTCTTAAATTTGAATAGTCACTTATTATGAGTGAATCAATAATGAAACCTCCTAATGTTGAATAATAAGTTCAACATTAGGAGGTTTTTTATGATAATACGCGTTTTAATCTTCTGTATAAAAGCGCAAATATAATTGAAATCACGATACCTTTTATAATATTGAAAGGTATAACACCTGATAAAATGATAATTTTTAGATTATTAAAGACATCACCTAAATTAAAAATCATTCCATATAATGGAAGTAAAACAAAGTAATTCAGTATACTAAGTACGATAGTCATCACTATAGTACCTATTGCTAGCCCCACAACCAATGAACGTGGTGTATCTCCCTGACGCTTAGTTACATAATAAGCGGATAACAAGAAACTAACACCTGCTAAAAAATTGGCAACTGGACCAACCGGATCTCCCATATTGAATAAAAAATTAAGTATATTTTTGATAAGTGCTACTAAAATACCAGCAACGGGACCTAAAAGAAATGTTGCTAATAAAGTTGGAACATCACTAAAGTCTAATGTTAAGTATGGTGGTAAAAAAGGTAGCGGAAATTTAATGAATGTTAAAATAAACGCTATGGCACTTAACATGCTAATAGTGATAAGACGTTTGTTTTGTTGCATATTTAATTTTCTCCTTCCATTCATCTTACATAGAATAGGAGATAATTTTGCACAACAAAAAAACCTCCATCTTCTTCCATCCAGACTATACTGTCGGCTTCAGATTTCCACTGAATCAGCCACTTCAAAGAAGCGGGTCGCAGGCTTAATTTACTGCCGGTTGGGAATTGCACCCTACCCCGAAGATGAATTATATAATTGATTAATTTAATTTTTATATTACCTTATATGAAAGCATTGCGCAATAATGGTGCTTAGACTTATTTAAAAAAGAGCAATACACCATTCTTAAGTTGATGATGTTTGCTCTTAGTTAAAATAAACATATTAATAGGCATATTAATTTTTAGGCTTTGGTAACTTAATTATGAATGTTGTACCTTTGTTTACTTTACTTTCAACTTTAATAGTACCACCATGTTCTTCGATTATCATTTTACAGATAAATAGTCCTAAACCAGTTCCCTGTTTACCTCTAGTTCTTGAAGCCTCTACTTTATAAAATCTGTCGAATACGAGTTCAAGATGCTCTGGAGATATGCCACTACCAGTATCTTTAATGTACAACGTTTGATAGGAATCATCCGTAGTTGTTGTAATTGATATTGAATCACCTGGTTGAGTATAACGTGTGGCATTGTCAATTAAATTTGTTAGAACTTGGTCTATGCGATCGGCATCGTATTCCCACAATTCATCATCGATGTTTGGTTCTAATGACATATTCAATTCTAAATCCTCAGCCTGTTGTCTATATTTCATTTGCATTTTAGATAGTAAAGGTTTAATAGGTTGTTTTTCTTTATTAACAGTTAAACCCTCTGCATCCATGCGAGCCACATTTAATAATTCATTTACTAATCGATTTAAACGTTTCGTTTCATCTAATACAATTGATAAAGAATCTCGAATTTCTTCTGGTTCAGTGACAATACCATCTACAATTGATTCAGTGTAACCTTGTAATAACGAAATAGGTGTACGTAATTCATGTGAAACATTGGCAATGAAATCTTTCTTCATCTGATCTAAATTATGTTCATTAGTCATATCTCTTATAATGACTACAATTCCACTACGGCCATCTTGTTGAATTCTCTCTACATAACTCATGATAATGACGTAATATTTATTGTTAATCTCATATTCTTGGAATTCGGTGTCTTTTGAAACAAATGTAGCTTCAATTTGCTTTTCAATTTCTTTATATACAGTTTTGTCTATTGATTTAATAATATCGTCAGCCATTTTATTTGAAAGAATAACTTCCCTCTTATCATTTAGACCCAATACACCTTCAATCATAGAATTAATCAAACTATCTCTTATATTTTTTTGAGTTGAAAGTGCCTCTATATTCTCTTGTATTTCAGAACTCATATTATTAAACGTATGTGATAATTCGCCTATCTCATCTTTAGTTGAGACACTTGTCTGTTTTGAATAATCACCTTTAGAAATATTAATAGCTTGAGTTCTAAGTTGTCGTAAAGGTTTAGTAATTCTATTTGATAAAAAGAATGCAAATACTGTTGAAACAGCGATAAATATAATGGCGGTGATTAAAATGATAATGGTAATTGCATTATTAGTATCTTCAATAGACTTTAAATCTTGATAAATGAATACTGCACTATATTTTGAATTTGCATTTTCTTGAGCTTTCATAGGATAGCCTAACAAAATATAAGAATGGGAATTACCATTATTACTTATTGTTATATTTTGAGTGGTAGACTTTCCTTGAGAAAAGACGCGTTGGAATTGCGAATTCTTGTGTATCTCTTCAAGCATTTTGTCTTTAGTATTGCTATTTGAACTTTTAATACTTGAAGACTTATTAGCCATTATAATAACGCCACCTGATCCATCTATTAATTGTTGGCTGTGTTCTATGGCTAAAGTTTTATTATCAGCTTGTTCAACTAAGTGGCTGATTCTAGACGCATCTTCTCTTATAGCATTTTCAGTTTGTTGTGTGTAGTAGTATTGTATAAAAGTAATTAATGCCGCACTTAATAAAATTAAAACTGTCGTTACTATAAAAAGTATAGTTAACCACAGTTTTATTACCACACTATTTAGTCGGTTCGTCATTAGACTTTACCTCGAATTTGTAACCAACACCCCAAACAGTTTGAATCATATGTGCAGCATCTTCTGATACACGATTTAGTTTCTCACGCAGGCGTTTAACATGAGTGTCTACTGTTCTTAAATCACCATAAAATTCATAATGCCATACTTCTTTTAAAAGTTGTTCACGATCAAACACTTTATTAGGTGTCTTAGCTAAATAAATAAGTAATTCGTACTCTTTAGGAGTTAAATTAACTTGTTGGTTATCTGCTAATACACGATGCGCATCATTATCAATAATTAAATGATTAAATTCAATAACATCTCTTGCATGAGGTTCACTTTGTTCAGGTTTAGAAGATTGCGTTCTACGTAATAATGCTTTTACTCTTAAAACAACCTCTCTTGGTGAGAATGGTTTGACGATATAATCATCTGCACCAGACTCAAATCCTTCTACCCTATTCGTTTCTTCGCCTTTAGCTGTAAGCATAATAATAGGTGTGTCTTTATGTTCACGTAACTTGGATGCTACTTCAATACCATCCATTTCTGGTAACATCAAGTCTAAAAGTATGCACGCATAGTCATTTTCTATAGCAAGATTATAAGCTTCTTTGCCATTACTTGCTTCATGAATCGTAAACGATTCTCTCTTTAGGTATAGTTTTAATAATCTTCTGATTCTATCCTCATCGTCTACAATTAATATTTCATTTGTCATTTTGTTTATACCTCCTACACATGCTCAATACACTCATTATTATAGCATACAGCATGATTGAAAGCTTTACTTTAAAGTTAACTTTGTGAAAAAAATAGCAAGAGAAATTAATATCATTTAATTTCTCTTGCTATTGTAAAATATACTTCATTTATTTTCCATTTTCTGCCATATGTCTTAGTACTTTAACTTCATGAGGTGTCAGTACTCTGCCCTCACCTGCATTTAATCCTTTAAGGTTCAAGTTGCCGAACTCAATTCTTGTTAATTTATCAACTTGATGTCCAAAATGCTCGAACATACGACGAACTTGTCGATTTCGTCCTTCACTAATAGTGATTTCTACAAGTGTAATATTTTTATCTTTATCTTGCTTTTTTACTTTGACTTGAGCTGGTTGCGTAAAACCATCTTCAAGTTCAATCCCATTTTCTAAAGCTTTAACTTCTTCTCTCATGAGGTAACCTTTTAATTTAGCCACATATTTTTTTTGAATATGATATCTTGGGTGAGTCATTAAGTTTGTAAATTCACCATCATTAGTAAGTAACAATAATCCTGATGTATCATAGTCTAATCTACCAACAGGATAAATTCTTGTCTCTAAATCTTTAAAGTAGTCAGTAACTACAGTTCGTCCTCTATCGTCAGACACACTTGTAATAACTTGAGTTGGTTTATAGAACAAAATATACATTTTGTCTTCTTGTTCAATTTTAATTCCTTCAACCTCAACTGTATCAGAACTTTTTACTTTAGTACCTAATTCAGTAACGGTTTGCCCATTAACTTTAACTTTGCCTTCGGTAATTAAAGTTTCAGCTTTTCTTCGTGATGTGTATCCACTATTAGCAATTCGTTTTTGAAGCCTTTCTAATTCTTTACTCATTTTGTATCTCCTTTTTGATTCACTAAATTACTAAAGAAATCATCCATTTCTTCTTCATCTTCTTCAGTTGTTGGTAAATCCTCAATTTTTTCTATTCCAAATACATTTAAAAACAAATCCGTTGTTTGTAAAGCATGACTACGAGAATTTTCTACATCTTTAGCTTCAATTAATCCACGTGCAATTAATGTTCTAACTGCACCATCAGAATTAATTCCTCTAATTAATTCTATGTCACTACGACTCAATGGCTGATTATATGCAATAATTGATAATGTTTCCATTGCGGCTTGAGATAATTTCATATTAGATTTTTGTTCAATTAATTGTTCAATATAAGGTGAAGCTTCTTTTTTTGAAGTTAAAATATATGTTGAACCAAATTTTTGAATTATTAAACCACTAGAGGTGTATGATGAAATTAATTCAGATAGTTTAGCTTGATTAATCTCGAGAATTTCTAATAACTGTTTTTCGTCAAGCCCTTCATCCCCAGCTGTGTATAGTAATGATTCTATGATTCCGTGTTTATCCAATATTAAAATTCACTCCTCTAATGATACGTATATCATCAAAACTTCTAACCTGTTCAATGTTGATTACTCCTGATTTAGACATTTCCAATATAGCTAAAAAGTGAGTAACCACCTGTTCTATTGGCTCGCTAAAAGTAAATAAACTGAAGAAGTTAAAAGATGTATGATGCCTTAATTGTGTCGTTACCTTTTCAGTAGCTTGTTGAATAGTGAAGCTTTCTTTAATTATTTCAACTGTCTTAGGCTTATTAAGAGCTAATCTGCTTTTAACACGTTGATAAGCAACAATTAAATCCGTTAAATCTAAGGTTTGGCATTCATCCCATGTGACGTTTTTCTCAAGATGGGATAAGTCAGTTGGGTGTTTAGTAAAATAGTGCTCTCGCTCTTCTTTTTTCTCAGTTAACAATTGTGTGTATTCTTTATAATTTTGATATTCAATTAATCGACCTACCAAATCTTCACGTGGATCTTCTTCAAGATTATCGTCTACATCATGTTGAGGGAGTAATAATTTACTTTTTATCATTAATAGCTCTGAAGCCATAACTAAATATTCACTAGCTACATTAATTTCTAGTTGCTTCATAGCGTGGACATATTGCATATATTGTTCTGTTAATGATTTCATTGGTATATCATAAATATCAATTTCATATTTTTGAATTAAGTGGAGTAGCAAATCTAACGGGCCATTAAAGGCATCTAATTTTACTTCATACATATTAATCGTCCTCATTTTGAATCTCTATCGTGCATAATTTACTAAAATATTATAGCATGAATAATACAAACATTAAATTAAGGATGAGATGGATTGGACAGAGCCTTAATCGATTTTTATTATTATTTTCACAAACAGCAACATTATTTCTTATGTCATGATATTTTGGAAGAAGCATGGAAATCAAATATAAATTTTTCTAAAAAGGATGGCATAGTGAGTTTAATTTTATTTTCAACTGCTATGTATCATTATAGAAGAGGTAATACAAAAGGTGCACTTGTAACTTTGAAAAAGTCATTGAGCACGTTTGAAAAAGCAAAGGATAAAGCGTTGTTGCAACTTAATGAGCAAGATTATAAAATATTAATTTTAAGTCAAATTAAATCCATTGAAGATTCAAAATCATTTAAACCTGTATACATACCGGTAAATAATGTTTTTGAAAAACAGATTATTAATACTTATCCAGATTACAAATTTACAACACTTTCAACTCAAGATGAATATATAGTTAATCATCATAAAAATCGAGATAGAAGTGATGTAATCAGTGCAAGACATCAAGCGATGATTAAAAAACAAAATATTAGGAGTGGAAAAGATTTAAAATAAAATGTAGTGTAGCTCTACTTACATTAATTATAAAATATCTTTTGGAAACTTTTATGAAAGTACTCTTAATCCACTCCCAATTTAAGAGTATTTATTTGTGTACTAGGCTCTTGGATGAAATTGGTTATACATCTGTCTGATTTGAGTTTTAGAAACATGTGTATATAACTGAGTGGTAGAAATATCAGAATGACCTAACATCTCCTGAACTGCTCGTAAATCTGCGCCATTTTCTAGTAAATGTGTAGCAAACGAGTGTCTTAATGTGTGTGGGGTCAAAGATTTATTAATATTCGCTCTTAAACCATATTGTTTAATTAGCTTCCATATACCTTGACGTGTCAAAGGTCGACCATGCAAGTTCAAAAACAGTACATTCGTTACCGTTTTTTTAAGTAATTGAGATCTAACATTATTGATATAAGTATCTAAATATTCAATGACAGTGTCACCTAATGGAATGATTCTCTCTTTGTTCCCTTTACCGAAAACTTTAACAAATCCCATAATTAAGTTGACATCATCTATCTCGATTTGTATTAATTCAGTAACACGCATGCCTGTTGCGTATAATAACTCTAAAATTGTACGATCGCGATACCCATTATTTTTAGTTAAATCCGGTGTTTCTAGTAACTGAATTACTTCTTCAACATCTAAAACATCTGGAAGTTTTTTCTCGTACTTAGGTGTTTCAATTAAAACGGTAGGATCTTTAGCAGCATATTTTTCGCGTAAAGCAAATTGATGAAAACTACGTATTGTTGAAATAAATCTTGCAATGGATTTTGCGGAAGCACCTTGATCTATTAGAGAACCAAGGCATTCTTGTATTGTTTGTCTATCTATAAAATCAATATGAGCAATTTTTTGTTCTTGCATATATAATTG
The DNA here is from genome assembly GCF_006094395.1 of Staphylococcus haemolyticus. Classification (NCBI taxonomy): domain Bacteria; kingdom Bacillati; phylum Bacillota; class Bacilli; order Caryophanales; family Staphylococcaceae; genus Staphylococcus; species Staphylococcus haemolyticus. Next base: position 1,365,616 of record NZ_CP035291.1, on the reverse strand, counting down.
ATATTTTTTCAAATCTCTGCGATAAGCGCCAATCGTATTTTCACTTAACCCTTTTTCAATTTGTATAAATTTTAAATATTCCTCGATAATTGTTTCCATGACAACACCTCTATTTGAATAAACTCAAATCATTTTCATGTAATAGTATTAAGAAAGACTAAGACAATGATTTAAAATTGTCCTAGCCTATTAGTTAATCTATTTTCCTTTAGCTTGGCATTCAGCGCAAACGCCGTGAAAAGTTAATCTGTGATCAAGAATTTTAAAGTTATATTCTGTTTCTACTCTTTCTTCAACTTGAGGTAATAAGTCTTCATGAATTTCATCAACTTTACCACATTCCATACACACTAAATGGTGATGGAAGTGTTTAGCACCCTCTTTTCTTAAATCAAAGCGTGCAACACCATCACCAAAATTAATTTTGTCAACTACTTTTATTTCAGCTAAAAGTTCTAATGTTCTATAAACAGTGGCTAGTCCTATTTCAGGTGCTTTGTCTTTCACTTTTAAATAAACATCTTCCGCGCTTAGGTGATCCTTTTCATTTTCAATTAGAACTCGTACTGTGGCTTCTCTTTGTGGTGTTAATTTATATGAAGATTGTTGTAATTGTTGTTTAACTCGATTTAATCGTTCTTCCATGGGAGCGACACTCCTCTATCAATAATTATAATCATTTTAAATTGAAAATATTTCAATTACTAAACTACCAATATTTTCAATTAAATGCAAGAGATTTACAGCACTTAATTAGAATGATTATAATTTAGTAATATATATTGTAAACCAATTATGGTTTTAGCATCTTCTATTTCATGATTATCAAGCAATGCTTTTATATCTGAAATCGGTACTTTATGCAATTCAACAAATTCATCTTCATCTAGGTTAAGTTGCCCTTCGCTTAGATTATTGCTGAAGTATATAGTGAGTTTTTCATTAGTGAATCCAGGACAACCATACATGTCTGTTATAAATTTTAAATTATTTGCCACATAACCTGTTTCTTCTTCTAATTCTCGTTTGGCAGCCTCTTCACGAACTTCATATTGTTCTAATTTTCCAGCGGGTATTTCTAACAAAGCTTTTTCAACTGGTTTACGAAATTGCTTAACAAGTAATACTTCGTCATTAGACGTTATTGCACAGACTGCCACTGCACCGTTATGGTAGACTAATTCCCTTCTGGATGTATTGCCATCAGGCAACTCCACATCATGAATTTCTAAATCTATAATTTTGCCATTATAAATTACTGTTCTATCAAACGTCTTTTCATTAAATTCCATTAAATTCACGTCCCTTTTAATTCATTATATAAATTGGTAAGATGAATGCGTTACCTAAAGTGTATCGAAAGGAGATTGGACATGCAAAAGAATATTTTAAAGAGTGGCATCGAAATTTCAGAATTAGGGTTAGGTTGTATGAGTTTAGGTACAGAGTATGCTAATGCTGAACCTATCATTGAAAAAGCAATCGAAAGTGGTATCACTTATTTTGATACTGCTGATATTTATGATAAAGGGACTAATGAAGAAATTGTGGGCAAAGCTTTAAAAAAATATCAAAATCGTGATGATATTGTAATTGGAACAAAAGTTGGAAATCGCCCTACTGAAGATGGAGGTACAACATGGGACCCTTCTAAGAAATATATTAAAGAAAGTGTAAAGGGATCATTAAAACGATTAGGACTAAATCATATAGATCTATATCAATTGCATGGTGGTACAATAGATGATCCATTGGATGAAACGATTAGTGCATTTAATGAATTAAAGCAAGAAGGTATCATTAAGGCATATGGTATTTCTTCAATACGCCCAAATGTTATTGATTATTATTTAAAACATAGTGAAATCGAGACAATTATGTCACAATTTAATTTAATTGATAATCGTCCAGAACAATTATTGAATGACATCCATGCGAAAGGCGTTAAAGTGTTAGCACGCGGACCTGTATTTAAAGGGTTGTTAACTTCCAATAGTATTGATGCTTTAGATCATAAATTTAGTGAGGGCATATTTGAGTATACACATCATGATTTAGGAGAAACTATTGCCTCTGTTAAAGAAATAGAAAGTAATCTTAGTGCTTTATCTTTTGAATATTTAAAATCTCATGATGCACTTGGCGCAATTATCGTTGGCGCTAGTTCGCCACAACAATTAGAAGAAAACGTTAATAATTACAATAAAAAAGTAAGTCTTGATCAAGTGAAGGCAGCTCGAGAAAGAGTTAAGAACTTAGAATATACTCAACATTTAAAATAGATAACATGCTTAATTAATTTTTAAATAATCACTTAGGTGTTTGGGACATTAAATTAAAAACTTGTCCTAAACACCTTTTTGTTTCAATTTGAATTAATTTAATACTGCTTTAAATATCTATGTTTATCATGTTCACTTTCTTCTTTAATGACTACATTCATGATTTCCCCTCTTAATATTAGTTCATGAAATTTAAAATCTATAAATGATTGTTCGGCAGAATCTAATGAATCATAATAGTCTTGCCCTAATAAATCTGTAATAGTAAAAATTGATTGTGGTGATAGTGCATTCACATTCTCAATACATTGTTTAACATCTCGGTTCACACAACATAACATACCATCACTCCTATTTACTGTTTGTTTTTAAATAAAAATGGAAAAAGCGATTCAATAAATCTAGGAAATATTTGATAAAATTTTAAAGTGGAGTGCATCCATTTAGGTTGATTGATTTCACATTTACGTTTAATAATACCGTCAATAATATCTTTAGCTAATAAAGTTGGATCTAACATCATTGCGTCATACTTGTGTGCATATGCAAGACTTGGGTCTGCTTTTTCGTGAAAAGGCGTTCGAACAGGTCCGGGATTAACTGACATGACATGGTAAGATGGATGTTCTAAACGAAGTGCATTTAGAACTGCATTAAAAGCCGCTTTAGATGCACCATAATGAGCCGCATTTGCTTGTGTGATGAATGCTGCTTGACTCGAAATTCCTACAATACTCGCATGTTTGGATAAATATGGCAGTAAAGCATGCAGTAATAAATTAAAACCGATGATATTAACTTCGTAAGTTTCTAACATTTCATTAGTGGAATGTTGACTTATCGATTTAAAATACCCAAGCCCAGCACTATAAATGATACCGTCAATTTGAGTATCGATATATTGTGGTAACATGCTAATAGCATTTTTATCTTGCAAATCACAAGTTAGCATTTGTACTCTCTTTTCAAATGGTTTGAAGTTGATTTGTTTATACTTTTCTTTGTTCCTAGCAAGAATTGTAACATGAGCCCCTTTTTTGATAAGTCGCTTAGTGATTTCAAGCCCTAATCCACTAGTGCCTCCAGTAACGATATAATGTTTACCTAACATAGTAATACCCTCTTTAATTATGATTAAGATTATAATAACTTAAATCATTTCATTCATAAAGTTATCTATTGATATAAAAAGAAGTGCCCAGGGACCACCTGAGCTAAAGCTCATGCGTATAGTAGCACTAACTTTTATAAAAAGAAGTGCTACTTATATGTTACTATGGTTTTATAAATTAAAAAGTGAGGATGATGTTGTCAATGAAATTAGTATTTTATGGTGCAGGAAATATGGCACAAGCAATCTTCAAAGGTATAATTAATTCAAAAAAATTAAAGTCACATGATATTTACTTAACGAATAAATCGAATGAAGAAGCTTTAAAAAATTTCGCTGAGGAATTAGGTGTTGAATACAGCTACGATGATGAAAAATTATTACAAGACGCAGATTATGTCTTTTTAGGTTCTAAACCTTATGATTTCGAAAAAGTAGCACAAAGAATTCAACCATACATCAATGAAAACAATCGCTTTATTTCTATTATGGCTGGTTTACCTATCAATTATATTCAGGAACAATTACAAGTTGAAAATCCTATCGCTCGAATTATGCCTAATACAAATGCACAAGTTGGTCATTCTGTAACAGGTATTAGCTTTTCAGGAAATTTTGGACCTAAATCAAAAGAAGAGGTTAACGATTTAGTAAATGCTTTTGGTTCAGTAATTGAGGTGGATGAAGACCACTTACATCAAGTAACTGCGATTACAGGAAGCGGTCCTGCATTTTTATATCATGTCTTTGAACAATATGTTAAAGCAGGTACAGATTTAGGTCTTGAGAAAGATCAAGTTGAAGAATCAATTAAAAATTTAATTATTGGTACAAGTAAGATGATTGAAAGATCAGATTTAAGTATGGAACAGTTGCGTAAAAATATTACTTCTAAAGGTGGAACAACTCAAGCGGGTTTAAATGCATTAGCTCAACATGATATTGAAGCAATCTTTAAGGATTGTTTGAATGCGGCAGTTCATCGTAGCGTTGAATTATCTAAAAATGAAGATAATTAAATTTTAATGTAAAAGAGACTAGGATAATGATTTCTATGTGAATTCTAAATCCTAGTCTCTTACTTTGTAATTTTAATTATACTTATTTTAAAAAGTTAAAGTATTAGTAGTATTTAAATTATAAACGTATCAAAATCTTTAACAAATTCAAAATTTGGAACATCCTCATGTGTTTTTAATTGTTGTTTAATAAGTTGAATATTCTCGTGATTATAGCGATTACTTAAATGTGTGATTAAGCATCTTTTAACATTAGCTTGCTTTATTAATTCAAAAACATCTTCAATATGACTATGGTGATAATTATTTGCTAATGTTTTTTCGCCTTCAATGTATGTAGCTTCATGAATCATTACATCAGAATCTTTAGCAATGCTCAATTCTGACTGACATGGTTTTGTATCACCAAAGATGGATATAATTGGTCCGGGTTTAGCTGGTCCTTTAAAATCATCCGAATTATATACTTGTCCTTCATGTTCAAAATTATCATAAGATTTTACTTCTTGATATTTTGGTCCAGGATATAAACCAATTGATTTAAGTGCCTCAACATCAATTGTTCCTGGTGTTGTCGGAGATTCAATGCGATAACCATAAGAAGGGATACCATGATTTAACAAATGTGCACTAATTGAGAATCCTTTATGATGATATGTGAAATGATTATCAATTTCTATATAAGTAATCGGATAGTTTAGATGAGATTCAGATAATCTTAGAGTAGTCTCAATAAATTGTTGTAAACCTCTAGGACCAATAACTGTCAGTGGTTTGTCTTCTCCACCTTGAAAAGAACGGCTTGTTAGTAGTCCAGGCAATCCAAAAATATGATCTCCATGCATATGCGTTATAAAAATATGGTCAACTTTTCCTAGCTTAATTGAATGATGTAATATTTGATGTTGTGTGCCTTCTCCGACATCAAATAGCCATATACTATTCGAAAAAGGCTCAAGGTTTAAAGCTATAGCTTGAGTATTTCTCTCTTTAGTAGGTAACCCAGCACTTGTTCCGAAGAATGTAACTTCCATGCATATGCCTCCTTTTCCTTCATTATATTTTATCATATGTGGTTATTTTTGCTATAAAAAGACATAAATTAAATGCATGAGATACATTTTGAGTTATAATGATATTAAATTGTGCATCATTCCATTATATAAATGCCCTAGCAAAATAAGAAAAATTAGGCAAATAAGTTTGAAGCGGTGCAAATATAATTTATAATAATACAATCATAGTATTAATAGAATTGAGGTTTTGAACTTGAGTAAACATTCTAAACATATTCCTTGTTTAATTACTATTTTCGGTGCTACCGGAGATTTAAGTCATAGAAAATTATTTCCATCACTATTCCACTTATTTCAACAAGATAATTTAGATGAACATATTGCAATAATTGGAATTGGACGTAGAGATTACACGAACGAAGTCTTTCGTGAACAAGTTAAAAGTTCTATCCAAAAGCATGTCAAAGATACGGATCAAATTGATGCATTTATGGAACATGTCTATTATTTTAAACATGATGTAAGTGATGAACAAAGTTATGATTCATTATTGAGTTTTTCAAATGAATTAGATTCACAATATCAGTTAAAAGGAAATCGCTTGTTTTATTTAGCAATGGCACCTCAATTCTTTGGTATTATTTCGGATTACTTAAAATCATCTGGTTTAACCGATACTACTGGTTTTAAACGATTAGTTATTGAAAAACCATTTGGCAGTGATTTAAAATCGGCTGAGCAATTAAACAATCAATTAAGACGCTCATTTAAAGAAGAAGAAATATACAGAATTGATCATTATTTAGGTAAAGATATGGTTCAAAATATAGAAGTCTTGCGCTTTTCAAATGCGATGTTTGAACCATTATGGAATAATAAATACATTTCAAACATTCAAGTAACGTCTTCAGAAGTATTAGGTGTTGAGGACCGTGGAGGTTATTATGAATCTAGTGGCGCATTAAAAGATATGGTACAAAATCATATGTTACAAATGGTTGCCCTTTTAGCTATGGAAGCGCCAATCAGCTTAAATAGTGAAGATATACGTGCTGAGAAAGTTAAAGTATTGAAATCACTTAGACAGCTTGATCCTCAAGAAGTAAAACAAAATTTTGTACGTGGACAGTATGATGAAGGATTTGTTGAAGGTGAAAAAGTCATTGCTTATCGAGATGAAGATCGAGTAGCCGAAGATTCAAATACTCCAACTTTTGTATCAGGCCGACTAACAATTGATAACTTCCGTTGGGCTGGCGTACCTTTTTATATTAGAACGGGAAAACGTATGAAATCTAAATCGATTCAAGTTGTAGTTGAGTTCAAAGAAGTACCAATGAACTTATACTATCAGACCGATAAATTGTTGGATTCAAACTTATTAGTTATTAATATTCAACCCAATGAGGGTATATCACTTCATTTAAACGCGAAAAAGAACATCCAAGGTATTGATACAGAACCCGTTCAATTATCATATGCAATGAGTGCTCAAGATAAGATGAACACTGTTGATGCCTATGAAAATTTACTATTCGATTGTTTAAAAGGTGATGCTACAAACTTTACACATTGGGAAGAATTAAAATCTACATGGAAGTTTGTTGATGTTATACAAGATGAATGGACAATGAATGAACCTAACTTCCCTAACTATGAGTCAGGTACAAATGGACCATTAGAAAGTGATTTACTATTAAGTAGAGATGGTAATCATTGGTGGGATGATATTCAGTAAACAGAGAATTGATAAGCCTATAGTGAAGCCTTTTGGACTAAAGTAATATTTTGAGTTAGTATTATTTTAATAGTCGCTACCTAAATTGAGCATGTGCTCATAGCCATCCTCTATCAACTATATTCATTCTTATGGTGGTGGGACAATGAATTGATTTTAAATTCTGTCCTACCACCCTTTTTTATTAAAAAATTTTCAATATGGCACATGTTAAGATGTATATTTTCTAAAAATAAGGTAAAATAAAAGTTAATGATTGTAAATTTATTGGAGTGAGAGTTTTGGACGTTATCAAGCAGATACAACAGGCAATTGTATTTATCGAAGATCGTTTATTAGAGCCGTTTAATTTGCAAGATTTGAGTGATTACGTTGGTCTTTCTCCTTACCATCTTGATCAATCATTTAAAATGATTGTTGGACAATCACCTGAACAGTACGCACACGCAAGAAAAATGACTGCAGCTGCTAAAGAAATGGTTCAAAGTTCTTCGAGGTTAGTAGATGTCGCAAAAAAGTATAACTATCATAGTTCAAATGATTTTGCGAATGATTTTAGTGATTTTCATGGGATTTCACCAATTCAAGCATCTACGAAAAAAGATGAATTAAAATTACAAGAACGTTTATATATAAAGTTGACAACTACTGAACGAGCACCTTATCCATATAGACTAGATACCACGGAAGATATAGCATTAGTAGGTTATGTACGTTATATTGAATCAAATAATTTATCTAATCCTTATAAAGTTCCTGATTTTTTAGAAGATTTAATTCTTGATGGTAAAATTAAAGATTTAAAAAGGTATAATAATATAAGTCCATATGAGTTATTTGTAATCACTTGTCCATTAGATAATGGATTGGAATTATTTATTGGTGTTCCAAGTGATAGATATCCATCTCATTTAGAAAGTAGAATATTACCTGGAAGACATTATGCGAAATTTAATCTCCAAGGTGAAATAGACTATGCGGTTAATGAAGCTTGGTATTATATCGAATCAAGTTTACAACTTACTTTACCTTATGAAAGAGATAGCTTATATGTTGAAATATATCCCTTTGATATCTCATTTGAGGACCCATTCACTAAAATTCAATTATGGTTGCCAATTGAACAAGAAAATTATGATTTGTAAAAAATCAAAGAAATACATTCTCTAATCAAAACACCATATCTTTTTGCAAATCTATAACGATAAATGTTATAATTTAACTAACAAGAATATCTGCATTTTATGCACCAATCCCCTCACTATGCCAGTAGTGAGGGGATTTTTTGGTGTGGCTTGTCGCCTATTTACTTATTGTTACGGTTTCGAAGCCAATACGAAAATAACGTAACAATACAACCACTTGTTACTGTGGCTATGATGTGCACAAGAATATCTGCCATTTTAGCACCCCCTCCCTGCGTATAGATAAACGCCTGAGAGATAGGCGACTTATTTATTATATCATCTCTAATATATGAGTCATGTAATTATTTATGGCTGTAAAATGATTTTTTATTCTTCCAATGAAAAAGAGGTTAGGACAAAAATAGTATGTCCTAACTTTGCTTATAAATTATATTTCTGCTACAAATGCTTCGAATGGCTTAAGTGATGTTGCATCTAATTGACTATTGTAGTTATGTAATTTGATTGCATCCTCTTCGATATCAAAAGGTAATGTTAATGAACTTTGTTTATCAGTTAAATTACCTGCAACCACTACAGTTTTGCCTTCTAATTGTCTAGTATAAGCAAACACATTTTCATTTTCTGCATCAATTAAATCAAACTGTCCATACATATATATATCATGCGATTTTTTTAATTGAATCAATTTTTTGTAAAAATTAAGTACAGAATGCTCGTCTTCTAATTGATGAGCTACATTAATATCTTTATAATTTGGATTAACTGGGAACCAAGGTTTTCCCTCTGTGAAGCCACCATTTGTAGAATTATTCCATTGCATAGGTGTACGAGAATTATCACGATTTTCCATTCTATACTTATCTAATAATTGATCAACGTCTCCACCTTGTTCTTTTACAATTTGATATTCATTTCTAACCGCAACATCATTAAACGTTTCAATACTTTCAAAAGGATAATTGGTCATACCAATTTCTTGTCCTTGATAGATAAACGGTGTACCTTGCTGTAAGAAATACACAACGGCGTGGCTTGTAGCAGATTCAAACCAGTAATCTTTATCGTTACCCCAAGTTGATACACGACGAGGTTGATCATGGTTTTCTATGAAAAGTGCATTCCAACCAATTCCTTCTAGTCTCTTTTGCCAGCGGTTTAACACCTCTTTATATGATTTAACGTCAAATTGAGAATCACCTGTACTCCATAAACCTAAATGTTCAAATTGGAAGATCATATTGAATTTACCTTTATCTTCTCCAACCCACTCTTCTGCATTATCTGGATTTACACCATTCGCTTCTCCAACAGTCATAATATCATATTGGCTTAGTGACTCATCTTTCATTTCTTGTAGCCAATTCTGAATACCAGGTTGATTCATATCTACATCAAAGGCTGGAGCATATTTTTTTCCTTCTGGTGCAGGTAGGTCACCAGCTTCAAATGTTTTCTTAATATGGGTTATAGCATCGACACGGAATCCATCAATACCCTTTTCAAACCACCAATTCATCATGTTAAATACTGATTCACGTACTTCAGGATTATCCCAATTTAAATCTGGTTGTTTTTTACTAAATAAATGGAAGTAATATTGATTAGTGGTTTCATCAAATTGCCATGTTGAACCATTAAAAATGCTCTCCCAATTATTTGGTTCAGAACCATCATCCTTAGGGTCTGCCCATATGTACCAGTCTCTTTTTGGGTTATCTTTACTAGATTTTGATTCAATAAACCAGGGATGCTCATCAGATGTATGGTTAACGACTAAATCTAATATTAGTTTCATACCACGGTCATGTACACCTTTTAATAGACAATCAAAATCTTCCATTGTACCAAATTCATCCATAATATCTTGATAATCACTGATATCATATCCATTATCATCATTAGGTGATTTATACATTGGACTTAGCCAAATAACATCAATACCTAAGTCTTTAAAATAGTCTAATTTTTCGATTACACCTGGTAAATCACCAATACCATCATTATTACTATCATTAAAACTTCTTGGATAAACTTGATACGCTACTACTTCTTTCCACCAATTTTTATTCATAATTATGCTCCTTTATATTTTTGTAGTTGATACCCTTTCAACTATTTGTGTTGAAATCAATTTTTCTCTAAAAGAAATAGTTTCATTTCTTAATACATCAATGATTGTATTCCCTGCTGTGAAGCCTAATACATCTGGGTTAATGTTTACGCTTGTTTGAGATGGTGTTGCATTTTCAGTGAGAAAAGATGTATTAAACGTGGCAGTTTGTATATCCTCTGGAATGCGTAGTTGATATTCATAAAGCACATTTAATAATTGCATATTTAACATAACATCAGACGTTATAATCACTGAAGGCATATGACTAGCATCAATACAATATTGCTTTATAAAATCACGTAAATCATTCATGGACTTTATTACGACACAGTCATTTGAAATTTTAACGTCGTCGCAGTATTGTTTAAATCCTACTGATCTGTCTTCTGTAACTGCATAATGTCCAGATTCTTGTAAAAATAATATATGTCGGTGTCCTAAATGATATAAATATTGTGTTAATTGATAAGCTGCATCGATATTATCATTATCAATATGTATTATATTTTCGTAGTTCAAAGATTTCCCAACTATAAGATAAGGAACTTTAAACTCATTAAGTAGGTGCTCAATAGGATCATCTTTCAGTGAATATAAAAGAATAAATCCATCCACACTTTTAGATTGAATCATTGTTTTTACTTCATGATATAAGTCCCCGCTATTTTCCGACACAGTCATTCTAGTTGAATAGCCTCTTACATTACATGCCTGATTAATACCATTAAGAACATCACTATTAAATGGATTTTGACGTATTTCAGGGGCGGAACTTTTCTGTATTAATCCAATGGTCAATGTTTTATTTGTTATTAATGTTCTTGCAGCTTGATTAGGTATGTATCCTAATTTGGACATAGCTGCTTTGACTTTATTTGAAGTTGACTCACTAATTTTCGCATTGTTCCGTATCACCCTCGATACTGTTGATGTAGCTACATTTGCCTCTTTGGCAACATCTTTAATTGTAACCGTTGCATATCACCTCAATCTTAAAACTTTAGTAAACGCTTTCAATTAACTTATATTTTCATGGTATAGAATTCATATTAGGAAGTCAATCATTTAATGCAATCGTTTGCATAATTTTTTAAAAAAGAAGTAAACCATTGAATTGGTTTACTTCTGTAACTAGTATGCGATTACTCTTCAACCCATTGAGTATGGAAGATACCTTCTTTATCTTTACGTTCATACGTATGTGCACCGAAATAGTCACGTTGTGCTTGAATTAAGTTCGCTGGTAAATTTTCAGAGCGGTAACTATCATAGTAGTTTACGCTGGCAGAGAATCCAGGTGTTGGTACGCCGTTACGTACACCTGTTGCTACTACATCTCTCAATGCATCTTGATATTCTGTAACAATACCTTTGAAATAAGGATCTAATAAAAGGTTTTGTAATTCTGAGTTGTTATCATAAGCGTCTTTAATTTTTTGTAAGAATTGAGCACGAATAATACAACCTTCACGCCATATCATTGCTAAATCGCCTAATTTTAAATTCCATTCATTTTCTTCACTAGCTTTACGCATTTGCGCAAATCCTTGTGCGTATGAACAAATTTTACTCATATATAAAGCTTTACGGATTTTTTCTAAGAATTCCTCTTTATTACCAGTAAATTCTGCTTTAGGACCGTTTAATTCCTTAGAAGCATTCACACGTTCTTGTTTAATTGATGAAATGAAACGAGCAAATACTGATTCAGTAATAATCGTTAAAGGAATACCTAATTCTAAGGCATTGATAGAAGTCCATTTACCTGTACCTTTTTGACCCGCAGTGTCTAAAATCTTTTCGACAAGTGCTTCATTGTCATCATCTAATTTAGTAAAGATATCACCAGTGATTTCAATTAAATAACTTTCTAACTCACCAGCATTCCATTCTTTAAATGTCTTAGAAATGTCTTCATGTGACATACCTAATAAATCTTTCATCATCGCATAGCTCTCTGCAATAAGTTGCATATCTGCATATTCAATGCCATTATGAACCATTTTAACGTAATGTCCAGCACCATTTGGTCCAATATATTCTACACATGATGCACCATCTTTTGCTTTAGCAGCAATTGCATCTAATATATCGCTCACTTTATTATAAGCTGCTTCTTGACCACCTGGCATTAATGAAGGACCAGTAAGGGCACCTACTTCACCACCAGATACACCCATGCCAATAAAGTTAATACCACTTTCAGCTAAGGCTTTATTACGACGGATAGTATCTTGATAATTAGTGTTACCACCATCAATTAAAATGTCATCATCGTCTAACAATGGAAGTAAACTGTCAATTGTTGCATCTGTTGCAGGACCTGCTTTAACCATTAATAAAATTTTACGTGGTTTTTCTAATGAATTAACAAATTCTTCCAAAGAATATGTTGGGTGGATTTGTTTACCTTTAGATTCATTAACCATTTCATCTGTTTTTTCGCTTGAACGGTTATATACAGAAACGCTATAACCGCGTGATTCAATATTCCAAGCGAGGTTTTTACCCATTACTGCTAAACCTACTACACCTATTTGTTGAGTCATATTACTTACCTCTCTCATTCAATTTTTCAATAGTATTGTATCATAAAACTTGAAAGTACTTCACTAAACTAAATTACGATTTAGCTACTAAGTCAATAATTTTGACAATTTGTTTAGCCAATTGATTAAGTGAATTTACTGAAATACGTTCAGATGTCGTGTGAATATGTTCGTAGCCCACACCTAAAATGACTGTAGGGATTCCAAATGTATTAATAATACTGCCATCTGAGCCGCCTCCAGCAATAACAGTATCCCCTGCTAATCCAAGTTCTCTAGCACTATTGATAGCAAATTGAGTTACTTTGTCATCATTTTCTAATTTAAAACCAGGGTAGCTCTTCTCAATGATAACTTTTGCTTCACCACCTAATTCTTGTGCGGTAGTCTCGAATGTTTCCTTCATATGAATAACTTGTTGTTCAATACTTTGATTATCATGTGAGCGTGCCTCAGCTTCTAAAACTACTTCATCAGCAACGATATTTGTAGCAGAGCCGCCATGAAATTTACCTATATTAGCAGTAGTATAGTCATCAATTTGTCCTAACTTCATGCGACTAATAGCTTTTGCAGCAATGTTTATTGCACTAATTCCTTCTGAAGGTGTACTAGCATGAGCTGTTTTCCCTAAAATAGTCGTGTTTATGACCATTTGAGTTGGTGCTCCTACTACTGTTGTGCCAACGGGTTGACTAGCATCAACTGCATAACCAAACTCAGCGTCAATGTATGTTGAATCTAGTTCTTTAACCCCTTTAAGACCAGATTCCTCACCAACAGTAATTATAAATTGGATTTGGCCATGTGGAATTTCATTTTCATTAAGATATTGAATGGTTTCAATTATTGCTGCTAATCCCGCCTTATCATCAGCACCTAGAATGGTACTACCATCAGAATAAATATAACCATCCTCTTTAATTTGAGGTTTAATATTTATTCCAGGTACAACAGTGTCCATGTGACTTGTGAAGTAAATTTTAGACACATCTTCTTTCGCACTAGTGGCTGGTAAAGTACAGATAAGATTATTAGCACCTAACCATGACTTTTCTGATGCATGATCTTCAGTTACATTTAAACCTAGTTCTTCAAATTTCTTTTTTAAAATGGGTTGAATGACTTCCTCATGTCCTGTTTCAGAATTTATTTGGACTAATTCTAAAAATGTTTCAAGTAATCGTTGACTGTTTATCATTATGACAAAACCCCTTTCTCATTTGATTTCTATTTTAACTAATTTTCTACAATATCAAAAATAAATTGATTGCCATTTGTATAAAAATCATTTATGGTTAATTTATATATTAAGTAAAGTGTATTATGTAAGTGTTTTTAAATAAGGAGCGTTAAATAGTGAATAATAAAGTATTAAGAATTATAATAATTGTAATGTTGATTGCAATTGTTGCAGCATTACTACTCACAAGTTTAGTGCCACTAATGCATTAATCTTCGCAATAAAAAAGAGTTCAGGACATAAATTTCCAGGATAAGTAAATAAAGACAATTTCTATTGGAATTATATAGAAATTGTCTTTTTTATAATGTTTTTGATTAATTTCAGCTCGTTGAGCTGCTACTTTTCTTATAGTAAGTGCCATTAGCGCAAATCCTAGTTTTCTTTTGGTTTTATTTATCCCTCGAACGGAAATTCGAGGGAAACCCCAAATAGCTTTCATAAATCTAAAAAAAGGCTCCACATCAATTTTTCTTTGACTGTAGTTGGTTTTTGTTATTGGTTCTGAAAGCTTTTTATTAATTTGGGCTTTAAAATATTCCCAATTATAGTCCTTCATTATTTTTTTATTTGTTTTTAAATTGAAGTTCATACATTGTTGTTTCAGCGGACATTCTGAACAATCATCACATTCATATAATTTAAAGTCTCGTTTAAAAACATTCTTATCATGGCGATAGGCATATCTTTTGAATCCTATTCTTTTATTGTTCGGACAATTGAATTCATCGAATTCGGTCTCAGGGATTGTTTCAACAATATCATTTACATTTCTTGAAATATCATTTGTTGAGATAAGAACTGAAGTTTCCATAGGTAGAGTAAGTTGAGTCATGTTATAATCTTTATACATAAGCCACCTCGTTAATTTAGTTTAGTGAAGTTTATTAAATTATACGAAAGTGCCTTATTTTTTAAAGTATTTGAATGTAAAATTACATATAAATACAAAGTATTTTGGCGAGACTCTTGAGGAAACAGGACAAGCTGAAGACTACAGGCTGAAGCTGTCCCCTAAGAAAGCGAGCCAACAATACGAAGTATTGTAAATAAAGAAGCCAGTAAATGAATTTATAAAAACTCATTTACTGGCTATTTTGCTAGGAATTATGTACTAGCCTCTTTTTATTTAAGTACTAATTATATTTCATTGTGTAATCGTAGTGATCCAAATTGAGATTTAATGTTTAAATACTCTTCTAGTTCATTTAATATTTGCATCATACTTGAACGTGATTTTAAAGATTGATGAGATTTAGGAAGTGGTAATTCGTCTAGTGATAAACGGATTTCATACAGTGAATGTAATCGTAAAGCAGTATAATCATTACTATTTACGTTATTACCAATTTCTGACATTAAATGAGATACATCAGTCAATAATGGGTCATCGACAGTGACTTGATTTAATAACGGTTTAATTCTACGCAATAATTCAAGTTGTTCTTGTCTCATATCAAAATAGTGATAATATGAATTTTCATTTCTAATAAAATGATTTTTAACATCTCTAAATGCGATAGATTTGGCCTTTCGAATGTCTAATTGAAGTTTTTCGAAAGATAAAGTAAAATCATTATTATAATTTGAGCAAGCTTCGCTATATGTCATAAAGATTTCTTTAAAGCCTTTTTCTATATCTTTCTTAAAAGAAACTAATGTTTTGTCTAAACTTGGCATAATTAAATTCATAATGAATGCGATTCCTAATCCAATAGTTAATAAGAGTAATTCATTAATGATTAAATGTAAATTAATCGTTGTTGCATTGAAAACATGTAATAATATAACACAACTAGTTACAACACCCTCTTGAACTTTCAACATAACAGTTATCGGAATAAATAATAATACAATCAATCCCAAAACAAGCGCATTCTGACCTAATAAGCTAAAAACCAATGAACCAAACAGTAGAATTAGTATACAAGATACAAATCTTGATACGATAGCTTGTACTGAGTGAACTTTAGTATGTTTAATACATAATACAATGAGGATAGCACTTGATGCATAATTATCAAGCCCTATCCATTTAGCTAAAATAACACCTAATGTGATACCTACTGCTGTTTTAAGCGTTCTAAATCCAATCTTATAAGGATTTAACTTTAACATTAGTAAATCCTCTTATCTTTCGTCGCAATATTTATCAAATAGGCCTTGTAACTGATTAATAACATCCATTACATCATGGCCTTCAATTTGATGACGTTCAATCATTTCAGTGATTTTACCATCTTTAATTAATGCAAATGATGGACTTGAAGGTGCATAACCCTCAAAATAGTCTCTAGCCTGTTGCGTAGCCTCTTTATCTTGTCCAGCAAATACTGTAACAAGTCTATCAGGTAGTTTATCATAGTGTAACGCATGTGATGCTGCTGGACGTGCAATTCCTCCCGCACATCCACAAACTGAATTAACCATTACTAATGAAGTTCCATTTTGTTGTAATACTTTGTCAACTTCATCTGCAGTTGTTAACTGTTCATATCCCGCATTTTCAATTTCATTACGAGCTTGTTCAACCACGCCATTCATATATAAATCAAAATTTAAATCCATTTAAATCACCTTTCAATCTTTTATTTATTCAATGCTATTCTACTAAATATAAGTGTTAGAGTTCAAATAGCTTGTCCAGGGAATATGATATATCATTTTAAACTAGTAAATACTTGTATTTTCTATTGTGAATTGTTCAATACGTTCTTTAACTTGAGACATGAAGCGCCCTGTTTGAACACCATCAAGTATTCTATGATCAATCGAAATACACAAATTAACCATGCTTCTAATTGCAATCATATCATCAATAACGACTGGTTTTTTTACAATAGATTCTACTTGTAAAATCGCTGCTTGTGGATGATTTATAATTCCCATTGATGAAACGGACCCAAATGTACCGGTATTATTAACAGTAAATGTTCCACCAGACATATCTTCTTGTGATAATTGTTTATTTCTTGCTTTAAGTGCTAGTTCATTTATCTCTCGAGCAATCCCTTTGATTGATTTTTCATCAGCGTGTTTAATAACAGGCACATATAATTTATCTTCATCTGCTACAGCAATTGAAATATTAATATCTTTATGAAGAATAATTTCTTCTCCATCCCAACTACTATTTAATAGTGGGTTTGATTTTAATGCTTCAGCAACAGCTTTTACAAAGAATGCAAAGAAAGTTAAATTATAACCTTCGTTCTCTTTGAACGAATTTTTATGATGATTTCTAGTTTTTACTAAGTTAGTTGCATCTACTTCAAGCATCATCCAACCATGAGGGATTTCAGTTACACTTGTCACCATGTTTTGAGCTATTGCTTTACGAACACCTTTGACTGGTATAGATTGACCAATCTGACTCTGAGTAGAATACACGTTGGATTTCGTATGTTCAAAATTAGATTGTGAATTGTTATTTATTTTCGGTTTCTGATGACTTGAATTAATATAATTTTCAATATCTTTTTTAGTCACACGTCCTTCGAAACCCGTGCCAGGAACTGATGATAAATCAATATCATTTTCAGATGCAATTTTAAAAACTACTGGTGAATATCGACCGTTATTAAGTAATGATGCTTGTGTATGTGCATTTGATTTAACAGAATGACTTACTTCTTTATCAGAAGTATTTTTTGAAGCTGATGCTGACGTTTCGACTGTTAAAGTATCATTACCATTTATATTTAAATCTGTTGAATCCTTAACGGTTTCAATATCGGTATTTTTAGTGTTGGTAGAATTATCTGTTTCAGAAGTTTCAATTTTACAAATAACATGATCTATTTGAACTGTTTCACCTTCTGAAACTAAAATTTCAGTGATAGTACCAGATACAGTTGAAGGTACTTCAGCAGTTACTTTATCAGTAATTACCTCACATAAGGGTTCATATTCATCAACATAGTCACCAACTGAAATAAGCCATTGCTCAATAGTACCTTCATGAACACTTTCGCCTAGTTTTGGCATTTTTATATCCATAACTTTTCCTCCTTAAAATTGTGCAAGTTCTCGCATTTTTTCTAAGATTTTATCAGGATTCATCATAACTTCATTTTCAAGATTAGGAGAAAATGGCATTGAAGGAACATCTGGTCCTGCTAATCTCATAATAGGTGCATCAAGTTCAAATAAACAGTTTTCAGCTATGATAGCAGAGACTTCTGACATGACACTGCCCTCAAGATTATCTTCAGTTATTAATAAAATCTTGCCATTCATTTTAGCACGTTCAATAATTGTTTCTTTATCTAGAGGATAAACAGTTCTCAAATCAACTATTTCAACACTAATACCATCTGCTGCTAAAATATCAGCAGCTTGCATACAATAATTTACACACAATCCATATGTAAATACAGTTATGTCCTTCCCTTCACGTTTTACATCAGCTTTTCCGAGAGGAACTGTATAATAATCTTCTGGCACTTCTTCTTTCAAGAAGCGATATGCTTTTTTATGTTCAAAGAATAATACTGGATCGTTTGACTCAATAGAGGATAATAATAATCCTTTAGCATCATAAGGGGATGAAGGTATGACAATAGTTAACCCCGGTGTAGACGCAAAGATGCTCTCGATACTTTGAGAATGATATAAACCACCATGTACCCCACCACCAAAGGGTGCTCTGATTGTGATAGGACATTGCCAGTCATTATTTGAACGATAGCGCATTTTAGCTGCTTCACTAATAATTTGATTAACTGCAGGAAGTATAAAATCTGCGAATTGAATTTCTGCAATTGGTCGTTTACCAATCATTGCTGCTCCAATAGCAGTTCCTACAATATTAGATTCAGCCAAAGGTGTATCTATTACTCTTTCAACACCATATTTGTCTTGAAGACCTCTAGTTGCACCAAAAACGCCACCTTTACGTCCTACATCTTCACCTAATATAAATACGTTATTATCATGTTCCATGGCTAGGTCTTGCGCTTGTTGTATTGCTTCAATATAACTCATTTTACTCATTGCCCATACCTCCTTCTGGATCATAAACAAATTGATATGTTTCTTCTACAGATGGATATGGCGCTTTTTCTGCATCTTTAGTGGCTTTATTAATAATTTCTTTATGCTCTTGCTCTATATTGTCTAACCATTCTTGATTAATAATCTCTTTTTCTAATAAATAATCTTTAAACTTAAGATTACAATCATAAGTTTTTAATGCTTCTCTTTCTTCTTTCGTACGATATGTATCATCATCATCTGAAGAATGTGGCGTCATACGATGTGTGATAGCTTCAATTAGAGTGGCACCCTCACCATTTAGTGCACGTTCTCTAGCTTCTTTCATAGCTTTATACATTGCTATCGGATCATCCCCATCTACTGTCTCACCATATATGCCATATCCTAAGGCTCTATCAGAAAGTTTTTCTGCAGCGTATTGTAAAGTATTAGGCACAGATATCGCATATTTATTATTGATGATGACACAAACAAATGGTAATTTATGAACGCCTGCAAAGTTTAAACCCTCATGAAAATCTCCTTGATTTGAACTTCCCTCTCCGACAGTTGCCGTAGCAATATTTGGTTTTTTATCCATTTTTAAAGCTAATGCAGCTCCAACTGAGTGTGGTATTTGTGTAGCAACTGGAGAACTTTGTGATAATATGCCCTTTTCACGATGACTAAAGTGGGAAGGCATTTGTTTTCCTCCGGAATTAATATCATCTTTTTTTCCAAATGAAGCTAGCATTGTATCATATGGGGAAATCCCCATAAAAGTAACAAATGCTAAATCTCTATAATATGGAGATGAAATATCTCCTTCTTTCATAGCGTAAGCCATTCCTATTTGAGTAGCCTCTTGTCCTTGTCCACTAACAACAAATGGAATTTTACCAGCGCGGTTTAATAACCATAATCGTTCATCTACTTTTCTACCTAAATCCATCCATTTATAGATTTCTTTAAGGTCTTCTTCTGAAAGTCCGACAGATTTATAATCAATCATCTTTTATGTTCCTCCTGTTAAACGTGTATTGCTCTATTTTCTACTTTCAATCCCAATTCCATAAGTACTTCTGATATAGAAGGATGTGCATGTGTTGTCAGACCTAACTCAATTGCTGAACCATTCATAAATTGCAATAATGAGGCTTCGTTGATTAATTCAGTAACCTGAGGGCCTATCATATTAATACCGATAATTTCATTAGTTTCATCATTAATTATCATTTCACAAAATCCTCTATCATTAGTAGTTTCCTCTATTACTGCTTTACCAATTGCATTAAAGCTTACTTTAAATGATTTGGTCTTAATGTTTTTGGCTTCGGCTGATTCTTTATTATAACCAATTGAAGCAACTTCTGGGTGTGTATATATGCATTTCGGCATCTTGTCATAATTTAGAGGTAGTCCATTGCCATTAAACATGTGTTCAACAGCAAGTATTGCCTCTTTAGAAGATACATGTGCTAATTGAAGCTTACCTATGCAATCACCTGCAGCATAAATATGCTTATCTTCGGTTTGTAAAAAGTCATTAACAAGTATATTACCATTATCATCAGTTTTAATTTTAGTATTATTTAATCCTATATCATCAGTATTAGGCTTGCGACCAATTGATACTAAAACTTTTTCAACTTCTATAGTTTTATCTTTATTTACTTGAATAGTTACAGAATTAGAGTTGACTTTAACTGCAGATTCATTTAATGCGCAATTTTCATAGAACGTTACTCCTCTTGCTATAAGTGATGTTTTTAGAAAATTTGCAATTTGAGCACTCTCATTAGGCAAGATTCGTTCACCAGCCTCTATCACACTAACATTTACACCTAAGTCAATTAATAAAGAAGCAAATTCAAGACCTATCACTCCACCGCCAATGATTGCTATGCTTGCAGGTAAATCAGTGAGTTGCAATATGTCATTACTAGATAGAACTGTATTGTGATTGAAAGGCAAGAATGGTAATTGAGTTGGTAGTGAACCTGTAGCTATCAGTACATTCTGATTAGGTAATAATTCAGATTCTACATTATCATATTCAACTGAAATGGTACCACTTTGAGGTGAGAAAATAGATGTCCCCATAATTCTACCTGTGCCATTAAATATATCTATGTGATTTTTCTGCATTAAACTTTCAATACCTTGATGCATTTGATTAACAATTTTGTCTTTACGTTTCATCATGGATTTTAAGTCAAATGAATATTGACCAACATTCACTCCGAAATGAACTGAATCTTTAACTGTTCTTAAAACTTCAGCAGATTTTAATAAAGCTTTTGTAGGAATACATCCTTTGTGAAGACAAGTGCCACCTAACAAAGATTTCTCTACTATAGCTACTTTATTACCTAATTGAGATGCTCGAATTGCCGCTACATAACCAGCGGTTCCTCCACCTAAGATGACTAGGTCATATTGATTTTCACTCATAATTTTACTCCTAACTTGCTTTGCGATTGGATTTAATAACGTTAATGTGTAAGTGACTTTAAATTTTAAATGCATTTAGTAACTTAATGAGTAGGTTACATATAAAATTAAAATATTCATTTTATAATGTTAATAATTATTTTACAGCAAAAATAATTATTAATAAATTCAATGAATTACTTACTACTTTTTCTTTGATTTTGGCTAATCATTTCTTTTGCATTTTCTCTAGTTAATTCAGTAACACTAGCACCAGAAATCATTCGTGCGATTTCATCAATTTTATCATCATTTTCTAATTCTTTAACTTGAGTTGTTGTGCGATCATCATTGGATGCTTTACTAATTAATAAATGATGATCACTCATAGATGCAACTTGTGGTAAGTGCGAAATACATATTACTTGAATATATTCAGCTATATCTCTCATTTTTTCAGCCATTTTTTGAGCAGCTTGTCCTGACACTCCTGAATCTACCTCATCAAATAAAATTGCAGTTTGTCCCCTTGATTGTACAAAAATACTTTTTAAAGCGAGCATAATACGAGATAGTTCACCGCCAGATGCAATTTTATTTAAACTTTTGAGTGGTTCACCTTTATTCGGACTGATTAAAAACTCTACAAATTCTATACCATCAATTGTTGGTTTATCTAATAATTGGAATGAGATTTCTAAATTAGCATCTTTCATTTGTAAATTTTGTATTTCAGAAACGATACGGTCTCTTAATGTTCGAGCTACTGTGCGACGCTCTTTAGATAACAATTTGCCTTTTGACATCACTTCATCATATAATTGACTAATTTCCTCACGTAATTGTGATGTACTTTCTTCATAATTTTCGATTTTGTCTATTTCATTTTGAAGCTTATCTTTGTAAGTAATTAATTCATTAATGTCTTTGCCATATTTCCTTTTAAGATTGTTTAATAAATTCATTCGAGATTCTAGCTCATTTAGCATTTGCTCATCAAATTCAGTGTTTGACATTTCATCATATAACTCGTGCTTAGCATCTTCAAGCGTGTAATAAAATTGATCAATATCCTCTTTTAATTTACTAAATTTATCAGGCAAAATATCATCTATGGATTGTAAATGATTACTTAATTCATATAGTCTATCTGTAATTGCATGCTCATCAGTCAAAGTGACATGCGCATTATTAAGCGCCATGCTTAGTTTTTCGGAATTTTGAATTCTACGTATATCGACTTCTAATTGCTCAATTTCGCCCTCTTTTAAAGAAGCTTCTTCTAATTCTTCATATTGAAATTTCATTAAATCCAAACGTTGAAGTAATGCTTGGTCGGCAGACTCTAATTCTTCTAATTCCTTTGTTTTACTTTTATACTGATTAAACACATTTTTATATTTTTCTTTAGTTGATAAATACTTGTCTTCTGCATAATCATCTAATAATTTTAAATGATACTTTTGTTTAAGAAGTGTCTGTGTTTCATGTTGACCATGAATATCTAATAGTTCTTGCATAACTTTTCGCAAATCTTGAAGCGTAACAATTTGATTATTCAACCTACAAATACTTTTACCAGTGCTAAATATTTCTCTTTTTACTAATAAGAAGTCCTCGTCGATCTCTATATCAAGGTTATGAAGTATATGAATAACATCTTTACTTTCATCTATATCAAATATGCCTTCAATAATCGCTTTCTTTTCACCATGTCGAACATAATCTGATGATGCACGCATTCCAATTAACTGGCCAATCGCATCTATGATGATTGATTTACCTGAACCCGTTTCACCACTTAGAACTGTTAATCCATCTGAAAAATGAATTTCTAATTCATCAATAATTGCAAATTGTTTTATTGATAAGGTTTGTAACATGAATTCATCGCATCCTTATAATAAATTGAAAATTCTTGTTTTAATTGTATTACTTGCGTCTTCATCTTTACAAATTAAAAGGCAAGTATCATCACCACATATAGTACCGAGAACTTCATCCCAATCGATTTGGTCTAAAATAGCGCCGATAGATTGAGCGTTACCAGGTAAGGTTTTTAACACAAGTAGATTACCTGTACCTTCTATATTTACAAATGAGTCCATGAGATAACGACCCAATTTTTCTAATGGATGGTATTTTCGATCATTAGGCAAGCTATATACATACTGACCTGATGGTGCAGGAACTTTGATTAATTGTAATTCTTTAATATCACGTGATACGGTAGCTTGCGTAACATTAAGGTCGTATTCATTAAGACGTTTTACTAGTTCGTCTTGAGTTTCTATTTGTTCGCTTGAGATAATTTCTCTAATCTTTATGTGTCTCACAGATTTTTTTGCCATTATGAACACTCCTAGTTTCGAATAATTATACAATGATTTTAACACATCATTTTTTTTACTACTACTATTGTTATTATGCATACGTAACTGATAACTCAATAATCGTAAATTGTTTTATTTAAATACTAATAGGTACAATTAGTTAATTTGTATTGTAAAAATGTATAAACAAATAAATAAATATGTAAATTAAAATTATGATATAAATGTATTGCCTCAATTTAAAATAGTGTACTAAAACACCCTTCAACGCCAGTTTTTAAACAGTAGCTTTGAAGGGTTAATACTAATGATAATTAATGATCACGTGTGTAGAAAAGCTCAACGATATCTAATAGAGGTTTAATATCATAGTGTGAAGAAAGTTGTTCTATTGATTTTATGGCAGCATCTTTATGGAAATTTAATTTATCTTCAGCTCCATCTTTACCTAATAAAGAAACATACGTACTTTTGTGATTTTCGATGTCACTACCAACTTTTTTTCCTAATTTAGATTCATCACCATATACGTCGAGCAAATCATCTTTAATTTGGAACATCAAACCCATATGATTACTAAAATCTTCAAGAGCTTGTGATGTAGACTTATCTACTTTAGCAATATCAGCTGCACTTAATACTGCGAATTGAAGTAATGCTCCTGTTTTAGCTTTATGTATCTGTTCAAGCGTATCCAAATCAACAGGTTTATCTTCACTTTGCATGTCTAATGTTTGTCCTCCGACCATGCCTAAGTGACCACTATTATGCGCTAATCTGGAAAGTATTTTAACTTTAACGTCAGATTCTAATAATTCATCATCAGCAATGATTTCAAATGCCTTAGTTAGTAGTGCATCACCTGCTAAAATAGCTTTCCATTCACCATAGACTTTGTGATTGGTAAGTTTACCACGACGGTAATCATCATTATCCATCGCAGGAAGATCATCATGAATTAAAGAATACGTGTGAATCATTTCCAATGCCAATGCAGTTTTTTTACCTTTTTTATAATCTTGATTTAATACATCTAATGTTAAAAATACAAGAAGTGGTCTTATTCTTTTACCACCCGCATTGAGAGAATATTGCATACTTTCTTCTAGATTCGTATTTAGTGGTGAAGTTTCGATTACACCGTCAAGAGCGCTATTAATTTGATTAATTAATTCATTCATTGACTTCTTTGCCATTTTCTTCATCCTCTGCTTCATCTTTAATAAGTTGATTGACTTTCTTTTCAGCATCTTTAAGTGTTGCATCACATGTTGCTGAAAGTTTCATACCACGTTGATATAACTCTAATGATTCTTCTAATGATACAGTCTCATTATCTAACTTTTGAACGATATTTTCTAATTCTTGCATCATTTCTTCAAAACTTTGTTGATCTTTACTCATGTTCACACCTAACCTTTTTAACGATGGCATCTACGTTACCATCTTTCATTGCTAATGTAATTTCATCATCTTTACTTAAATCCTGTGTACTTGTAATGACTTTATCATCTTTATTAATAATAGAATAGCCTCTCAACATAGTATTAGTAGGACTTAAATTATTTAATAGTTCAACTTTATTTTTGAGCTCTAATTTATTATTATGAATGTTTTTCATTGTTAGATTTGATAAACGATTTTTAACATTCATTAGTTGCCTTTTATTTTGTAATATAGTTTGATTTAATGTTTTTACATTAAAATTCTGATGAAGAACTTTTAATTGATATTTTTTATTCTCAATTTTGGATAATAATAATTGAGTTAGTTGTCTTTCTAAGTCATCTTTGCGTTGTATCTGTTGATCGTATAATAATGAGGGTTGTTTAAACTTATAATAAGATGCTAAATGATCTAGTTGTTTATATTGTTTTTCAAGATACTGTTTAATATACCTTGATAATGAAAATTGGTATTGCTTAATTTGTTGCATCAATTCATACTGATCTGGAGTCGCCATAACTGCAGCTTGTGTTGGTGTTGCTGCTCTGACATCTGCTACGAAATCACTGAGAGTAAAATCGGTTTCATGTCCAACAGCTGAAATAATGGGTGTTTGACACTCAAAAATCGCTTTAACAACATCTTCTTCATTAAAGTTCCATAAATCTTCTATAGATCCACCACCACGGCCTACAATAATAGTATCAACGCCAAGTGAATCAGCATATTTAATATTTTTTATAATATCCTCTTTGGCTTGTGTACCTTGTACTAAAGTACTTATTTGGATTTTTTCGGCCAAAGGATATCTACTATTTATTGTAGATTGAATATCTCTAATTGCGGCACCAGTACTAGCAGTTAAGATTGCGATTTTTTTAGGGAATCGAGGAATAGGCTTTTTATGTTCATTATTAAAAAAGCCTTCTTTTTTTAATTTTTGCTTTAATTGTTCTAACTTTTGATACAAGTTCCCTATACCATCTAATTCCATTTTATTCACATAAATTTGATAATTTCCACGTCGTTCATATACTGAAACACGTGCTTCTAAAAGGACTTCATCACCTTCTTTTGGCTCAAAAGTAAGCTGGTTCGCATTACCTTTAAACATCATTGCACTTATCACACTATCCTTATCTTTAACGTTGAAATAAAGATGTCCACTTGAATGTTTTTTAAAGTTAGAAAGCTCACCTTTTAGTAAGATAGATTGCAAATGTGGGTCCTGATCAAATTTATATTTAATATATTTCGTTAAAGTTGTAACGCTTAAGTATTCAGACATTGTCATCACTCAAATTAATTATTTTATGTTACTCAACACACCATTTATAAATTTATAATGCTCATCGTCGCTAAATTGCTTTGCTAATTCTACAGCTTCATTAATGATTACTTTTGGTGGTGTATCACTATGCAATAATTCAAATGTAGCCATTCGTAATATTATTCGGTCTGTTTTTAATAAACGTTGAAGTGACCAATCTTTAAGATGTGGCTTAATAGTATCATCTAGAACTGGCTCATGATCTTTAACACCTGTTACTAACCAATGTATAAAATCAAAGTCTAATTCAGGCTCATCATCTTTTATGAAATTAATGGCTTCATTGATTGTTAATTCTGTGTCTTTCATTTCTAACTGAAACAAAGTTTGAAATGCTTGCATTCTTGATTCTTTACGACTCATAAATAACTCCTTGTTAAATGTAATCTATATATTATTCGACAGTAATATGCATGATGTGAACGTTAATTTCTTTTGGCTCAATAGCAGTCATTGTTTTAATTGAGTTGAAAATAGATGTTTGAATTTTACTTGCAAATTTTGAAATATTTATACCGTGCTTAATAGAGCAATATACATCAATTTGAATGCCATCTTCTTTAACATCAATTTTTAAATTTCTATTGAGGTTTTTACGACTTATTTTTTCAATGTTACTATTTTTCAATTCTGAAAAATGTCCAGTTACCCCTTCTACCTCTGAAACAGCTATACTTGCAACTACAGAAATAACTTCAGGTGCAATTTCAATTTTACCTAAGTTTGAATTTGAATAATCTGCTACTTTAACCATTTGGTTTAACCTCCTACTCCTCGTCATCCATAATATTATATTGTTCTAAGAAGTTAGTATTAAAAGATCCACTTCTAAATATATCATTATTCATAAGTTTTAAATGGAAAGGAATTGTTGTATCGATTCCTAAAATTAAATACTCACTTAATGCTCTAAGACCAGTCATAATTGCTTCATCACGCGTTGGTTCATGAACAATGAGTTTAGCTACCATAGAATCATAATATGGAGGAATTGTATAATTTGTATAACAAGCTGATTCAATTCTTACACCATATCCGCCTGGAGCTAGGTATTGTGTGATTTTACCAGGAGATGGCATGAAGTTCTTATATGGATTTTCAGCATTTATACGGTATTCTATTGCATGACCATTGATAGTAATATCTTCTTGAGTGTATGGGAGTGCTTCACCCATCGCAACTTTTAGTTGTAATTTTACTAAATCAATGCCAGTAACCATTTCAGTGACAGGATGTTCAACTTGAATACGTGTATTCATTTCCATAAAATAAAATTGATTATCATTTAAATCATATATAAATTCAATAGTACCTGCATTTTCATAATTAACTGCTTTTGCAGCTCTTATAGCTGCATTACCCATCTCTTCACGTTGTTCATCAGATAAAATAGGAGATGGAGATTCTTCGACTAACTTTTGCATGCGTCTTTGAATCGTACAATCTCTTTCTCCGAGATGAATGACATTTCCATGTTGATCTCCAATAATTTGAATTTCAATGTGACGGAAGTTCTCAATAAATTTTTCAAGGTAAAGACCGCCATTACCAAAAGCAGTTTCTGCTTCTTGTTGAGTCATACGATAGCCATTCTCAAGCTCTTTCTCTGTTCTAGCCACTCGTATACCTTTTCCACCACCACCTGCAGTAGCTTTAATAATTACTGGATATCCAATTTCTTTAGCAATTTGTTTTGCATCCGAAATGGTTGTAACTAGCCCATCACTACCTGGAACAACTGGGACATTAGCTGCAATCATTTCTGCTTTTGCAATGTCTTTGATGCCCATTTTTTGGATAGACTCATAGCTAGGACCGATAAATTTCAATTGGCATGCTTCACACAGCTCTGCAAAATCACCATTCTCAGCTAAAAAGCCATAACCTGGATGAATACCATCACAACCAGTTGAAGTCGCAATTGATAATATATTTGGAATGTTCAAATAAGAATCTTTAGACTGAGTTGGACCAACGCAATATGCTTCATCAGCAATTTGAGTATGTAACGCGTCTTTGTCTCCCTCAGAATAAATGGCAACAGTTTGTATGCCTAAATCATGACAAGCTCTAATGATTCTAACCGCAATTTCTCCACGATTAGCGATTAAGATTTTTTTCATTATTTCACCTTAAATAACGGTTGGCCATACTCTACCATTTGTCCGTCTTCTACTAATATTTCAACTATTTCTCCAGAAACTTCAGCTTGTATTTCATTAAATAATTTCATTGCTTCTAAGATGCACACTGTAGATTCATTGGTAACTTTATCTCCGACTTGAACATATGCATCTTCTTCTGGAGATGGCGATTTATAAAATGTACCCACCATAGGTGCATTGATTGTTTGATATGATGAATCATCTTTATCGATTTGATCATTATTTTGTGGAACAGGTGATTCTGTTGCACTTTGATTTGGTGTTGCCATCGTTGATGTTGCTGGTGCTAATGGTGCTTGTTGTGTATATTGTGGTGTGATTATTTCTGTCTCTTTCTGTTTTTTTAGGTTGACTACACTACCTTTGTTATCTTCAATATTAATTTCAGTTAAACTTGATTGATCAAGAATTTCGATTAATTCTTTTATTTCTTTAAAATTCATAAGTTACTGACTCCTCGAATTAGTTTTCATCTACCAATCTATTTTACTTGACTGAACTTGCCAATTCAAGCATGTGTCATTTTAGGGAATTACATCTTACTATTTAATGCTTATTATTATTGATAAATGGACTTTTGTAATTTATATAAAATAATGATTTAGATATTAAAAAAAGTCTTTCCAATTAGTAATTAGAAAGACTTTAGCTACTGTTAACTAAGCTCTTGAGATATAGCTTCCGTCGCTAGTGTTGATAACTAATACATCACCTTCATTAACGAATAAAGGTACATTTAAAGTATAACCTGTTTCAACTGTAGCTGATTTAGTTGCTCCAGTGGCAGTATCACCTTTGATACCTGGCTCAGTTTCAGTAACTTCTAATTCAACAGTTTTAGGTAGTTCAACTCCGATTGTTTCACCTTCATATGATTGGATTTGAACTTCCATGTTAGCTTTTAAATATTTTAATTCATCTTTTAAATAATCAGCTGATAATTCAGTTTGATCAAACGTCTCATTATCCATGAATACATGATTATCTCCATCAGCATATAAATATTGCATACGACGATTTTCAATCATTGCTTGTTCAACTTTTTCCCCAGCTCTAAATGTCTTCTCTTGAATTGCACCTGTTCTTAAATTACGTAATTTAGAACGTACAAATGCAGAACCTTTACCTGGTTTTACATGTTGGAAATCGATAACTTTCCAAATGCCATTATCTACTGAAATTGTTAAACCTGTTTTAAAATCATTAACCGAAATCATTCAGTTTCCTCCTCAAATATGCGCTTTCTATAAAATAATAAGGTCTTTTGTACATTTAGTAAAGACTTCACAACCATTTTCAGTTATTAAAATATCATCTTCTATACGTACGCCACCAAGACCATCAACATAAATACCTGGTTCAATAGTAACACAATTATTTACTTGTATTATACCCTTTGCATTTTTAGATAATAATGGTCCTTCATGAATGTCTAATCCAATTCCATGTCCAAGAGAGTGACCGAATGCCTCCCGATAACCATGAGATTCAATATAGTCTCTTGATAACGCGTCAGCCTCAGCTACAGTCATTCCAGCTTTTATTTCGTTGATTGCTTTAATTTGGGAATTGAGAACAATGTTATAAATATCTTTCATCTTAGAGTCAGGTTCCCCTATAGCAAATGTTCTTGTTATATCAGAGCAATATCCTCTATAGTATGCCCCAAAATCAAGCGTAATCATATCGCCTTGCTCTATGACTTTATCACTTGCTACACCATGAGGTAAAGCGCCTCTATAACCAGATGCTACAATTGTGTCAAATGAAGGGCCATCTGCGCCTAATTCTAACATTTTAGCTTCTAATTTACTTTTTAATTCTCTTTCAGTCATTCCAACCTTTGCAATATCTAATACATAGTTATATGTATCATCAACTATTTTAGCAGCGTATTTAATCTTTTCTATCTCTTCGGGTGTCTTTATTTCTCTGATTTTTTCAATCTCATTTCCAATAGAGATTAATTTAGCTTTCGATTGATCTAATGTTTGGTATGTATCATAACTCACTAAGTGTCCTTCAAAACCAACATGATTAAATTGTTCATGATTAATAATTTCTACAATCGCTTCAATTAAACCACCACTGCGTTTGATGATGTTAAATTTAGTTGCTTGATTAGTTGCTTGTTCAATATATCGAAAATCAGTAATTAATTGATAGTTATTTTTTGAAATTATTAATGCACCACTTGTACCAGTGAAATCTGATAAATATCTACGATTATAATCTGATAAAATAACTAAAGCATCCAATTGTTGAACATCTAGTAAGTCTTGAACTTTTGCTAATTTATTCATACAAATCACTCCTAGTATAACGTTTGTACATTTGCTCTATTTACATTAAAATAATAGCATAATTATTTTAGAAATAAAGAGATTTTGGTTTAGGGAGATTTTAATGAAAAAATTAATCGTTATTATTGGAGCTTCATGTTTATTGGTTGGTTGTGGCTCTCAAAATTTAGGACCATTGGAAGATAAGACAACCAAATTAAGAGATCAAAACCATAACTTGAAGTTAGATATTCAACAGCTAAATCAAGATATAAGTAATCAAAAAGCACAAGTTGAGGCTCTTAATAAAGATAAAAAAAATGTTTCCAAAACAGTTGATAATAATAAAGAAGCTAAATTTTTAGATGCTTCGTCTAAATATTATCAAGATATTACTAAAGTTATTAGTAATTATAATCAGTTGGATTTGTCTAAAAATAAGAAAGAAGACAAAAAGCAAAATCTTGAAAAATTAAATACTATTGCTAATGGTATTGATGATGCTTATGGTAAGTATAAGGGTGCCGTGACTAAAAAAGATTTATCTAGTGCAAATAAAAATGAAGATAAAAATATTAGACAAATTAACAAAGAGTTACAATCGGCATTTAAAGATATTAAGAGCGGATATGAAAATAATAATACGAATAAGTTGAATAAAGGCAAGACTAAACTATCTCAAGTGAACATGTCTAACAATTCATAATAGGAGTTTTTGATTTGAAAAATATATTGTTTTATTTAGTAATTTTAATTGCTGCAATTGGCTTGATTTTGAATTTAAATGTATTTATGATGTCTTTTGCTAAAACGATTTTCACCTTTTTAATCATTGCGTTAATTATTTATTTAATATACTATTTCTTTTTCTTAACTGAAGATCAACGTAAATATAGAAGAGCAGCAAGAAAATATAAAAAGAGAAATAGAAAATAAAAAAAATCATAGGATGACCAAATATTAGCCATCCTATGATTTTTTATTTTTTATATAACCATTCATCAGAACGATATTTTTCTTCTAATTCTTTTACTTCTTTTATTTGTTCATCTGATAAAGTAAGTGGTTTGAATTCTATGTTTAACCCCTTTTTAAATCCTTCTTCAAATGCTTTTTCCATTTCTTCAATTGATATATGTCTATCAGAAATATCATTAATCGCTACAGCTTTATCAACAAACGCTTTTTTCATCTTATCTTTTAGACGATCATTTTTAAAAATGAACATATCGAAAAGCTCATCAACGTTAACATCTTGTAATAAGGAACCATGTTGTAAAATAACGCCTTTTTGTCTAGTTTGAGCGCTTCCTGCAATTTTTCTACCTTCAACAACTAATTCATACCAACTAGGTGCATCAAAACAAACAGCACTTCGAGGTTGTTTTAATTTTTCTCGTTCTTCTTTGGAACGTGGAATCGCAAAATATGCTTCAAAACCTAATAATTTAAATCCTTCAAGTAATCCTTCTGAAATGACACGATATGCTTCAGTTACGGTAGAAGGCATATTAGGATGTTCTTCCGAAACAATAACACTATATGTTAATTCTTTATCATGAAGAACCCCTCTACCACCAGTTTGTCTTCTTACTAATCCAAATCCTTTTTCATTAACTTTATCAATGTCAATTTCTTTCTTTAATCTTTGAAAATACCCTACAGATAACGTTGCAGGATTCCAAGTGTAAAATCTGACAACAGGGTCAATTTCCCCTCTTGATACGAAGTTTAAGAGTGCTTCATCCATTGCCATATTATAATATGGATCATGGCTTCCTGTATTTATAAAATTCCATGTCTCTGTCATAAAATAATCTCCAATCACAACATATAATTATCTATAGAAAAATATTAAATTTTACATATAAATCTTTGATAAAAATAGCCAATAAAAAATTTTGATAAATTTAGCTAACAGCCTTATAATTATAATATCGGTTAATTAGGGAGGATGCAATATGAATGTATCTTTGATTATAGCTTTAGCTATTATAGTCATAATTATTTTATATATGCTTGGAAATTGGTTTATGAATAAACGAGCAGTCACTGAACTTGAGCAGAATGAATTTCACAAAGGTTTAAGAAAAGCTCAAGTGATTGATGTTCGTGAGAAAGTAGACTATGATTACGGACATATTAATGGCGCTCGTAACATTCCAATATCAATGTTTAGTCAAAGATATCAAGGTTTACGTAAAGATCAACCTATTTATCTTTGTGATGCAAACGGTGTCGCAGGGTATCGTGCAGCACGTATCCTTAAAAAAAATGGCTATAAAGATATTTATATGTTAAAAGGTGGATACAAAAAATGGACAGGTAAGATTAAAACTAAAAAATAATCTCTTGTCTGCTTACTAACTCTTAAAGATGTTCTTTAAGAGTTTTTTAATTATTTATGTGAAAATCATTTAGAAACGTTTTCTAAAAATAGAATAAACATAAAATATTTCACTTAAGTTTAAAATAGGGAAGACCCTGTAATCAATTAAATTGGTTACAGGGTCAAAGTTTTAAATTATTCTTTTTCTTCATGTAGATTATCAAATTTTAAAACAGGTTTACGCGCTGCGGTAGTTTCATCTAATCTATCAATTATTGTACTATGTGGTGCTTCTAATACTTTATCTGGATCATTTTTAGCTTCTTCAGCAATTTGAATCATAGCATCGATAAAGTAATCTAACGTTTCTTTAGATTCTGTTTCAGTTGGTTCAATCATCATACCTTCCTCAACGTTAAGTGGGAAATAAATTGTTGGTGGATGAACACCAAAGTCTAATAAACGTTTTGCCATATCTAAGGTACGGACTCCATGTTCTTTTTGTTTAGAACCACTTAATACGAATTCATGTTTACAATATTGCTCATATGGAATTTCATAGTGGTCTTTTAAGCTAGCTTTAATATAATTAGCATTAAGAACTGCTGCTTCAGAAACCTCTCTTAAACCTTCAGCACCCATAGTTCTTATATATGTGTATGCTCTTAAGTAAATACCAAAATTACCGTAGAATGGTTTTACACGTCCAATTGAGTTTTTAATATCATTATCGTATTTAAAAGTATCTCCATCTTTGATTACCATTGGTTTTGGTAAATAACTAGCTAATTCTTTTTTTACACCAACTGGACCTGAACCTGGACCACCGCCACCGTGAGGACCAGTGAATGTTTTGTGTAAGTTTAAATGAACCGCATCAAATCCCATATCTCCAGGACGTACTTTATCCATAATGGCATTTAAGTTTGCACCGTCATAGTATAATAATCCGCCTGCTTCATGTACAATTTCACGGATTTCCATGATGTTTTTCTCGAAAATACCTAAAGTGTTAGGATTAGTTAACATAATTGCAGCAGTATTTTCATTAACAACGCGTTTTAAGTCTTCAATATCAACTTCACCACGTTCATTTGATTTAACTGTAACAGCTTTAAAACCAGCAAACGACGCAGATGCAGGGTTTGTACCATGAGCTGAGTCAGGAACAATAACTTCATCACGATGACCTTCACCATTATCTAAGTGATACGCTTTGAAAATCATTAAAGCAGTCCACTCACCATGAGCACCTGCAGCTGGTTGTAATGTAACTTCATCCATACCAGTAATTTCTTTAAGTTCTTCTTGTAAACTATACACAATTTCTAAAGAACCTTGAACTTGCTCTTCTTCTTGTAAAGGATGTGACTCTGCAAATCCAGGTATGCGAGCAACTTTTTCATTGATTTTAGGATTATATTTCATAGTACATGATCCGAGTGGATAAAACCCTGAATCTACACCAAAGTTTTTATTTGATAATTCAGTATAATGACGAACTAAATCTAATTCTGCAACTTCAGGAAACTCTGCTTTATTTTTACGAATAAATTTATCATCAAGAATACTTTCAACTGAATCTGTTTTTATATCGCTTTGAGGTAATGAGTATGCATATCTACCTTCTCTAGATCTTTCAAAAATTAATGGACTTGACTTACTTACTACCATTTAGCTCACCAGCTTTCTTAACAAATGTATCAATTTCATCTTTAGTTCTTAATTCAGTAACAGCAATTAACATATGATTTTCGAAATCTGCTGAGGCTTCACCTAAATCAAAGCCTCCAATAAATCCATGTTCTGCTAATTTTTTATTTATATCTTTGATTGGTTGATCGAATTTGACAACAAATTCATTGAATGAAGTACCATCAAGCACTTCAAAACCATTGTCTTTAAATTGATTTTTAGCATAATTTGCGTGTTCTAAGTTTTGAACTGCAATGTCGTAAATACCTTGTTTACCAAGAGCTGACATAGCAATTGATGATGCAAGTGCGTTTAATGCTTGGTTTGAACAGATATTAGAAGTGGCTTTATCACGACGAATATGTTGTTCACGGGCTTGTAAAGTTAGAACGAATCCACGGTTACCTTCATCATCTTGTGTTTGTCCTACTAATCTACCAGGCACTTTACGCATTAATTTTTTTGTAGTTGCGAAATAACCACAGTGTGGTCCACCAAATTGTGTTGGTATACCAAATGGTTGTGTGTCTCCTACTACAATATCAGCACCAAATGAACCTGGAGGTGTCAATAGGCCTAATGCTAATGGATTAGCATAAACGATAAATAATGCTTTTTTGCCTTCAATAAATGATTGGATTTTTTCTAAGTCTTCCACTGAACCATAGAAGTTAGGATATTGAACTGCTACTGCAGCAGTTTCATCGTCTACAGCCTGTTCTAATTTTTCTAAGTCTGTAATTGTTCCATCTAAATCAACTTCAACAATTTCAAATTCTTCTCTAACTTTAACGTAAGTTTTTAACACTTGAAGTGCTTGATAATGAAGACCTTTAGATACTACAATTTTATTTTTCTTAGTATGATTGAATGCTAAGATACAAGCTTCAGCAAAACTAGTAATACCATCATACATAGATGAGTTAGCTACATCCATATCTGTTAATTCACAAATCAATGTTTGGAATTCAAAAATCGCTTGTAATTCACCTTGTGAAATTTCTGGTTGATACGGTGTATATGCTGTATAGAATTCAGAACGTGAAATCATTGCATCTACAATAGCTGGAGCATAATGGTCATAAACGCCAGCACCTAGGAAAGATGCATGAGTTTCTTTAGTTACGTTTTTATTTGCAACTGTATTAAGTCTTCTTAATAAAGAAGTTTCAGCTTCACCACTAGCAATATTTAAATCTCTATTTAATAAAATATCTTTAGGCACATCTCCGAACAATTCATTAATTGAACTTGCGCCAATTTTATCTAGCATTTCTTTTTTATCTTTTTCAGTTAATGGTATATAACGATGACTCACAATACACACCCCTTAATTATTTTTCAATTTGGTTTTTCTTAACAATTTTAGCTTTAAGCTGTCTTTTACGTACTTGAACTAATAATTCACGTCCCATTTCAAATTCATCTCGCTTAATAATTGCCATAGCGATTGATTTACCTGAAGATGGTGCTTGTGTTCCTGAAGTAACTTCCCCAATTTCATTACCATCAAGGTCTAAAACAGGATAACCAGTTCTTGCAATACCTTTATCAAGTAACTCTAAGCCAACAGTTCTACGTTCTGAACCATTTTCTTTTTGGTCTTTTAACACTGATTTACCGATGAAGTCTTCTTCAATCAGTGGTTTAGCAGCAAAAGCAATTCCGCCTTCATATGGTGTGATAGATTCTGTTAAATCTTGACCATGTAATGGTAGGCCAGCTTCTAATCTTAATGTATCACGTGCACCGAGACCGCATGGAACTACATTATGTTCAATGAAGCCGTTCCAAATGTCTACTGTGTCTTTTGCTTCACAATAGATTTCAAATCCGTCTTCACCTGTATAACCAGATTGAGATAAGATAACATTTTTTCCAAATAGAGTAACGTTTTGTTGGAAATCAAATGGTTTCATTTCACTTACATCTATATCAACTAACCCGCTTACCAAATCTCTTGCTTTAGGACCTTGAACAGCTAACTGACCGAATTGATTAGATACATTTGATACTTCAACATCAAATTTAGGTGCATGTTTTTGTACCCAAGCAAAATCTTTATCTGTATTTGCAGCGTTAACAATTAATAGATAATCATTGTCGCCAATTTTGTATGTTACTAAGTCATCAATAATACCGCCTTCTTCGTTACATAAAGCAGTATATTGAGCTTTAGTATCAGTAAGGTTGTTAGTATCGTTTGAAAGTAAGTATTGGACAAATTTACTTGCATCATTGCCTTTTATAGAGATTTCTCCCATATGGCTTACATCGAACATACCTACTTCATATCTAACAGCATTATGTTCTTCTTTGATACTTGTAAATTGAACAGGCATTGCCCATCCACCGAATTCTACTATTTTTGCACCACTGTCAACATAATTTTGATACAATGGTGTTTTTTTTAATTCGCTTGTCATTAGAAAACCCCCTATAATTTTTATAAAAAACAGAGTAGCAAATAGCTACCCTGTTTATACACTTAATCCAGGAATGCGTAGCAGTATTATCCTTTTGCCTGAGAGTTTAGTAGTTAACTTGCACCTTCGGCGATAAAAATCATTGTACTTAAATTTAAGTACAATATTTTTATTCTCTCTAATACTGATCAACCGCAAGTAAGATAATTTATAATCTCATTATAAATTTCTCTGATTGTTTTATCACTATTCACTTTCATGAATGCGATTTCATTATATCTTGAAATCCTTGATAAATACAAGTTATTTAACTGTTTTTTGGATTTATCAATTGCATTTGGTCTATGTTTGTCGTTTGTTACTCTCTTAACGATGACATCTATGTCACAATCTAGCCAAAAAATGTATTTATACTGTTTCAAATAATTTAGTGATTCAATATATTCGATAACGCCACCACCTGTTGCAATAACATCGTATTTTTTTGTGCATTCAGTTAAATAGTTATATTCTATCTTCCTAAAACCGATTTCTCCAACTTCTTCAAAGATTTCTGGTATTGTTTTATTTTCCTTTATTTCTATGTATACATCTAAATCTATGAAACTTAATTGTTTTTCTAATGATAAGTATTCTCCAATAGTACTTTTACCTGTGCCCATAAAGCCGATAAGAATTATTGGCGAATTTTTTTTGTTCAATAGCATCACCCTTTTTCAAATAGTTGATTTATCTTCAAATCATAATAACTATTAATGTTATGAATTGTCTTCAATTTTAAACTATATTGAGTTGTATAAAAAGAGATGATTGATAAATATATGATAAATATGAGCATAGTATATATGCTTATAAAACCTTTATAATTATAAGTAAAGTGATTTGTCATAGTAATTCTCCCTACTTCCAATCCTTAGAAACACTCCTATAATTCCTTTATGATTGGAAATGAACTTCGCATTTAAAACATTATTTAGTAGTGTAATATTTCCTCTATTGTTACTTACAAAAATAATTTTATGATTTTGATATTTAATGAAACTATTTTGATTTTGTTGTTTGAGTAAAATTGAATGTTCATCAATTAATTTTAAAGATATTGCTTTAGAATTGGTCATTTTATTAAGGTCCAATTGAAAAAATGAATATTCTAATTGGTCAAATTCATAGGCCGCACTTAAGTAAGTATCAGTCAAACGAAATAGATGGGGTATTATAGTTAAAATAATTATAGTAATTAATAAGGATATTAGCATTTCTATA
The DNA here is from genome assembly GCF_006094395.1 of Staphylococcus haemolyticus. Lineage (NCBI taxonomy): Bacteria > Bacillati > Bacillota > Bacilli > Caryophanales > Staphylococcaceae > Staphylococcus > Staphylococcus haemolyticus. The sequence continues at coordinate 1,326,715 of NZ_CP035291.1, read as the reverse complement.
AAAGTAAATCCTTTAGTTACTGAGGTGAACACAGACCTTATTCTTGGATAAACTATTATTATTGCATATCGCATTTTTATAAATTTTAATTTCATATTTTCCTATAGTAATCCCCTTTTTTAATTCTTTAATATTATAATATTTTTGACTTGTGATGATAGCACTTTTCATATCTAAAATTTCGTATTGATTACGTAAATTGAAATTTAATTGTTGTAATAGAGGTAAAAAAATTAAAGTAATAATAGTTATAATCATAAAGCCTAATAAACTATCAATTAATAAACTTCCCCTAATTTGATAATTTAACAAATCTTATCCTTCCTTTATCAATGTTAAAAATTACTCTGTAAATATTCTCTTTAGCTTTCAAAATGATTGATCCAAAACGATTGATTTTACCTTCATTATTGAATGTTATGGTGTGTACTTTTGCAACTGAAATAATTTTAGTGCCAAATAATCCTAATTTGTATTTATTTCCATTTTGTTCAATAATATTCATTTCTGTGGCTTGTTTGCTAAATACAATTGTAATTGATTGGTTCTCAGCAATTGCTTTTGATTTTATATACTCTAATTGGGTGATAATATTTTTTACTTTTAATTCACTTTCGATTAAATCTAATTTAGTTTTTGTATAAATGCTTGGGGAAATCATAATAATTATTATTAAAATTAATAAGGTAAGCAATGTTTCAAGAAGAGTAAACGCATTAATTTTACTAGTTCGCAATAGCCTCACCATTAGATATTGTAATTGTTTCTCCCGATCTGCATTGTTTTTGTTCTTCTTTTATAAGGCCATCATTTATAAGATCATTTATATTAGAAGGTGTTCGATTATGTTTTAATGTATATGCTTCTATTTGACTATTTATCATTTTGACTTGAGCTTCACAACCTGTGGACTGGATATGAGCTGTTTGTTTTGCAATGTTTGGAATAATTAATATTAGTAATACGCTGATAATTAGTAATACTAATAACATTTCTATTAGAGTAAAGGCTTTTAACTTTTTTAAATTTTTAAAGTGATTCTTCATATTAAACTCCTTATCATTTAATATTTTGCATTAACTGAAACATTGGTAACATAATTACTAAATACAAACTAACAATGAACAAGCCTAGAAACAGAAAAATAATTGGTTGAATGATTTTTGTATGAAGAAGTGATTTTTCTTTAAATCTATTAATTAAAATACTTGAGTAAATTTTAAGTTCTATATCTAATTTGGCACTTTTTTCTCCCTGCTTTATAAATTTAATTAAGTCTTTTTGAAAACACGGCATCATAGCTAAACTATTTGCTAAAGTTTCACCTCTATTAGTTTTATCCATTAAAAATTCTCCTAGAAACCTTAAATATTCATTATCATTTTGTTTAATATATGTTGTAACAATGTCCTGTAAACTTACGCCATTTTTATAAAATAGACTTAAATCATTAGATATTTGATAAGTTTTAAAAATTTTATAATAGCTATTAAACAAAGGTATTGATGATAAAATAATTATTTTTTTAGAAGTTTCTATTCGTAATAATACTATGGTTAAAATTACAAAGATTAAAATTAAAATAGTAATGAAAAAGATTAAAAAAGCGGGAAAAGAAGTAATCATTGAGGTTAAGAATTTCTGGTAAAATGATAAATTTACATCCATAGAAATGTATAGTTGTTCAAATTGTGGAATGACAGTATAGTTTAAAACTACTATCATACACATAAAAATACAGCATAATAAGAGTGGATATTGAACAGCTTTAATTACTTGCTGTTTTGCAGATAAATTTGTCTTTAAATATTTAATGGACTCCTCTAAAGCGTTTTCTAAATTACCATATTTTTGTGAAAAATAGATTTGAGTTGTAATTGAATTTGGATAACCTATCAAATTTAATACTTCATAACATGTTTCACCTGACTTAATAGATGCTATGATTTTATTTTTTAATTCTTTATCTCTGTATTTGAAATATAGGTTGATGAACTCAAAACTCTCTAAAAGTGTGAAGCCACTTTTTAATAAGTTTGACAGTGTTTCAAGTAAGTGAATCATTTGTGCACTCGTTAAATTCTTAGATGACAATTTAAAAATATTTACTTGCAGTATCTTCACAAATTGTTCCTTCTTTAGATAATAAATTTAATTGCTGTTGTAAATTATTAAAATTATGTGGCATTGTTTGTTCATGCTCGAAGAAAAATTGTATCTGCTTTTTATCTATTGTTTCACAAATTAAGCGACGCTCATTCTGAGTAGTCGTTATTAATCTTTGATTAGAAATGATATTGATCGATTGAGTTAATTCTTGAATTGAAATTCCCATCTCAAGTAATCGAAGTAATGCACCTCTACAATTAGTGGAATGCATAGTTGATAATACAAGATGTCCACTCAAACTAGCTTGAATTACACATTTAGCAACTTCTGCGTCTCTTATTTCACCTATTAAAATAATATCAGGATCACATCTTAATATAGCTTTAAATGAACTTACGTAGTCGATACCTGCTTTTTTATTAATTGATATTTGAGTAATTCCCTTTAGTAATTGCTCAACTGGGTTTTCGATAGTGATGACATTAAGATTTAATTCTTTATATGCATGTAGAACCATTTGATACATCAGAGTGCTTTTTCCGGATCCTGTGGGTCCAGTTAATAGAATTAATCCCTGTTTTTTATTTACTAAGTGTTTAAAATCGTTAAATTCTTTATATTCTTTTTTTGCTTGAAAATATTGAGGAATTATCCTAATTACACAACTTTCTATACCTAAAGACAAAGGTAATGTTGAAATCCGTAAATAAAAAGTAGATTTAGCTTGATAAGTATAACGACCACTTTGAGCGGATTGATGAGATGAAACGTCCAAACCTGATTTGAACTTCATAAATACTAATAATTTTTGATATACATCTAAGTTGAATATTTCATAAAGTTCAAGGTAATCATTAATTCTAAATTTAATATGAACTTCATCAACTGTAGGAATAAAATGTATGTCACTCGCATTTTTTGAAATAGCTTTATTAACTATCTCTCTGAATAATAGTTTCAAAAAAACACCTCCTACATATATAAACGTAAGAGGTGAAGAATTTACTTTATTTTATTGGCCATCTAAAAATGGATTTAATTGCTCATCATCTACTGTTGTATAAGGACCATGGCCAGGGAATAATGGTAAATCGCCTTCTAATTCAAATAATTTATCTTTAATAGAATCAACCAGTGTTTCATAATCACCGCGATATAAGTCAGTACGACCTATACCATTGTTAAATAACGTGTCACCGACTACAGCGAAATCCTCAAATACATACGTCAAACTTCCAGGAGAATGACCAGGAGTATGCAGTACATTGAATTCAAATCCTTCAATATTGTACTCACCTTCATCTAAATGGTTTGGTTTAACGTCACTAGTAATTAAAGGCATACCATATTGCTTAAACTTAGCAGAACCATTTTTATCAGGATCCTTTAGAAAACTAAACTCTTCTTTATTCATGTATAAAGGTACTTCATATTTATTAACGACATCGTCTAATGCACCAATATGATCAAAGTGCGCATGTGTTAATAAAATTGCTTTTAATGGTTTGTTAATTTGATTTAATTTTTTAAAAATCTTATCAGGTTCACCAGCTGGATCGATTAATATAACACTTTCTTCATTTTCAATAAAATATGCATTAGTATCTACCAATCCTAAAGTTAAGCTTGAGATTTTCATATTATTCTCCTTGATTATCGATATGTTTTTGAACTGATTTTAGTTTATCGTTCATTTTACGAGATTTATCGCGTCTATCATCTATACGTAAGTTTGTGCAAACTCTATCAATACCTTTATTAAACGGCAATTCATGGATTGCTTGTACTACTTCGAATAAGTCTTTTAAATCCCCTTCGATTAGAGTATTCATTGGAGTTAATTGATAATCAATTTTGCCTTCTTGTTTAAAACTTTCTAATTTCATTTGTATCTCTGCAATATATTTACTAACACTTGGTCCTTCAGTTCCAACTGGAATAATAACTACATCAACAATAGCCATTATTTAACACCACCCTTTTCTAATATATATGTTTTAATTAGCCCTGCTGCACCAGTTATTCCTGCATCATTACCTAGTTGAGCTTGAACAATTTCAGTATCTTTTTGAGCCGGAGTGAATGTTAAGTTGTGGTACTCAGTTTTTATATTTTCGATTAAAATCAAACCAGCTGTTGACATACCTCCACCTAAAACGATGTATTTGGGATTGCTTGTTGCGCTAATAATACTACATAAATAAGCGATGTGGTTTGCCACTTTTTCAGTAATAAAGATACAGAATTGATCACCTGCTTTAGCGGCATCAAATACGGCTTTAGCTGTAACTTTATTGTCTTTTATTAACGGTAATATTGATGATTTAAACGTTAATTTTGGATAATAAAAATTAACCAAATTAACGACACCAGTAGCTGAAGCAACAGTTTCTATACAACCTGATTTACCACAATTACAATTAAAGCGTTGATCAAAATCAGTTCTGATGTGACCTATTTCTGCTCCTGATCCATTATGGCCATGGACAAGTTCACCATTAGAGATAATACCTCCGCCTAAACCGGTACCTAATGTTATAGCAACTACATCGTCAGCACCTTGACCTGCACCTTTATGTTTTTCTCCTAATGCCGCTACATTAGCATCATTATCAACATACACAGGACAGTTAATAAATTCACTAAATATTTGTCGAACATTTACACTACCTGGCCAATGCAAATTAACTGCCCCATTAACAATGCCAGTTTCAAAATCAACAGGCCCTGGTACACCAATTCCAACGCCAATGACATCATCAATTTTTAATTGGTGAGTTGAAAGTGTTTCGTTAAATGAATCATAGATATTCTTTAATAATGTTTTACCCGTGTGGTCAGACGTATCTGTTTTAATAGACCATTTGTGTAGTTGTTCGAGTTCGCCATTGAATATTCCCAGTTTACAAGTTGTCCCACCAATATCTGCTGCTAAAATAATATTTTTCATTTATCCTCATTCCTTCTTTGGTTAATTAATAAAATACATTTTAGGTATTCATCTTTAGATAATAGTTCATAATGATATAATGATTTTATTTCTTGTAGCATCATTTCATACATGTCGTTTGGATTTTTAAAATAGATAATAAATCCATAACGCTTTAAAAGCTGTAATACATCATAGAAATTTTTAATTTCTCGATTCATTTGATTGATCCAACTCTTTTTTTAAATTTTTATAATCATTATCGTCAGAATTAATAGTTAAAGCTTTTTTTACATATTTGAGTGCTTTTTCATTATCATCAAGTGCTCTATTTGCAATTGCAAGTTCATAGTTCAAAAGACCAGAATTTGGATGGTTTTTTAAACCACGTTCCCAATCCGCCATGCCCTCTGCTCTAGAACTTGTAGCTGCAGTTATAAGCCCTTTTAAATAATACGTTCGATCGTCATCATAACCTTTGTCAATTGTATGGTTTACAATTGAACTTGCCTCTTTATAATTATAGTCTAATATAGCATCCTCAATTAATTTATCATAAATATTTTCTTCTTTAATAGTAAAAATTCTTACTTGTAATGCAACAAACAAAACAAGCAATATAATTAAGAAAATCCAAAATAAATTACGATTGTGTGTGAAATAATAACCAATTAAAGTGATTAAAACACCACCAATAAATCCTCCTAGATGAGCCATAATATTAATATTAGACATAAATAATGATAAAACAATTAGCACTAATAATGCGATTAACATTTGTCCAATTGTTTTTTTAGAATAGGTCTTACTTACAAACATCATTGCAAAAATTGAGCCTATTAGCCCGAAAATAGCTCCACTAGCACCTACAGATACAGTATGAAGATTAAATGATAGTGAAATAAAATTTCCGAGTAAACCAGAAATCACATAAATCCCTAACATTCTTAATGGGCCGACTATAGATTCGACTATCTTACCGAAAATAAATAATGACAGCATATTCATTAGAATGTGCTCAAAATTAAAGTGTAGAAACATGGATGTTATAAGACGATACCATTCGCCATGAACGACGTTAAAGTGTACTAATCCACCTAAATCTAACAATTTAACATCGGAAAAATGATTTAGATAAAGAATCATTATTAGCCATATTAAAACGTTAATTATGATTAACCCATATGTCATAGGTGTAAAACGCAACATATGTTTATCAATTGGATTTTGTGACAATACACGTCGCTTATAGTAATTTGATAGTTTGTTATCTTGTCTAAACATTAATTTAGTTAATATATTATTATGAATCAATTTATGTAAATCATTGTTATTTGAAATACACATGCTTTCTATTTTAATGGGACTAGAGTCAGCGGATTTGATATTATCAAATATTTGATCTGTGAAATAATAATATTTAACGCTTTTCAATTTAAAATTGAGGTCATCCTCATATTGTTGATAATTATCCAACATTTTAGCTTTATCAAACTGAATTTCTTGGTTCGAAGCGATATCTTTCCTAAATATCACTAGCTTGTTTTTCTTTTTATGTATAAGCCAAATTTCACTATCATTTTTATCAATATTTACAATGTGATAATTGTGATATTTTATAAAATAATAGATTGACTTCCAGAAGTATTTTTCTGTATCCATTAATTCCTCCAAAATTTAAGTATTGAAAATTATTAATTTTTCAACAGGTTGATCATGGGATTCGATTTCAAACTGTGTTAATTGTAGGTCATAAATTAAACTAATAGTATTGGCATTTGAATCACTTAAGAAGCGATCATAATATCCTCCACCATAACCTATTCGATAACCATCATCTCTAAAAGCAACTCCAGGAACAACAATTAAATCTAATTGATCAGTAATTTCAGTGTCATCATTAACATATAATAAGCCTTTTTCATCTTTTTCAAGACGGTTTAAAGATAATAGTTGTTTAAAATTCATTTCTTTTAATTTGTAGTTTGTATTAGGAACAAAGACTTTCTTACCATCAGATAACATCGTTTCGATGATGGGATAAGTATCTACTTCATGAGTCATAGATAAAACAATACCTATTCTTTTCGCATTTTTATATTCAGTATTATTGATTAATTGATTCTTCAACCATGCGTCTGCACGAAGTTTGTGTTCTTTATCTAATTGTTTCATTTGAGATAATATTTCTTTTCTAATCTCTTTTTTACTCATAACATCCCCACTCTCTAAACACTATATATATTATAACGTTATTAAAAGATGATGTCATTTAGATGAAATAAAAAAAGGAGCTAGACAGAATCCATTATGGATTCATAGTCTTGCCCCTGTAAGGATGACTTGAGCCGAAAAACGCAACTCTAGCGTTTAACTATCAAGTCGGCTACTGCAAATTAGCAATGTAGTCTTATAATATTATTTTTGAAACAAACTCTTTAGATGAGTTATTATTTAGTTTCACGGTGTAAAGTGTGTTTATTATCACGTGAACAATATTTTTTCATTTCAACACGTTCAGGATTAGTTCTTTTGTTTTTAGTAGAAATGTAGTTTCTATCTCCACATTCTGTACAAGCTAATATTACATTTACGCGCATGTTAAATCCTCCTTACCTTTTCTAAATACGACTTTATTATCATACCACTTAGTACAATAATTGAAAAGTATTATTTTTTATACATTAATAATTTCAATCAATTAAAAGTGAATTGGTTACTTTTTATCATCAAAATAATAATTAATGACGTCTCTACCTAAATCTCCGCCATTTAACCATGGTGGTGGAACAGGTTGATTGGTGTAAACAATTGAAAATGATAGTTTAGGGTTATTGATTGGTGCATAACCTATATAAGTTGAATTAACTCTTGATTCACCATCTTGGAATACTTCGGCAGTACCAGTTTTCCCTGCAGAAGGTACTTTTGTTTTGTGGAAACTTGAATAGCCTGTTCCATCTTTTTCATTGAATGCCATTTCAAATCCTTTTTGTACTTCTTTAATTTCATCTTCTGAATTATTTACTTTGTTTAAGACATTGCCTTTAATTTTTTGTTTAACTGGACCTATGTCATCACTATTTGTAGCATCATGAATTGCTAATCCAATGTGTGGTTGAATTCTATAACCATCATTAGCTATTGTAGAAACGTACTGTGATAATTGAATTGGACTATATGTGTCATATTGACCAATTGATAAATCAAGATAATTGCCTGAATTGTTTGTTAATGGTTCAATTTGACCTATTGTTTCATTTGGCAAGTCAATACCTGTTTTAACTCCCAATCCGACTTGATTAAGCCCTTTTCTTAATTTCTGGCCAGCTTCACTTATATCTGTAGGTAAGCCCATTCCACTATAGTAAGGATCTCCGGCTAATTTAAGAGCAGTTTTAAACATATATACGTTTGAAGAGTGCATTAATGCTTCTTTATCATTAATTCTGACTTTATCATTTTTATTAAAGTATGAGCGCTTTGTTAATCCACCTTTAAAATGAAGTGGCTCATCTATCATTTCCTCGCCAACTTTAATCGCATTATTTTGATATCCAGCTAATAGGGTTCCACCTTTTACTGAAGAACCAACTGCAAATTGACCAGTAAAGTTCCCTAAATCATAATCTGTTAGCTTACCATTTTTATCGATTTGTTTTCCTGCCATAGCTAAAATATCGCCATTTTTAGGATTTTGCACTACAATAAGCGCGTTATCCATATCTTTAGCACCTTGACTGCGTAACGTCTTGATTTGATTTTCTAATAAAGATTCTACTTTCTTCTGTAAGTCTATATCAATTGTTAACTGTAAATCATCGCCTCTAGATCCAGGATTAATGACTTCAGAGTTTATGACTTTTCCAGATTTATCAGTAGTATATTTCATTTCTTTTTTCTTACCACGTAAAATATCTTCATATTGATACTCTAAATAGGATTTACCAACTCTATCATTCCGAGAATAACCTTTAGCTAAATATTGTTCGGTCAATTCTTTAGGAATACCTTCACTTGATGTAGATACACTACCAAATATACTTCTTAATGTATCACCATAAGGATAGCGTCGGTCCCAATCCATAGTTGTATTTACACCTGGAAGACTATCAAGTTGTTGTGACACTGCAGCATATTCTTTTTCACTTACATCCTCATTCTTAATTGTTTGCGGGTTCATGGTAGAACCAGCAGACATTTCACGATAAATTGCTAAAACTCGTAAGTCTTTTTTTGATAAACTATTAATTTGTTTGTCTCCAACCTTTTTATATAATTGTTTATCATATTGATCTTGGGTAATACTACCTTCATTTAACATTGAAGTTTCTTTTTTCATTAATTTGTCTACTTCATCTTGGTGTTTCTGAATCCAAAAATCTTGTTTATCTCTTTCAGTAATTTTGTCAGTTTTCATAGTAATGAGAGATGACAATTTTTTTGCAGTATCGAGCATATCTTTTTGACTTGTTTTCCTAGATCTTGTGTATGTAATCGTTAGTTTAGAAGCATTATCTACTAATACTTTTCCATTCCTATCAAGAATTCTTCCCCTAGGAACAGATTCATTTACAGTTATGTTTTCATCGTTTTTAACTAGTTGGCTGTATTGGGAGCCTTGCGCAATTTGTAAATATCCTAACCTTAAAACTATAATTCCAAATATAACTACAATAGCACCAAACACAAAACTTATTCGTTTATTCATTGTGTGCTTTATTTTTTCGTCATTAGACTTTTCCTTTAACCTTTTAAGCAAGATAACCTACCTCAATTATTAAACATGTTTACTCATAAATGATATATGAAAATCAAACATATTACCATCATTTTAATAAAAAAAGTGGCCTCTTATAGAGACCACATGTTAAATAGGAGATATAGAATTATTTTGTTGCATTGTATAATTCGTCAACTTTTTCCCAGTTAACAACATTCCAGAAAGCACTAATATAATCTGGACGTTTGTTTTGATATTTAAGGTAATATGCGTGTTCCCAAACATCTAAACCTAAGATAGGTGTTTTACCTTCCGTTAATGGGTTATCTTGGTTAGGTGTAGTAACAATTTCTAACTGACCATTGTTAACTACTAACCATGCCCAACCTGAACCGAAACGAGCTGCTGCTTTGTCAGCGAATTCTTTTTTGAATTCATCTAAAGAGCCCCATTGTTCTTTGATTTTATCAACAACAGTACCTTTTTCTTCAGAATTAGGAGTTAATAATTCCCAGAATAATGAGTGATTTAAGTGTCCGCCACCATTATTACGAACAGCTGTTTGAATATCTTCAGGTACACTATCTAAATTAGCAACAATTTCTTCAATTGATTTAGATTCAAGATCTGTTCCCTCAACTGCAGAATTTAATTTGGTAACATACGTGTTGTGGTGTTTGTCATGATGGATTTCCATAGTTTGTTTGTCAATGTGTGGTTCTAATGCATCTGCTGCATATGGTAAATTTGGTAATTCAAAAGCCATAATTAATCATCCTCCTAAAAATTCGTTACATTTATAATAACAAGTTATTAACTAAGCAACAAAATATTTGCTTGCAACTAATATTAATACGCTTATTATCATCTTACTTTTATAATATAACTCAAAATGATAACTTTTAAACATAATTACAGACTATAATTGGTTATTTTTAAATAATTCCTACTTTTGACCTATGTATATCAAATTTTTTTAATTACATTTAATTTTAAGATTGTTAAATTAAACTGGAGTATGAATTGTTTTCTATTTTGTAAATCTATTAAATTTTTAATGGAATTTCAGTCAACTGACTCAAAAAAACTGAGAAAGCTACAATTAACACTTTCTCAGTTTAGATTGCTAATATATATTTGCAATTTTGTCTTACAATAATTCATTTTTAAATTATTTAAGTATATTAGCAAAAACAATTGATATTTATAATTCATAAAATTTTATTTTGAGTTTTGTTTTTGACATTCTTCGCATACGCCATAAACTTCTAATTTATGGGTGTGAATATCTACATTAGGTAGATACACCTTTATTTGATCAATTGGGCAAAAATCAATGACTTTAGTATCACCACAATTTTCACAAATAAAGTGATGATGGTGATGATTCATACAAGCAATTCTAAATTTCATTTCACCATCTAATTCAGTACTCTCAATAATTTTTAAGTCTTTAAATAAATGTAAATTACGATAAATTGTATCGAAAGAGATACCTGGATAATCTTTGTCTAATTGTTGTTGAATATGTTTTGCATTAATGTATTTATCTTCTTTAACAAAAATATTAATCATATCTTCACGTTTCTTAGTATATTTCAAACCATTATCTTTTAAAATTTTAATTGCATCATTTGTATTCATAAGTTATTGCCCCTTTTTAAGTCTTACAATTGATTTTTGGAATAACATTGTAAGTCCTAATAATAAAACTAATAGTACTACAATAACACCACCTGGTGAAATATTCATATAAAATGCTAAAACAAGGCCCATTATAACTGAAAATTCGCCAATTATGACACTTAAAATGATTAATTGTTTGAAACCTTTAGTTATTCTCATTGCTATAGCAATGGGTAATGTTATTAATGCACTGACTAAAAGTATGCCAACCACTCTCATTGAAGCAGAAATTACCATAGCCACTATAACTATAAATAAAAATTGAATCCATTTAGGAATATTTATAACTCTACTATATTCTTCGTCAAATGAAAGTATAAATAATTCTTTATAAAATAAAGTAATAAATAAAACAACGACAATTGATATAACTACAACCGTTAATAAATCACTAAGGCTGACCGCACTTATGGAACCAAATAGTAAACCTACAATTTCTTGGTTAAATCCATCTGCAAGAGAAATAAAAATGGCACTTAGTGCAATCCCTGCGCTCATAATAATTGGTATGGCAATCTCTTGATAATTAGAATACGATGTTCTTAACTTTTCAATTAAAAGCGCACCTACGATAGCAAATAATATACCAAACCACATAGGATTAATAATAGCTAGTGCGGGTGACAAAGTTAGTATAAACATGCCAAATGAGATGCCGCCTAATGTAACATGGCTAAGCGCATCTGCAATCAAAGATAATCTTCTTACAACTATAAAAGCCCCAATTAAAGGTGCAATAAATCCAATTAAAATACCACTAAGTAATGAATATCTCATGAAGTCGAAATTTAATAACGCTTCAATCATAGATATCACCACTTACTTGTTTAATTAATACATTCATTTTGTTACTCCTAATATATTAAATTTTAAACTTCACAACATTCTCTATTATGTTGATGATCTACAAATTTAATGGGGTGACCATAAATTTTAGAAATTTCAACTTCGTCTAGTTTTTTGAAGTCCTCGGTTGATCCATGGAAATGTAAATGTTTATTTAAGCATGCTACTTTTGTTGCTGTATCAGCTACAACGCCAATGTCATGTGTTACTAATATAATCGTTATACCTTCATCTTTTAATTTTTCAAGCGTTTCATAAAATTCACTTACATGTTTTGCATCAATACCATTTGTAGGTTCATCTAAAACTAAGACAGAAGGATTGGAGATTAAAGCTCTCGCAATTAATACACGCTGTTGTTGTCCGCCGGAAAGTTCTGCAATATTTTTGTTGATAAGATGATTGATATTTAATCTTGTTAAAACTTTATCGACAAGTGCTTCATCTTTTTTATTAAATTTTTGAAATAACTTTTTAGTTTTAGTAAGACCACTAAGTACCACTTCTTTAACACTTGCTGGAAATCCAGCATTAAAAGCTGTAGCTTTTTGTGATACGTAACTTATCTTTAAAGCAGATTGATTTTGCTTTTTATATGATTTACCATCTATATATATTTCGCCCTTTTGCAACGGAAGCAACCCTAATATGATTTTTAGTAAAGTAGACTTACCTGCTCCATTGGGACCCACAATTGCTAAAAATTCACCTTTATTTATGTGTATATTAATATTTTCTAAAACTTGTTTATTATCAAATTGATAATCGATATTTTTTAATTCAAAAACAGGTTGATTCATTATTTCACCTCGTTTAATACTATACAATTAAGTTTGGAAGTTGTAAATAGTAATGTTTACGACTTGATTTGAAAGATAATAAAATGGAGCGATACAGAATTATTGTAAAATTCAATGTATCACTCCTGTGAAAATTATTAAGTCTGTGAAAAGTTAAGGTCTAACGCTTCTTAAGGTTATACAGCTATTGCTTTATTTCATCATAGCCCTAAATATTAATAGTTGATTCAGCTTCCAATTAATAGTAATTATTGTTGAAGAATTTTATCTTTTAATTCTGAATCAAATTGTTGTGCTTTTAACATCTCTATCTCAAATTTATAAGGTGGTTTTTTATTTTTTTTATCTTCACCAACATAGGGTGTTTCTAAAATTTTAGGAATATCTTTGAAAACATCATGGTGTACTACATAATTTAATGCGTCAAATCCAATGTGACCGAATCCAATATTTTCATGTCTATCTTTATGAGCACCTTGCTCATTTTTACTATCATTAACATGAACCACTTTTATTCGATCTAAGCCAATAATTTTATCAAATTCATTTAATACACCATCAAAATCCTCTTTAATGTTATATCCAGCATCATGAGTGTGACATGTATCGAAACAGATTGATAATCGATCATTATGTGTGACGCCATCAATGATCTGAGCAATTTCTTCGAACGTGCGTCCTACTTCAGATCCTTTTCCAGCCATAGTTTCTAGAGCGATACGCACATCATTATCATGAGTTAAAACTTCATTCAAACCTTTAATAATCTGTTGAATACCTTTATCAGCACCAGCGCCCACATGTGAACCAGGATGTAGAACAATATCTTTAGCACCTAAAGCTTGTGTTCGTTCAATTTCATTTTGAAGGAAATCTACCCCTAATTGAAAGACTTCCGGTTTTGTAGTGTTAGCGATGTTTATAATATATGGAGCATGGACGACTAAATTAGATAAACCATATTTATCCATGGCCTCATGTCCTTTTTCGATATTTAAATCCTCTATGCTCTTTCTTCTTGTGTTTTGAGGTGCGCCAGTATAAATCATAAATGTAGACTCACCAAATTTGTGTGCTTCTTCTGCAGAACCTTCTAACATCTTTTTACCACTCATGGAAACATGTGACCCAAGTAACATTGCTTTCACCTAACCCTTTTTATTATTTTTTCGTTGTTGTCTATTTTGTCTTTTACTAAATTGTTTTCTTTCTTGTCTCTTCATTCTTTCGACTTCTTGTTTGAATTTCTTTTTATAACCTGGTTTGACTTTATTTTTAGTCTTACTTCGCACTTTATGCTTCACTTCGTTCGTTAAGTGATCGTCTTTTCTTACACGCTTACGTCGAGTATTATGTGCTTTAATTGGTGTTAATTCATTATTTTTAACATCAACATTTTCAAAATGGTAGCCTTTATCTTCAATTAGTGTGATTAAATGTTCTTCATCCGGACTATAGAGTGTTATTGCCACACCTTTATAATTACCTCTACCTGTTCTGCCCACACGGTGTGTAAAGAAGTCAATATCTTTAGGTACGTCAAAATTAATAACATGACTAACGCCTTCAATGTCTATACCTCGAGAAGCTAGATCACTTGCGATTACAAATTGAAACTCTAAATTGCGTATACGTTTCATTTGTTGCTTACGCTCTCTTGGTGTTAAACCTCCGTGTATCATGCCAACTTTAATTCCAGCAGCATTGAGTGAATTTGCCAGCTCATCCGCATTATCTCTACTATTACAGAAAACGATACATAGGTATGGATTTAAAATATCGATTAATTGAAGTGTTTTATCTACTTTTTCAGTTCCTTTAGTTGGAATTAAATAGAATTCAATATTTTTTTTATTTTGAGACTTGGAATCCACTTCTACATATTCCGGATTGCTTAGATATTTATTTAAAAATGGTTGTAATGATTTAGGAATTGTAGCACTGAAGACAGCTATATGTGAATTTTCATCTAAGCGTGAAGCAATTAAATCTACATCTTCAATTAATCCTAAATCAATCATTAAATCAGCTTCATCCACTATAAGATAAGATGCCAAATGCGCATGTAGATGCCCACTTTGAGCTAGATCATTAATTCTAGTCGGTGTTCCTATTACTAATTGCGGTTTATTACTTGTACGCTGTCTATCTTTCTCAATATCTGTACCACCAATAAACAAACTAACTTTAATGCCCTGTTTAAAAGTAGCTAGATGATTTGCTGCCTGATATAACTGTTGTGCTAATTCTCTTGTAGGTGCCACCACGATAGATTGAGGTTCTTTATTTTCAACGTCTATTTTATCTATTAACGGTAATAAAAATGCATGCGATTTCCCTGTACCTGTTTGAGATTGACCTATTAAATTTACGCCTTTTTTAATTCTTGGAATTATTCTATTTTGTATTTCAGTTGGTTTATCAAATTTTAAGTCTTTAATTGCTTCTATAAGTTTTGAGTCTAAATTAAATAATTCAAATGGGTGAGTTGCCATCGATTTGGCCTCCTTAAAATATTCAGTTGAAGTTGTTTTAATTCAATTTACATGTAGTTGAATGGATCGGTATTGATATTAGAAGCATCAATTGGAAAATCTATACTTTCATCATATAGCCATTGTTCTAATAATTCTTTAAGTCCCTCTCTCATCACATACTCACTGTAATGATTGATATCTAAAATGGTCATACCATACGTTTGTGCATCTAATGCATCGTGGTGTTTAACATCTCCAGTTATAAAGATGTCTGCACCTTTGTTAAATGCAAGTGCCTCATAACCAATTCCCGCACCACCGATGATAGCTACTTTTTGGATATGTTTATTAGCATCGCCTGTATATCGAACACTTGGGATATCAAGTTCATGTTTCACAAATTTTACAAAGTCTGTTAATGACATCGCATCTTCTAAAGTGCCAATTTTGCCAAGACCATAATTTGCAGTTTTAGTCATTTTAATAAAATCATAGACAGGAGTTTCATAAGGATGATTGTCTATAATTGCTTTTTCAGCTAATGCATATTGGCTAGCTTTAATCATGAATTCAATTTTAACTTCATTTACATATTCTATGTTATTCAGCTGACCTAGATGTGGATTAGCATTTCCTACAGGTTTAAATTGGCCTTTACCTTCAGTTTCATAAAAACAATACTCGTAATTACCTTCTTTGGCAAGTCCATGTTTATCAAGACTATCTTTAAAGTTTTCTACATTATCCTTAGGTATATATGTTTGAACTTTATAATACGTTTCATTCTCTTGATTTAAAAATTGTATATCTTGCAATTTTAATTTATTAGCCAACATTTGGTTAACACCGTAAACGTAATTGTCTAGATTTGTGTGCAACGCAATAAGGTTGATATTGTGACGAATTATTTTTTTAATTAATTGACCATAGCCATCATCAATGATTGATTTTACCCCTTTAAAAATCAAAGGATGGTGAGCAATAATCGTATTATAGCCTTTGTCGATAGCTTGGTTAACAATCACATCTGTACAATCCAAAGTCGTTAATATACCATTGATTTCAGATTCATGATTACCTATAAGTAATCCAACATTGTCCCAATTCTCAGCTGTCTCTAATGGCACATGTGTATCGATAATAGACATTAATTGTTTAATTTTCATTATTTAACACCTCTGTTATTAATGATATATCATTATCTATCTCTTTAAGTCTCTCATGATGTAACTCTGAATTCAATTGATTACGAATGTGATTTAAAGCTTCTAATTCATGACGCCATTTTTTATAAAATATTTCATTTTTATTTTGTAATAATTTCGGTCCAAATTTTAATTCTTTTTTGTCTAAATGATCCTGATGACCCATATGCGCTGCAACCACAATTTCATAGATATGTCCTTTCTCTTCTAAAATGACTTCTTCTATGATTTGGTAATTCAGTGTCATGAGCGTGTATCTTAATACTTCAGTTTGAATATTACTTTGTAAGATTAATCTAGGACCATTTGCTAAGTGAATGCGTCCTTCATTCAATATTCTTGCTATAAGCGGACCACCCATGCCACAAATTGTTATATTTTGAATAGATTCATTCTGACGAAGTACACTTAATCCGTCCCCTAATCGAACATCGATAACATTATTGAGCTGATTATCTGACACATTCTTTTTCGCTGCTTCAAAAGGCCCTTTTATGACTTCACCTGCAATAGCATGTGTAATTAGACCATGTTGAATCGCATAGATAGGAAGATAGGCATGGTCTGAACCAATGTCAGCTAAGTTTCCCGGAACAAGATAGTTGCACACAGTAGTTAATCTTTGGTTTAAAGTTATCATAGATATCTCCTTTACTATAAAAAGAGACTGGGACAAAGTTAAGTGTCTCAGTCTAGCATTTTTCTAAAGCACATTATAGTAACACCTATAACAAAGTGTAATCATTACTAATTCGACTCGTATATAAGTGTTCAATCTATAATGTGTAATGAAAAATAAATCAATTTAAACTCGAATTATTTTATTTATTAATCCATAAAGTCTTTTAGTCGCTTGCTACGACTTGGATGTCTAAGCTTTCTTAAAGCTTTAGCTTCAATTTGACGAATTCTTTCACGCGTAACACCAAAGACTTTACCAACTTCTTCAAGTGTTCTTGTTCGACCATCATCTAAACCAAATCTTAAGCGTAAAACATTTTCTTCACGGTCAGTAAGCGTATCTAAAACATCTTCTAATTGTTCTTTTAAAAGTTCGTAAGCTGCATGATCAGATGGACTTTGCGCCTCTTGGTCTTCAATGAAGTCACCTAAATGACTATCATCTTCCTCACCTATTGGCGTTTCTAATGATACTGGTTCTTGAGCAATTTTAAGAATTTCACGTACTTTTTCTGGAGGTAAATCCATCTCTTCTCCGATTTCTTCAGGTGCAGGATCACGACCTAAATCTTGTAATAATTGTCTTTGAACACGTATTAACTTATTAATTGTTTCAACCATGTGAACTGGAATTCTAATTGTACGTGCTTGGTCGGCAATCGCTCTTGTAATTGCTTGTCGAATCCACCAAGTTGCATAAGTGGAGAATTTAAATCCTTTACTAAAATCAAATTTCTCAACAGCTTTTATTAATCCCATGTTACCTTCCTGAATTAAATCTAGGAATAACATGCCACGACCTACATATCTTTTTGCAATACTTACAACAAGTCGTAGGTTAGCTTCTGCTAAACGAGACTTAGCAATCTCATCACCTTGCTCAATTCGTTTAGCTAATTCAATTTCTTCTTGAGCACTTAGTAGATTAACTCGGCCAATTTCTTTTAAGTACATTCTTACAGGGTCATTAATTTTGACACCTGGAGGGGCACTTAAATCATTTGGGTTTAATTTTTCATCAGTATCTGAGCTATCTTTCTCATTTACTAAACTAATATCATTATCATTTAATTGGTCAAAGAAATCATCCATTTGATCAGAATCCATATCGAAATTTTGCAATTTTTCGGCTATTTCCTCATGACTAAGGTGACCTTCCTTTTTACCTTTATCGATTAATTGTTTCTTAACATCTTCTAATGTTAATGTCGGATCTATTGTTTGTTTTTTAATTTTAACTTGGTTATCAGACATGAAAAGGCCTCCCAATAGTAATATATGCTTTCAAACAAGATATTTAATTATATAATATTTCAATATAATAAGAAAAGTATTAATAAAAATTCATAATAATGGTAACATTTCATATTCAATATTTGAATGTTTAATATCAATTATATTTAAACGACATCACATTAATTAAATATTACTTATGTTCCATATCTACCCGTTAAAAACGCATAATAACCATTATACAATAATGGTTATTAAATAGAAATACTATTTATATGATTTATTAAAGTATGCATTTTCATAGCAGTTTTATAGTAATAGTTACATACGAGCTTTATTTTTATTAACGATTTGTTCCAAATAATATTTTTGCAATTCTACGTCGCCTATCCGTGACGCTTCACGTAATTTATGATTTAATTCTTCAAGTGTATCTCCATACTTTGATTCATTGATGACATTCATGTAATCTTCTATTTCACTATCATAAGGTTCTTGATTTATATCATAATTATCCAAAGCGATAATTGCATCTCTCAAATTATCATTATCTGTGTAAAGTATCATATCGCTAATTGTATAGCTGTCATTTTCAGCGTAAAAATCTTCTAAAACACTATATATACGTTTGAAAAATTGATTATCAAAGTCATCACTTTCAAGTTGCTTATGATAATTTAAGAATAAGTCTTTATCATTCATAAAATGTTTAAGTAAGGCTCTTTCAGCACTTTCATGTTTTGATAAATGACTAAATAAATTATTTGAGTTATTTTGTATTTCAATATCATATGATTGATAATCATTAATATAAGGCTCGCTAGGAATATATTGTTGTTGATTCAATACATTGCTATTTAGAGTATTAGAATCCACATTAAATAAATGTGCTACATCTTTGATTATCTTATTCTGCAAAATTTGAGAATTCATTAATGCAATATCTTGGGTAACTTCTTTAAGATAGCGTTCATAAGCTAAGTCATTATTAGCAATTTCATCTTTGTGTTTATTTACTTTATAAATGATAAATGATTTCTTTTCATTATTTACATATTCAAGAAATTTTTCATTACCATATTTTGTTATATACTCATCTGGATCCATATCTTTAGGTAATTGAACAACAAAAACATTGAATCCTTGTTGTAGAAGGTGTTGCCCAGTTTTAATTGTTGCTTCTTGACCAGCGAAATCACCATCAAACATTAGAGTAATATGAGATGTTAATTTTTTAAGAACAGTAATGTGTTCATCTGATATAGCTGTTCCCATACTTGCAATGACTGGTTTTAGTCCTGATGAATCGGATTTAATTACATCCATAAATCCTTCTAATAATATGGCTTCATCATTTTTTCGTATATGTTTTCTAGCATTATCAAGATTATATAATAATCTTCTCTTTTGAAATATGGGTGTTTCCGGGCTGTTTAAGTATTTAGGTTCTTGATTATTGTATGTTCTACCTGAATAGCCCACAATACGACCCTGAGCATTATTTAAAGGGAACATAATGCGATCTCTAAATCTATCAAAATAGCTGAAATTTTCTTCATTTCGCGATAAAAGACCAGCTTCGTACGCGAGTTCTATATCATAACCTTTTTGTTGTAAAAAGTCATGACAAAAGTGAGTATGATTAGGAGCATAACCAATACCACGTGATTTAATAAGCTCTTCAGTAAAACCACGTTTTGTTAGATAATTTAATGCCTCTTCACCTTCTACTGTCTTAAGCAAAGCATATTGATAGTATTCATGCATTAATTCATGCATCTCAATCATTGTTAAATCATTCGATGCTATTTGACTTGTATAGTCACTACTATTACCAATATCAACTGAAATGTTAATTCTTTCTCCTAACTCTTTTACAGCCTCTACAAATGATAAATCTTTTATCTCTTGAGTAAATTGAAAGACATTACCACCTTTTTTACAACCAAAGCAGTGACAAATTTGTTTATCTTCAGATACAGTAAACGAAGGAGTCTTCTCATCATGAAAAGGACACAAACCAATGTAATTGCGTCCTCTCTTTTCTAATTTTACATATTCACTTACTAAATCCAAAATATCGGTCTTATCTTTAATTTCATTAATTACTGATTGTTCAATACGCAATATATATCACCTATAAATTGTAGTCATAATATTATACTTTGTTTAAAGATAAATTAAAACTAT
Source organism: Staphylococcus haemolyticus (assembly GCF_006094395.1). NCBI lineage: Bacteria > Bacillati > Bacillota > Bacilli > Caryophanales > Staphylococcaceae > Staphylococcus > Staphylococcus haemolyticus. The sequence goes on along the minus strand of NZ_CP035291.1, from coordinate 1,305,836 downwards.
TTTGATTGGCTTTCGATTATGTTAATAACATCATTAGCTGTTTCTTCAATTGCTTTATCTGATACATCAATGACTGCACATCCAATTCTGTCTACGATATCTTCGAAGTATTTAATCTCTTCTTTAATACGTATTTCATTAGCGTATCTTGCTGAATCACCTAATCCAAGTTGTTTCAAACGTTGTTTTCTAATACGATTTAATTTTTCTTCACTAATTCTTAAAGCGATGCATTTTGATGAGTCAATGTCAAATAACATGTCCGGTGGCGTTACTTCAGGTACAATTGGAACGTTCATTACTTTATAACTTTTATGGGCTAAATATTGAGATAAAGGAGTTTTAGATGTTCTTGAAACACCAATTAATACTATATCCGCTTTAGGTAATCCTTTAGGGTCTTTTCCATCATCATATTTTACCGCAAATTCAATTGCATCAATTTTCTTAAAATATGCGTCATCTAAACGATGGACTCTACCAGGTTGATTATATGGATTCTCTTCAAAAGCATCTTTCAAATAGCCCATTAATGGTCCCATAATATCAATAGAACGTAACTTATTAGTACCTATCTTACTTTCCATATAAGTTTTCATTTCTGGTTTAACTAGCGTATAAACTATAATTGCATTTCTGTCATTTGCTACTTGAATAACTTCATCAATGTCCTCTTTTGTCTCGATATAGGGATACCTTAAAAATTCATGTTTACATTCCTTTGGATTGAATTGAGAAATACATGCTCTTGCTACTAATTCAGCAGTTTCTCCAATTGAATCAGATGCGATGATTATCTTTATATTCTCCATCGTTCTACCACCTATTCTTTAAATAATGATACAAATAATTTTGCAATTGTTGTTTTTGAAATTCTACCAGTGACTTGATATTTATTATTACCTTTATTTTTCACAATGGGTATTGAGTCGATTTCTTTTTCTATCATTTGATCTGCAGCATATATAATAAGTTCATCTTCTTCTAAATAAGTTAAGTTAGGCATTCTAGACATGTTTACACTGATAGGCATTGTATGAATATCCTCTCCAATCATAGATGCTCGTAACAAATCCTTTCTTGAACAAACGCCTATAAAATCATTATGCTCATTTGTAATGAATAAAGTGCCTGCGTCTTCTAAAAAGATGGTACAAATTGCATCATAAACAGTCATATCTTCTTTTACAATGACTGGTGGAGACATATAGTCTTTAACAACATATTGGCGTAATTTATCGGTCATTAATTTGTTTTTAGATTTTCCTGAATAATAATAACCAACTCGAGGTCTAGCTTCTAAAAAACCGGACATAGTTAAAATTGCTAGGTCAGGTCTTAGAGTAGCACGCGTTAAATCTAATTTTTCGGCAATGTGTTCTCCAGTGATTGGTCCACCGCTTTTGACTATTTCAATGATTTGCTCTTGTCTTTTACTAAGTTCTATAGGTCTTCACCCCTTTTTTATTCACGTCTATTATACCTATTTATTAATGTAGCTACAAATACATATAATTTCTTGCTATTAAATAATCAATCTATTAAACTAATAGTAAGCGAGTTAAGGATGGTGTAAGCTTAACAATTTTAATTTGGCTAATATTAAAACTTTATAAAAGAGAGTGGCTACACTAATTTGGGTGGAACCGCGGGTTATTAAGGTATCAACTATATTAAAACAATATAGTATAATAAATTAACTCGTCCCAAGATAATGATAAATGTAATTAATACATTTATTTATTGTCTTGGGGCGTTTTTATGTATTAAATAAGGAGAGATTATATGGTTAAAGATATGGAAACAATTGTATCATTAGCGAAACACAGAGGATTTGTATTTCCTGGTAGTGATATTTATGGTGGATTATCAAATACATGGGATTATGGCCCATTAGGTGTTGAATTAAAAAATAACGTAAAAAAAGCATGGTGGCAGAAGTTCATAACTCAATCACCATTTAATGTTGGTATTGATGCTGCAATTTTAATGAATCCTAAAACTTGGGAAGCTTCAGGTCACTTAGGTAACTTTAATGATCCTATGATTGACAATAAAGATAGTAAGATTCGTTATCGAGCAGATAAATTAATTGAAGATTACATGCAAAAAGAAAAAGGCGACGAAAACTTTATCGCTGATGGTTTGAGTTTCGATGAAATGAAACGTATTATTGATGATGAAGGTATTGTGTGTCCGGTAAGTGGAACTGCTAATTGGACAGATATTCGTCAATTTAATCTTATGTTTAAAACATTCCAAGGTGTTACAGAAGATTCTACAAATGAAATCTTCTTAAGACCAGAAACAGCACAAGGTATTTTTGTGAATTACAAAAACGTGCAACGTTCTATGCGTAAAAAATTACCATTTGGTATTGGCCAAATTGGTAAGTCATTCCGTAATGAAATTACACCAGGAAACTTCATCTTCAGAACTAGAGAATTCGAACAAATGGAATTGGAATTCTTCTGTAAACCTGGTGAAGAAATTGAATGGCAAAATTATTGGAAAACATTTGCTAGTCAATGGTTAAAAGATTTAAATATCAATGAAGAAAACATGAGATTACGTGACCATGACGAAGAAGAGTTATCTCATTACTCTAATGCTACGACAGATATCGAATATCGCTTCCCATTTGGTTGGGGTGAATTATGGGGTATCGCAAGCCGTACTGACTTTGACTTGAAAAAACATAGTGAACATTCAGGTGAAGACTTTAAATATCACGACCCTGAAACAAACGAAAAGTATGTTCCATACTGTATTGAACCATCTCTTGGTGCTGATCGTGTTACATTAGCATTCTTATGTGATGCATATGAAGAAGAAGGTGTTGAAGGAAGCAAAGATGCTCGTACAGTGATGCATTTCCACCCTGCTCTAGCACCTTATAAAGCGGCTGTTTTACCATTAAGTAAAAAATTATCTGAAGAAGCTATTAAGATTTTCGAACAATTAAGTTCTAAATTTGCAATTGATTTTGACGAGTCTCAATCAATTGGTAAACGTTACCGTAGACAAGATGAAATTGGTACACCATATTGTATTACATTTGATTTTGACTCATTAGAAGATAATCAAGTTACAGTACGTGACCGTGATTCAATGGAACAAGTGCGTATGCCTATTTCAGAGTTAGAAACATTTTTAGCAGAAAAAGTGGCATTCTAATAAAAAATGAATAATTAGTACTAACCCCACCTCAAATTTCTTTGTGGTGGGGTTTTAAGTGTGAGTATTGTTGTATATTAATATTCTATACGTTTAAGTTGGTTAATTAGCTTTTGACCTTTAAAGTACATGCCTGCATATTCTTTATAGATTAATAATATTAATTCAGACATTTCATCTAATATTTCTTGACTAATGTTAAATTGATTCATTTTATCAATGGGTAATTTTTGTAAAACATCTAATAAGTATAACGTTTTGTTAGATATTCGAAAGGCATGTGGGTCTTTATATAATTCTGATTCAAGAATAGTTCCATCATATACAAAACTATACGCAACTAATTTTGATTGATCATAGCTATTTGAAATAGCTGAGTGATTAAAAAATGCTGTAAACCCAAAACGATTCATACATTTTAAAAGAACTATAATTGACATTAATTGAGCTGAATCACCATTTGAGATCTTTTCAAGTACGAAGTGTAAAAGTTTGTAATGGAATGGTGAAATGTCATCATTATCCATAGAACGTTCAATTGCCTCTGTACATAACGTAGCATAACTACTATTAAATATATCTAAACGTAAATCATAATATTGATTGATAACATCAACTGAACTTAATGTACCCATACCTTTCCATTTATTATAAATAAATAAGCCATACACAAATAGTTGCGTATGGGCTTGTAAACCTGTTTTTGATTTTTTAGCTCGTCTAACCATTAATGGTATTTTTGCACCATGCTCGTTTAATATTGTAATAATTTTATCAGATTCTCCATAATCTACGGACTTTATGATGATACCTTTTTGCTTTTCGAGCATAGTTTCACGACCTTTCTAAAATCAAATAAGTTTAATCTTGATCTTCAATATATCCCATTTGACGAATAAAATTAACTTTATTTCTCCAATCTTTTTGAACTTTTACCCAAAGTTCTAAATAAACTTTTGAGCCTAGTAACATTTCAATATCATGTCTTGCTCTTTTACCGACTTCTTTTAGTTTTTTGCCGCCTTTACCGATAACAATACCTTTTTGTGAGTCTCTCTCAACATAAATAGTAGCTTCAACTCTAACACGCTCGTCATTTTCTTTAATCATTCTATCTACATTTACGCCTATTGCATGCGGGATTTCTTCACTAGTTAAATGTAAAATTTTCTCACGTATGATTTCACTGACTACAAACTGTTCAGGGTGATCTGAGATTTGATCATCCGGATAGTATTTTGGACCTTCAGGTAAATATGTTTTTAGCACATCTATAAAATGGTCGACATTTAGTCCTTCTAATGCAGATATTGGTACAATTTCAGTAAAATTCATGTATTTTTGATATTGTTCTATTCTTGGCATTAAAGCATCAGGATGAACTAAATCGATTTTATTTAATACTAAGAAAACGGGTGTCTTAACATTCTTTAGCATTTCCATGATATATTCATCGCCACGACCAATTTCTTCATTGACGTTAACCATGAACATGATTGCATCAATTTCAGATAGAGTATTTTTTGCAACACGCATCATATAATCACCTAATTTGTGTTTAGGCTTATGAATACCTGGTGTGTCTAAAAATATGATTTGCGCATCATTTCTAGTCATTACACCTTGAATTTTATTTCGAGTTGTTTGAGCCTTGTCGGACATAATTGCAATTTTATGGCCAATAACTCTATTCATAAATGTAGATTTTCCTACATTCGGTCTTCCTATTATTGATACAAATCCTGACTTATGTTCTGTCATTTATTCTAAATCCTTTCCTGAAAAGCCATGTGGTAATAAATCACCCACAGTTGACTCAAGTAATTCCCCTTTATGGTTTGTCATATATACCGGCATATCATCATCGCATAATTCTTTAAGTACCTGTCTACAAGTTCCGCAAGGAGAAGAAGGTTTTTCAGAATCAACAGTTACTGTTATTGATTCAAAATCTCCAGGTCGATAACCTTCAGAAATTGCGGCCACTAAACTAGAACGTTCAGCACAAATGGTAGCAGGGTAAGCTGCATTTTCAACATTAGCGCCATAGAACGTACGGCCGTCTTTGGTCTTTAAATAAGCACCTACTTTAAAGTTGCTATATGGTACATACGCACGGCTCTGAGCCTCTCTAGCTTCTTGAAAATAATGTGATTGATAAGTCATTTAAACATCCCCTTTATAGTTAGAAAATATGAGGTAAAAATACAACTAATCCAGTTATTAAAGCAAATATTGATACCAACATAACACTAAATGCGGCAATATCTTTAGCTTGTTTAGCAAGTTCATGATAATCCATTGTAACTAAATCAACTACACATTCAATTGCAGTATTAACTGCTTCTAAGGTTAATACTAAAAAGATGGCTAATAATATAAATAACCATTCTATAGCACTCAATTGATAAATATAACCTAAAATAATTGTTATAAAAGCAATAATGATATGTAGTAAATAATTATGATCTTTTAGAAGAAGCGTTTTTAACCCATCATACGTATGTTTAAAACGTTTAATATGTTTAATCTCTAGTCAATCCATATGCGTTTAGTATAGTGTCTTGACGGCTAAACATTACTTTCTCATCTTCTTCATTCATATGATCATAACCTAATAAATGTAAAAATCCATGAAGCGCTAAAAATCCAAGTTCTCTTTCAAATGAATGCCCAAATGAGTCAGCTTGCTCTTCAGCTACATTAGTGCAGATAATAATATCACCAAGAACTCTAGGCATATCTAGTCCAACAATTTCTGGTTCGTCTTCTTCAAGAGCGAATGAAATAACATCTGTTACTTTATCTTTATCGCGATAAGTTTTATTTATTTCTTGAATTTCATTTTTATCTACGAATGTGACTGAAAGTTCAGCATCCTCGTTAATTTGCTCTTGTTCTTTAGCAAAATTTAGTAAATCTTCAATCTGATGATACCAAGATTCATTTACCAGGTCTGTATGATCATTAAAATCAATTGTAAACATTTAAATGTCTCCTTCATAGCGATCAATTATTTTACTTACTAATGGGTGTCTTACAACATCACTTTGATCTAATTGCATAATATTAATTCCTTTGACACCATGTAATTTTTTGACAGCTTCTTTTAATCCACTTTTAACACCTTTTGGTAAATCGATTTGAGTTTGATCTCCTGTTACTACCATTTTAGAACTAAACCCAAGTCGTGTTAAGAACATTTTCATTTGAGCATGCGTTGTATTTTGAGCTTCATCTAAAATTACAAACGCATCATCAAGTGTACGACCACGCATATAGGCTAAAGGCGCAATTTCAATAGTACCTCTCTCTATAAATCGGGCAGTTTGTTCTCTTCCTAATACAGTGTTTAATCCGTCATAAAGAGGTCTTAAATAAGGGTCTACTTTTTCTTTTAAATCACCGGGTAAAAATCCAAGAGACTCTCCTGCTTCTACAGCTGGTCTTGTTAATACAATACGTTTTACTGAGCCCTTTCTTAGTTGTTTAGCTGCATATACCACTGCTAAAAAAGTTTTACCAGTACCTGCAGGCCCAATGCCAAAGACTAAGTCATTATTCTTCATTGCATTAACATATAGTCTTTGTCCCATAGTTTTTGCTCTAATAGTTTTTCCGTAAGCATCTTTTGTAATTTCTTCGTCATATAAATCAATAAGGTGATGTATTGTATCATTTTTAGCCATTTTTATTGCAGCTTCTACATCTTTTAATGTAATTGTGTTACCCATTTCAATTACTTTTAATAAACTTTTAAGAACTAATTCTGACTTTTCTACAGGCTCTATTTTTTGGCCTTTGACTGCTATTTCTTGGCCACGAGCATGTATTTCGACATCAAATGCCTCCTCAATCGCATTAATATGTTCATCATTATTACCAATTAATGCTTGAGAATGGTTAATATCGTCTATTTGAATTATTCCTGGCATACAAGCGCTCCTTTTCACTTAAACAATGTAAAATCTTTTGATTATATCAGTTTCACTTAAGATTCAAAAATTAAACATGATTTGTTAATCTTCAAAAAAATAAAACTTAATTGAGTTTAGTAAATTTACTTTCATTTAAATTTTACTAAAGTCTGTTAAAGTATACAAATTTAATTGGCTTTATGTGCTGATTTATTAAATTGTAATATGAGCCTTTTCTTTTTAATTAAATAAAACAACCCGAAAATCATTTAAAAATGAAATTCGGGTTAAATATAATCTTTAATTATAAAATAATAACATTTCTTCAAATTATAATTGTTTAGGTTTATTGAGAATTTCTTGCCATAGAATACCATTTACAACAGGATCATTATCAAACTGAAAACTTTGATGTGTCATATCTTGTTCTATTGCTTTACTATTTAACAATTGTTTTAATCTATAGCGTTTGGTACGTTCAGATAGATTTTTATCATTGATAATAGCTCTTGCATTATTTTCAATTCTAGAAAGTTGTTTTTCTTTTTCACGGTCGATTTCTGTACGTACGTTATATAAATCGTCTACAAGTTGTTTTTCTAATTCTTTTTGAAGTTTATTCGAGTCTCTATTGCTCTCGCGTGAATTGGCAGATTGACGTGTTTCTCTTTCAACTCTGCCACGTTGTCTTGCAGAACGCTCTAATTCCTCTGGTACGCTCTCTTTTTCGATTTCTTTTTCAAGTTTTTGATCCTGATAAACACGTTTAGTGTTAGTTTGTTTATCTTTCTTTTGTTGGTTAGTTGTTTTATCTTCGTTTGTAAATTCCTTTTCTAACTCACTAAATGCTTCTTCAATTTGCTCAAAAAACCCTTTTTCATGAGTTTCTTTTTTGTCAGAAGTTGACTTTTTTGGATGAGGGGGTCTTTGATTTTTTCTATGTTCATGACTTTTATCCCTCATCGCACTAATACCTGTAACAATTATGGATATTATAAAAATTATAATACCAATATTCATCTAATCACCCCTTAAATTTTACTTTGGTGATTCATCTTCATTTTGTTCAGTACGTTTGTTTATCGCATTTCTCATGCCAGTGTCAGCCTCTACGTTTTTTAAATTGTAGTAATCTTTGACACCCAAATTGCCTTCACGTAATGCTTCTGCCATCGCAAGTGGAACTTCAGATTCTGCTTCAACCACTTTAGCACGCATTTCTTGAACACGCGCTTTCATTTCTTGTTCAGAAGCTACGGCCATAGCACGACGTTCTTCAGCTTTAGCTTGTGCAATATTCTTATCTGCAAGTGCTTGTTCTGTTTGTAAGTCAGCACCGATATTTTTGCCAATATCTACGTCAGCGATATCAATAGATAAAATTTCGAAGGCTGTACCTGAATCAAGACCTTTACTTAAGACAGTCTTAGAAATGTTATCAGGGTTCTCAAGTACTTGTGTATGATGCTCACTTGAACCAATAGTAGAAACAATACCTTCACCTACACGAGCAATGATTGTTTCTTCTCCGGAACCACCAACTAAACGAGAGATGTTTGCACGTACAGTAATTCTAGCTTTCGCTTTTACTTCTATACCGTTCATTGCAACACCAGTAATAAACGGTGTCTCAATTACTTTAGGGTTTACAGACATTTGAACTGCTTCAAGAACGTCACGTCCAGCTAAGTCAATAGCTGCACCACGTTCGAATGGTAAGTTAATATCTGCACGTTGAGCAGCAATATTAGCGTCGACTACTCTATCTACATTACCACCTGCTAAGTAATGTGATTCTAATTGATTTGTTGTAAGGTTCAAACCTGCTTTATGTGCTTTAATTAATGGACCAATTACCTTACGCGGTGATACTCGACGTAATCTCATACCTACTAATGTTCCAATACCTACTTTAACTCCAGCAGCAATTGCTGATATCCAAAGTCCTACTGGGACAAATGAGAATAACACTAGTAAAGCAATAACAATGATAACTGCTATAACTATAATGCCTAATCCAAACATTTAACCACTCCTCTATGTATTTTCAATTTCTCTAACAACAACTCTAGATCCTTCTACCTCAAGAATTTTAACTTCCTTATTTCTTAAAATAAAAGCGCCATCTGATACGGCATCTATTCTTTCATTATCAAGCGTTATAATTCCTGCAGGTCTTAAATCTGTCACAGTACGAGCTGTTTGACCAACTAAATGAGAACGATCATCGTGAGATCTATATCCTGCTTCTGAATTAGTAGAATCTTTTAACACAACTTTATCTAAAAATGGAATTTTCCTTTTAAACCATTTCACTAATATCACCCATTCAATAATTGCCAATATTGATGCAATCACAACATTTAATAGCATTAGAAGAATGTTATCTCCTAACATAATGATGCTAAGTATAATCAATGATATGCCAATAATACCTATGATTGCGCCAATGACAAATAATTCGATAATAACGAGTATTGCTCCAACGAAGAATAGCAATACAGAAATAAGATTAACATCACCGTTAATTAAAAAGCCGAGGAAGAGAATTAAAAGTGCAAGCATTGCGATAATTCCTGCAAAATTAATACGCTTCGAATACAATTGATATAAAAAGCCTAAAAAAATGATACACGTTAATATAAGTGATATTAATGGACTCGTTACAATCTGAGATAGATTATTGAATAAATTATTAGTAGTTAAAATGGAATTGATAACTGTATGTATTGCATTGAAATAGTTCACAATTTCACCTCGCTCTCAATTTCGATTATACATGAATACACTTAGTTATAATAGTGATAGTAGAATCTTTAACATAAAAAAGCTCTCGACTAGTTTAACTAATCGAGAGCATATATATAATTAATATTCTTGTTGAGGGAGTCAACAGAGTTATTAATTATTTGAATTTACGTTTACGTGCTGCTTCTGATTTCTTTTTACGTTTAACACTTGGTTTTTCGTAAAATTCACGTTTACGTACTTCTTGGATAGTACCACTTTTAGATACTGAACGTTTAAATCTACGTAATGCATCTTCAAGTGATTCATTTTTACGTACTACTGTTTTAGACATCTGTATTTCCCTCCCTCCAAATATCAACGGAACTTTAAAGTCATTGCATAGTAAGATACAACTATGCTTTACTTAGTATAATATATGAATTTATTATGGTCAATTCCAAATTATTATAAATTTTAAAAATTATAATAATACACCTTCTTCAGATTTGTTCGTTGCGTGTTCCACAATTCTCACGACTTTACCTTTATTAATAGGATAATCAGCTTTAGCGATTTTTACTTTTACAATTTGACCGATTAAAGAGTCATTGCCTTCAAATTGTACTTTCATATAGTTGTCAGCATATCCCACCAATGTTCCTTCTATCTCACCAGCTTCTTCAGGAATAACTTCTAAAACTTCATCTTCAAATTTAGAGGCATATTCTTTAGCTAATTGATCACTTAACGTGATTAATTTATGCACACGTTCATTTTTGATAGTTTCATCAATTTGATCATCCATACGAGCAGCAGGTGTACCAATTCTAGCTGAATAAGGGAAGACATGTAATTCAGAGAATTTGTGTTTAACAATAAAATCATAAGTTTCTTGGAATTCTTCTTCCGTTTCACCTGGAAATCCAACTATAACATCGCTTGTAACAGCTAAATTTGGTAGCGCATCATGTAATTTCGTGATTCTTTCTGAAAAATGTTCCATAGTATATTTACGTCTCATTCGTTTTAAAACAGTATCTGAACCTGATTGTAATGGAACATGTAAATGTCTAACAACTTTATTTGAACGTTTTAGAACATCTATGACCTCATCAGTTAATTGACTGGCTTCAATAGAAGAAATTCTAATTCGTTCAAGTCCATCAATTTCTTCTAAATCACGGAGTAACTGTGCCAAATTATAATCTTTTAAATCTTGACCATAGCCACCGGTATGAATACCTGTTAAAACAATTTCTTTATAACCAGCGTTAACTAATTGAGTAGCTTGTTCAACCACTTTTTCTGGATTACGTGAACGCATTAGTCCACGCGCCCATGGTATGATACAAAATGTACAGAAATTATTACACCCTTCTTGGATCTTTAGTGAAGCTCTTGTTCTATCAGTAAAATATGGTACATCTAATTCTTCATACGTACGATTTTTCATGATATTTCCAACACCATTGATTGGTTGACGTTCTTCTCTGAACTGTTGGATATAGTCTAATAGTTTATGTCTATCCTGTGTACCCACCACTACATCTACGCCAGGAATTTCCATGATTTCTGCAGAAGATGTCTGAGCATAACACCCTGTCACACATACCACTGCGTCTGGATTTTGTCGAATTGCTCTTCTAATTATTTGTCTACTTTTTTTATCTCCAGTATTTGTTACTGTACAAGTGTTGATTACGAAGACGTCTGCATTAGTTTCAAAATCAACTCTGTCATAATTAGCGTCTTTAAATAATTGCCAAATTGCTTCAGTTTCATAATGGTTTACTTTGCAACCCAATGTGTGAAACGCAACTGTTGACATAATATTCACCCCATTAATTCATTTTCATAACTGATAGCACTTAAAGCGTAAAGTGGCGCCGTTTCTGCCCGTAAAATTCGAGGTCCTAAACCAACATTGAAACTCGTTTCATTTAATAAAGTGATTTCTTTTTCTGAAAAGCCGCCTTCAGGACCAAATATTAATAAAATACGATCGTTAGTTTTAAACTTTTTCAAGGTTTCTTTAAAAAGACTAACTTCACCACGTTTTGCTTCATCTTCGTATGCTAACAAGATATAGTCATAATGATTAATAGTATCATAAATCTCATTTAAATTCGACTTAAAAATTATATTAGGAATAATTAAGCGATAACTTTGTTCAGCAGCCTCTTTAATAATCTTTTGCCAGCGTTCTAATTTTTTTTGAACTTTATTTGGGGTAAGTTTTACTACAGATCTGTCCATTTCTACAACTATAAAACTATCAGCACCTAATTCAGTAGCTTTTTGAATTAGCCATTCATATTTATCGGCTTTAATTAATCCACTACATATAGTAACTTGTACTGGTAACTCTGAATTGATATCAATCTGCTCTATTAGTTTAATTTCAATTGATTCATTTTCAATAGTAATAATTTCCGATTTAAAAACTATTTTATCTTTAAATGTTATAATAATCTGATTACCAATTGTATTTCTCATCACATTAGTAATATGATGTATATCTTCTTTATTTGTTATAAAAAAACGCTGACTTTCATCAGCGTTTTGATCGATAAAGTATCTTTGCAAATTATTCACTCACTTTCTGACCTACAATACATACCCAACCATTGTCATGATTTACTGATTTAATATCAAATCCAACATTTTGCATTTTATTTAATATTTGTTTATGTTTTTCCTCTATAATGCCTGATGTTATAAAATAACCATCTTTATTTAGAGTATTATAAGCATCTTCAATCATATCTTCAATAATATGAGCTAAAATATTTGCAATAACAATATCAAATTTTTCAGTTTCATTCTTTAATAAGTTTCCTGGTACAGCTTCAATTGCATCTTCACAATGATTTTTAGCAAAGTTTTCTTTAGCAACGTTAACAGCCAATTCATCAATATCCAAAGCTTTAATTCTTTTAACTCCAAGTAAATGACTGGCAATACTTAATATACCAGAACCTGTTCCAACATCAATGACGGAATTGTCAGAATCAACATAGGTCTCAATTGCTTTTAGACACATGCTTGTTGTTGGATGATCTCCAGTTCCAAATGCCATACCTGGGTCTAATTCAATACACATTTCAGAATCATCTTCTTTAGTGTATTGTTCCCAACTTGGCACAATTGTGAATTTTTCTGAGGCTCTAAAGGGATGAAAATAATTTTTCCACTCGTTCTCCCAATCTACTTCAGCTATAGTTTGCTCAGAAAAATTTAAAACAGTTGAATCAATATTTTCAAGGTTAGTAACAGCTGTCTTAATTTTATTTCTTAGAGAATCATCAAACTTTAATTCGTTGAAATAAGCTTTTAATCGGACACCTTTTTCAGGATAATCTTCTTGTTTCAGTTCATAAATTTCACCGAATTTATCGGCAGGTTGATTAATTAAATCATTAGAATCTTCAATTACAACACCATTTGATCCATAATTTTCTAATATATCAGTTACTAAAGGTTCAACTTCATGGTTTACAACAATCGAAAGTTCTGTCCAGTTCATTCGGTTATTCTCCTTTAAAGAATTTGCGTGCTCTGTCTTTAAAATTAGATGGTTGTTCTTCAATCGATTCACCATTTAATTCAGCAAACTCTCTCATTATTTCTTTTTGTCTATCTGTTAGTTTTGTAGGTGTAACTACTTTAATATTAACAAATAAATCACCATGACCATATCCATGAACATTTTTGACACCTTTATCTTTTAATCGGAACTGTTTACCAGTTTGAGTGCCAGAAGGAATTGTCAACATAACATTACCATTGAGTGTTGGAACTTTTATTTCATCCCCAAGAGAAGCCTGAGGGAAACTAACATCTAAATTGTAATAAAGATCGTCTCCGTCACGTTCAAATTTATCAGATGGTTTGACCCTAAATACGACATACAAGTCGCCATGTGGTCCGCCGTTTTCTCCTGGTGTTCCTTCGCCAGCAAGTCTAATTTGTTGGTCATTATCTACACCTTCAGGTACAGTTACTTCTAATTTAACTGTTTTATTTTCTGTACCTTTACCATGACAAGTTGGGCATGGTTCTTCGAATTCTTGACCTGTTCCATCACATTTTGGACATGTTTGTTGCGTTCGTACACGGCCTAAAATTGTATTTTGCTCAACTGACACGTGACCTGCCCCATTACAATAACTACATGTTTTTTTACTAGTACCTGGTTTAGCACCATCGCCATTACAAGTGTGACATGTCACATCTTTACGAATTGAGATTTCTTTTTTAGTCCCAAATACAGCTTCTTCAAATTCTAGTGTCATTGTATATTGTAGATCATCACCTTTTCTTGGTGCATTAGGATCTCTTTGACGTGAGCCACCAAAGAATGAACTGAAGATGTCTTCAAATCCACCTCCACCAAATCCACTAAAGTCTTGGCCACTAAATCCTTGACCACCAAAACCACCTTGAGGTCCGTCGTGACCAAATTGGTCATAATTTGCTTTTTTATTATCATCGCTTAGGACTTCGTAAGCTTCTGAAATCTCTTTAAATTTCTCATCTGCACCCTCTTCTTTATTGATATCAGGGTGATATTTTTTTGATAATTTACGATATGCTTTTTTGATTTCATCTTTAGATGCATCTTTACTTACACCTAGGACTTCATAATAGTCTCTTTTAGCCACAATCATCTCTCCCTTAACTTAATTATTAACTAGGTTTAAAAGAACGAAGTTATAAAAGAAAAAGTCAAAGCCAATGTTCAATTGACTTTGACTTTTTGGCTTACATTCATAATAGTTTGCTAATTAAAGCATACTTTACAAACGGTTAGCAATTATTTTTTATCTTCATCATCATTAACTTCTTTAAATTCAGCATCTTCAACATTGCTATCGTTTTGAGTTTGTTGAGCACCGTCTTGTGCTTGTTGCTGAGCTTGTTGAGCTTGTTGATATACTTTTGCTGATAAATCTTGAATTACTTTTTCAAGTTCTTCTTTTTTCGCTTTAATATCTTCGATGTCTTGTCCTTCAAGCGCAGATTTTAAAGCATCTTTTTTGCTTTCCGCATTAGATTTATCTTCTTCACTAATATTGTCGCCAAGGTCAGTAATTGTTTTTTCAACTTGGAATACTAAGCTATCTGCTTCATTTCTTAAATCTACTTCTTCACGACGTTTTTTATCTGCTTCAGCGTTTTCTTCGGCATCTTTAACCATACGATCGATTTCTTCATCAGAAAGCGCAGAGCTTGATTGAATAGTAATATTTTGTTCTTTATTAGTACCTAAGTCTTTCGCAGTAACATTTACGATACCATTTTTATCAATATCAAATGTTACTTCGATTTGTGGCACACCACGTGGAGCCGGTGGAATGTCAGTTAATTGGAATCTTCCTAAAGTTTTGTTATCAGATGCCATTGGACGTTCACCTTGCAATACGTGAATATCCACTGCTGGTTGATTGTCAGCTGCAGTTGAATAAACTTGAGATTTTGAAGTTGGGATTGTAGTATTACGTTCGATCAACGTATTCATACGTCCACCCATAATTTCAATACCTAATGATAATGGTGTTACGTCTAATAACACAACATCTTTAACATCACCAGTGATAACGCCACCTTGAATTGCAGCACCCATTGCTACTACTTCGTCTGGGTTTACACCTTTATGAGGATCTTTACCAATTTCTTTTTTAACAGCTTCTTGAACTGCTGGGATACGTGTTGAACCACCTACAAGAATAACTTCGTCAATTTCAGAAGTTGATAAACCAGCGTCTTTTAATGCTTGACGAGTTGGTTCCATAGTTCTTCTGATTAATGAATCAGCTAATTCTTCAAATTTAGAACGAGTAAGACTAATTTCTAAGTGTAATGGACCACTTTCACCAGCTGAAATAAATGGTAATGAAATTTGAGTTTGTGAAACGCCAGATAAGTCTTTTTTAGCTTTTTCTGCAGCGTCTTTTAAACGTTGTAACGCCATTTTATCTTGAGATAAATCTACGCCATTTTCTTTTTTGAATTCTGATACTAAGTAGTCAATAATTACTTGGTCAAAGTCATCACCACCAAGTTTGTTGTCACCTGCAGTTGATAGTACTTCGAATACACCGTCACCTAATTCAAGAATTGATACGTCAAAAGTACCGCCACCTAAGTCAAATACTAATACTTTTTGATCTTGATCAGTTTTATCTAAACCGTATGCTAATGCAGCTGCAGTAGGTTCGTTGATAATACGCTCAACTTCTAAACCAGCAATTTTACCAGCATCTTTAGTTGCTTGACGTTCAGCATCATTGAAATATGCAGGAACTGTAATAACAGCTTTATCTACTTTGTCACCTAAATAACTTTCAGCAGTGTTTTTAAGGTTTTGTAATACCATAGCTGAAATTTCTTGAGGTTTATAAGATTTACCTTCAATATCTACTTTATAGTCAGTACCCATATGACGTTTTATTGATTGTACAGTATTTGGGTTAGTGATAGCTTGTCGTTTTGCTACTTCACCGACTTGTGTTTCACCATTTTTGAATGCCACAACTGATGGAGTTGTTCTAGCACCTTCTGGGTTTTGAATTACTTTAGGTTCATCGCCTTCTAAAACAGCTACACATGAATTTGTTGTTCCTAAGTCAATACCGATTACTTTACTCATAATAAAATTCCTCCAATTTTAAAATTTAATATATGGTATTTTTCGTCAATTTATTGATTTACTTTTACCATAGATGGTCTCAATACTCTATCTTTTAACTTATAACCTTTTTGTAGTTCTTGAGTAATATCACCAGATTTGAAATCTGGATTATCATCTTGAACAACAGCCTGGTGGAAGTTAGGGTCAAAAGCTTGACCTTCAGATTCAATTTCTTCTAAACCATTATCTTTAAGTGCTCTTAGTAAACTTTCGTGTACCATTTGAACACCTTTTTGAAGTGATTTAAATGATTCATCATCACCTTCAATTTGTAGTGCGCGTTCAATATTATCAATCGTTGGTAAAATATCCGTTAAAACACGTTGAGATTGATAAGTTTTATTTGTTTCATTTTCTTTCTGAATTCGTCTTTTATAATTTTCGAATTCAGCATATAATCTTAAATATTTTTCTTCATTTTCATTAGCTTTTAATTGTAATTGCTGAATTTCTTCATCTTTAGGATCAACTGCAGTTTCTTCAGAACTTTCTTCGTTCGAACTGTCGTTAGATGAATTATCACTATCAGAAGTAGTATCTTCAACATTTTCAACTGTTGATGTGTCTTCATTCTTTACTTCTTGTTCTTCAGTATATTCAGAATTACTTTTTACTGATTCATCTTTTTCTGTCATTTTTTACCCTCCAATATAATTACAATTAAAATCACCATATTTGGTTAAGTAATTGAATCACATTCTGATAACGCATTGCTGTAGGTCCAATAACCGCAATTTGACCTTTCAATGAATTGTCGAAGTGATATTGACTCGTTACAATCGATATATCACTAAGGCTTTCATCAATCTCTTTTCCAATCTTAACGTTAATATCATTAGTTGAAATTGTCTGTAGTAATTCAGTGATTCTTTCAGATTCTAGATATTGCAAAATTGGTTGAATTGACGAAACATTAGATTCATTTAACGCATCAATTAGTTTAACCTTTCCACCTAAGAAAATGCTATTACTTTGTTTGCTAATATGAGAATTTATCATCTTAACAATGTCATTAATGAATTGATTTTCTTCATTTGAGTTGGCGAAAGAACGAATTTTATCTGATAGTTTACCGCTTATTTCTATATTATTATTACTAATAAAATTAGAAATGGCGATTAATCTATCGGATGATAACTCAAGTGCAGAATTCAAGTGAAAATGCTCAACATGACCAGAATTATAAATAATTACTAAAATCATGATTGAATCATTTGCCTTAATTAAATGAACATTATTAATCATTTCTTCACTATGTTTTGGACGAACAACTAATGTTGCATAATGAGATTTCATTGATAACTCATTTGCAAAGTAACTTAATGCTGAAGAAATATCATAGTGATTCTCAATTAATAGTTGATTTAAACGTTGTATTTTATTTTTGTTTTGACGAGAGGTTTGTTTTAACAATTGATCGACATAAAGTCTAAACCCTTCTTCGGAAGGTGAACGCCCTGAAGAAGAATGCGTCTTCTCTAAAAAGTTCAAATCTTCAAGTTGCTTCATCTCATTCCTTATTGTTGCAGGACTGACATCTAAATGATGTCTATCAATTAAAGCTTTAGAACCTATAGGTTGTCCTAAATCAACATAATCTTCAACAATTGCATTTAAAATGCTTAATTGTCTTTGTGTAATCATGTTTTCACCTCATTAGCACTCTTTTGTCCTAAGTGCTAATTATAATTTATCAAATTGGTCAAAGTAAGTCAACGTTAAAGCTTTACTTTTTGGATTTTTTATTAATTTAATAAGAAAGCTTCAAATACTTCGTTGCCTATAACCTTTCCTCTTTCAGTAAGTGATATGTTTCCGTCCGTTTCAATCAAAAGTTGTTTTGATTTCAAATCATATATTGTTTCTCCAAATATGTCATCTAATGTTTGACCAAATTTTAACTTGAAACGTTCACGATTGACTCCTTGATTCATTCTCAAGCCTAAAAACATTTCTTCTTCCATCTTTTCGTTCAAGGTTGGACAACTAGAGGTTAAAACAGGTCGTTTTCCATTATTAATAGCATCAATATAGTGGCGAACTGGATTTAAATTTGTATAGCGTTCACCTTCAACATATCCACTTGCACCTGCTCCGAATCCGTAATATTCCTCATTAAACCAATACACTTTATTATGATCGGATTCATGATTAGTTTTAGCAAAGTTGGAAATTTCATATTGTTTAAAGTCGGTTTGATTTAATGTTTTCATTAGGTATTGGTACATTTCAGCGCCTAAGTCTTCATTCGGTAATTTCAATTTCCCTTTACGATACATATTATAAAACTGTGTCTTTGGTTCAAGTATTAAACCGTAACTTGAAATATGGTCAATATCCATATTAATTGCTTGGTTTAAACTATCTGCAAAATCATCTATCGTTTGTTCAGGTAAATGGTACATTAAATCAAGACTTATTGAATTAATACCAGCTTTCCTAGCATTATTTACTGCATTATAGATATCTTGAGTGTTATGCGTTCGTCCTAATATTTTTAATAACTCAGGTTTAAACGTTTGCACACCCATTGAAATTCGATTAACACCATACTGTTTAAGTAACTTAACTTTATTTAAAGTAAGTTCATCTGGATTTGCTTCAAAACTAAATTCGCCATTTATCGAGAATTTTGAATTTATCGCTTGTAATAAACGTTCTAATTGCATTTCACTTAGTGCAGTGGGTGTGCCTCCTCCAACGTACATTGTCTCTAGTTGTTTTGTTTTACTAAATGACATTTCTTTTATTAAGGCAGCAATGTATTCATCTACTGGCTGTTTATCAATAAAATATTTATTGAAATCACAATAAGTACAAATTCTCACACAAAAAGGTATGTGTATGTACGCACTTTTAACTTCCAATGTTACACCCCTTTTTATAACTTAAAAAAGAGATTGAGACTTTGTAATATAAGTTAGTAGCTTCTTTATCAATAATATTCATTATTGTTATGATATCTACCAATTTATATTCGTCTCGACCTCTTTTATGTTCTATTCATCATCCATTTTTAGTACAGCTAGGAAAGCATCTTGAGGAATTTCAACACTACCAACGGCTTTCATTTTAGCCTTACCTGCTTTTTGTTTTTCAAGTAACTTACGTTTACGGCTAATATCCCCACCATAACATTTAGATAATACATTTTTACCCATTGATTTGATGTTTGTTCTTGCAACAATTTTTTGGCCAATAGCTGCTTGTACAGGTACTTCAAATTGTTGACGTGGTATAAGCGTTTTTAATTTTTCAACTAATGCTTTTCCACGTTCGTATGCAAAGTCTTTATGGACAATAAAGCTTAAAGCATCAACTTTATCCCCATTAAGTAGGATGTCCATTTTCACTAAGTTACTTTCTTTATTTTCAATAAATTCATAATCAAATGAAGCATAACCTTTAGTGTTGGATTTAAGTTGATCAAAGAAATCAAAAACAACTTCAGAAAGTGGTATCTCGTATACGATATTAACTCTAATATCATCTAAATAATCCATATTAATAAATTGTCCACGTTTACGTTGGCATAACTCCATAACTGCTCCAACGTAATCATTTGGAACCATCATTGTAGCTTTCACATATGGTTCATAAATTGAGTCAATCTTATCTCTTTCTGGCATTTGAGCCGGATTATCTACTGTAACCTCTGATCCATCCTTCATAATACATTGATAAATTACTGATGGCGCGGTAGCAATCAATTCAATACCAAATTCTCTTTCAATTCTTTCTTGAATGATTTCCATGTGAAGCATTCCTAAGAAACCTGTTCTAAAACCAAAACCAAGAGCCTGAGAAGATTCTGGTTCAAATTCTAATGAAGCGTCATTTAATTGTAATTTTTCAAGCGCTTCTCTTAAATCATTATAGTCTTTATTTTCAATTGGGAACAAACCACAATATACCATTGGGTTCATTTTTTTATAACCTTTTAATGGTGCTTCAGCTGGTCTATTAGCATGAGTGATTGTATCACCCACACGTGAGTCATCAACATTTTTGATGCTTGCAATAATATACCCTACATCACCTACAGTTAGTTCTTCTATAGGTAGTTGTTTAGGAGTATTAATGCCTACTTCACTAACTTCAAATTCTTTACCTGTAGCCATCATTTTAATTTTGTCACCAGCTTTAACAACGCCTTCCATCACACGTATTGATGAAATAACACCTCTATAAGGGTCGTATTCTGAATCAAAAATTAATGCTTTCAATGGTTCACTAGGGTCACCTTCAGGTGGTGGGACAACTTCTACAATTTTCTCTAAAATATCTTCAATACCAATATTTGACTTTGCACTTGCCAGTACTACATCGTCTTGATTTAAACCAATTACATCTTCTAATTCTTGTTTTACTCTTTCAGGTTCAGCTGCAGGTAAATCAATTTTATTTACAACAGGTAATAATTCTAGATCATTATCAAGTGCTAAGTATACGTTTGCTAATGTTTGTGCTTCAATACCTTGTGCTGCATCCACCACTAATATTGCACCCTCACATGCTGCTAAAGATCGTGAAACCTCGTATGAAAAGTCTACATGCCCTGGTGTATCAATTAAATGAAATGTATATGTTTGACCATCATTTGCTTCATATTTTAATCGCACGGCATTTAATTTAATTGTGATGCCACGTTCTCTTTCAAGATCCATTGAATCTAATAATTGATCTTGCATTTCTCTTGTTTCTACAGATTTAGTATTTTCTAAAATTCTATCTGCTAATGTTGATTTACCATGATCAATATGAGCAATAATAGAAAAATTTCGTATATTTTCTCTTCTGTTATAGCGTTCTTGCATATCCATAGCCTATCATTCTCGCTTTCATAAAATTAGCCCGTATATGTATACATCTTTGATATAATAACGTTTTTAATGCTTAATTGCAAACTTAATTGTGCTATTAAAAATTTGAGCATAAGCTTAATAATTCATTACTTACATTACTTTTTCATTTAGATTACATACTAATTATAAAGTGTTAAAGAGTGCATTCCAACAGTAATTATGATTTAATTCAGATTTTAATTACACTATACTTAATTAATGATTGCACAAATATGTATGTTTTGATAAAATATTTCTTGTTGTAATCAAAATAAAATTTGATATGCTTAAGATCACTTTTAGGAGGTGACAGTAATGCCAAATATTAAATCTGCTATTAAACGTGTTAGAACAACTGAAAACGCTGAAGCTCGTAATATTTCACAAAAAAACGCTATGCGTACTGCTGTGAAAAATGCTAAAACAGCAATCAACAATAATGCTGATAACAAAGCTGAATTAGTTAACTTCGCTATCAAATCAGTTGATAAAGCTTCACAAAGTAACTTAATTCATTCAAATAAAGCTGATCGCATTAAATCACAATTAATGTCTTCAAGTAAATAATTTGTTAAAAAGCGCGGAACAATGTTCCGTGCTTTTTTTATTGTTAGACAAATTCCCATATAATATTAATTATGTGTTTATCACTGATTTAATTTAAATATTTGAATCTGATTAATATTTAAAGTGATAAAATAAATAATTCAAGAATTAAATGTTTGTCCATATATGAAGATTTTAGTTTATAATCTGTTTCGGCACAGTTATTAATAATATTTAGTAGTTGACCTAACTCGTAATGACGTACTTGATTTAGTGCTAGTTTAACTCTATAAGGGTGAACATTTATGGTCTTAGCAATTTGCTGGCCACTATAGCCCTTTTGAGCAAGAATTTTACATTGATAATATAATCTATAATTACTTGTAATAAGCGCCAGTAATTTTATAGGTTCTTCTTTCATAATTATTAAATCTTTTACTAATTGTATAGCCTTATCTTTCTGGTTCTTCTGAATGAATTCTGTTAAAAGAAAAACATTTTGCTCTAAACTTCTATTTATTATTAAACTAACATCATTTTTAGTAATAGTGGTTCTATCACCTAGGAATAAAGAAATTTTGTCTAATTCTTGAGAAACTATATTAAAGTTAACACCAGTTAATTCTATAAACAGATTTAATGCATCTTGTTTTATATCTTTGTAATTCTCGTGTAACTGATTTTGTATCCATGATTTAATTTCTTCTTCTGACATTTGGTCTACTTTTGAAAGTTTACTACTTTTCTTTAATGATTTAGTTAATTTCTTTCTCTCATCTAATTTATTACTGTATATTTCAAAAATGACTAAGTTTTCACCATCGTATTTTTCTAAGAATTCAATAACTTGTTCATTATTTGGTGTAATATCTTTGTTAACTTTTTCTCCAGTAAATATGAATGAATTTTTAACAACAATGACTTTCTTCTCAGATATAAAAGGCATAGTTAAAGCTTCTTCAATAACTGTAGACATGTCAGTTTCATATAGATTATATTTAACATAGTTAAAATCATCTTTATCTTCATTTAAGAATGAATGTGTCAGTTCATTACTTTTCTTTTCAACTAATTCAGGCACTTCACCATATATTGCCATAATATTATTTGCCATAATTGTGAACTCCCTTTCAAATATCAAACATTTCTAATTATACCACGTCTGTTTAAAGCCTCTATAGATAAATAGCTAATTTTTGGATTTTATATCTAAATCATGATCTAAGTCTAGCGTTATTTCTCCAACATCTTGTGTGTTCAAGATTGAACTATTTGTAGATCTTAGCGTTTGTAACGTTTCTCGATTAGGTAAGTGATATTTATTGTTTTTACCACTTGAAATGATACTTATTGTTGGCTTTATTAAGTTAATAAATGATTCAGAACTGCTAGTCTTACTTCCATGATGACCAACTTTCAGTATATCAATTTTTGGTAATTGATATATTTTCATTAATTTTGATTCATTATTTTTAGTTGCATCACCCATTAAAAGCATTTTGTATCTTTGATATTCAATAAGTAAAATGATGCTATGTTCATTTTTATCATTACTGTTAGGAATATCTCCATGTAAAAATGAAATTTTAGAATTTTTTAGTTGAATAAATTGTATCGTTGTAGCATCTATTAATTCAATATTATTGATCTTACATAAACGTTTTATTTTTATTAATTCTATTTCAGAATAGCTATATAAGTTAATATATAACTTCTTGATTCTGATGTGTTGGGCGATATATGGTAATTCACCAATGTGATCGGCATGCGGATGAGTAATAATTAGATGATCAATTTTTGTGATTCTTTTTTGCTTTAATGTTGGCATTATATGATACTTAGCAATATTATGATTATCAATATTACCTATTTTAATCTCTTTACCACCGGTATCAACCATGACAGTTTCTTGTTTCGTTGTTTGAAAGATTAGACTATCCCCTTGACCAACATCAAAGAAGGTTATCGTGCTAACATTTGGTCGAACGTTAAAAACACATAAAACTATAAACACGATAACGAATAAAAATAAAATTTTCAATTTTTTATAACAGAAAAAGATATAAATGAGTACTATCAATAATACGAAAATAGAAAATTCTACTGCTGATTTAGGTGATATAAAAATTTGATAATATTTAAAAGTTAAAAATAAATCTAAAAGTTTGTTATGAACTATATATATTTTGTCAAAAACTAAATTAATCAATGTCATATCACTTACAAAATGATAAGCAAAGAATAAAAATATGGATAACGGAAAAATGATAAAACTATAAAATGGAACAAAAATGAGATTGGATAGTAATCCTATCCATTGAATTTGGTTAAAATGATAGATTGAAATTATAGTTGAAGAAAGTTGTGCGATAAATGTAAGTACAAAAATATTTTTAAAGAAAGTTAATTTTTTAATAAGAGGAAATGAAAGAATAATAAAAAATGAGATTATAAATGAAAATTGGAAACCAATATCATATAGATAATCAGGATTGAAAATGATCATAACTAAAAATATGAGACCTAGTATATCAATAGAAGCTATTTTTGTTTTATTTGAAATAAGTATAACAGTAGTTGTTGCTAAAATTGCTCTTAGTGCACTTGGTGCAAATCCAGTATAATATGCAAATATTGATAAAAATAAGATGATTAAACCGTTAATAATTACTTTAGGAATGTTTAATCTTACAAGAGGTTGATAAATGAGAAATGAAATGGTTGCAATATGTGATCCGCTAACAGCTAATAAATGGTAGATACCGATATCTTTTACTTTATCAATGAAATCAGTATTGATTCCATTTACATCTCCAGTTACTAAAGCGATAACATATTCAGGATGAGATAAACTTGAATTGTTTAATTTTTTAATAATAAAGTCTCTTTGTTTTTCAATTATATTTTTTCTTTTAGTAATATGACACGAATTTAAGTCTACATTACTTATAGAGACATAAGGAGTATGATTTAAAACACTAATTACCTTGCCTTTAATAACACAAGATTTATTTTCTAGATCCTTTTCTTTTAGATTATTAGAATAGAGGTAATACACGAAAGGTTGATGCCTAAGTTCAAATATACCTTTTAGTTGTCTCTCTTGTTTCTCTATCCTGGAAACAAATTGAACTTCGGTAGATATATTAGAATTTGACTTAAGAAATTTGTCTTTATTTAAATTATATTCATTATGAAAGTGTTCTAAAGTTAAGCCGGAAAATAAACAAATAATCAAAATGAAAATATGTAGTAACTTTAATCTCTTTTGTAGCGAGATAATAATTAACAATAGATTAATAAGAAAGGCAACCCATTTTATATGTATCCATAAAATACCTGATAGAAAAGATAGTGCATAAAATATCATATATTTAGTTAGTCAAATATCGAGCTACATTTTGTGCTGAAAAAGGTATTTTTTTATAATCAATACCCGCTTGATCTAAAAGTTCTAGTGCGTATTTATGATTGTGATAGTCTTCAGCATAGTATATTTGTTTAATACCAGCCTGAATAATAGATTTTGTGCAATTAAGGCATGGGAAATGAGTAACGTATATAGTAGCTCCATCAGTCGATACACCTTGTTTAGCACATTGTAATAAAGCATTCATTTCGGCGTGAATGGTTCTAATACAGTGGCCATCTTCAATTAAACATCCTTCATCAATACAATGAACTTCTCCAGCTACTGACCCATTATAACCGCCAGCAATAATTCTATTGTCTTTAACGATTGTTGCCCCTACTGACAATCTTTGACAAGTTGAGCGCAAAGCTAATAAATGACTTTGTGCCATAAAGTATTCATCCCATTTCAATCTTTCCATTTTCTTCACTCCAATACGTAATTGTTATAAATATTATAAAGTATCCTTAAATAGAAGCCAATAATCAATATTAAGTTGTTATATATTCCTTAATTCTTTCAAAAGTTTTATCACCAATGCCTTTAATATTTTTCAAATCTTCAATTGAATGAAACGTATTATTTTTTTGTCTGTAATCAATAATTTCTCTTACTTTAGCAGGACCAACACCCGGGATTTTTAATAATTCTGCTTCGCTTGCAGTATTTATATTCACCTTATTAGTAGATGATGAATTTAAAGATTTACTATGGCCACTTTTATTATTAGCGTCATTTTGGGTAATGGGATTTTTATTTTCATTAGCAAAGGGAATATATATCAATTTTTGATCTGTTAACTTTTCAGATAAATTGACTTGACTCAAATCCGCGTCAGTAAGCAATTTAGCTTTATCTAATACATCTTTTATTCGATCTGAACTTTTCATTTTATAAACATTAGGGTGTTCTACTGCACCTTTAATATCTACAAAAACTATTTCGTCTCCGTTTTGAATTGTATTAGATTCTATCTTATTATTAGTTTTATCATCATTTTTCAACACATCATGATTTTTTCCTTTTTGATTAGAGTTTACATGAGATGTAACAATAGGTTTAGTATCATTTGTTTCTTCATCTGATTTCGAATAAATTAGAAATAAAGCTATAGATATAATCACTAATATAATGATACTCAATTGAAATTTCCATTGCTTAATAGCATATAATAACTCTTTTTTATCTTTAAACAAAAAACTCATCTCCTTATATGTATAAACGTGCAAGGAGATGAGTTTACTTTATTTATTTAAAAGCTACGAAGAACAGGCGCTCACCATGATCATCGTGATTATTTCGGTTAAAGTCAATAAATGTTTCGATGTTTTTAAAACCTATTTGATTTAACATGTTTATATAAGTTTCTTTTTCAAAGGTTCTTTGATAGTGAGATTCATTAAAACGTTGATAAGTACCATTATTGTCTTCAATAAAGAAACTCATTTCGTGATAAACACTAAAAGGTTCATCACCTTGAATGGCTTCCCATGCTAAAAAGGTTGACTCATTTTCATCAATATAACATTGATTATGAAACAACGTACTCATCTTATAAATAGTGTGAACATCAAATATAAAAACGCCATTTTCTGATAAATGATTGAAAACATTTATAAATGTTTTATTTACATCTTCTATATCAGGTAAATAATTCAGTGAATCACAAAATATTGTTATTACATCAAATTCATTATTAAATGAAAAATCGGTCATATCTCCCTCTAACCATGATACTTGATTAGATTTGTTTGCAGCAATGGCCAGCATATCAGAACTTAAATCCATTCCTGTAACCGAACCAATAGTATTAAGTTGAGCAGTTAAACTGCCTGTCCCACAACCAAGATCAAGAATATTAGGCTTATGATTGAAATTTTGAGAATAATGTTGTACTATCTCAAACCACTTATCATAAGGTTGGTCTTGTGTTAGTTGATCATATACTTGACTCATTCCAACATATTGGGTCATTTAGTAAGCAACCTGACCATATGATTCTATTGGTGCATCTTGATATAGCTTCTCAATATTATAATAATTGCGTTCGTCTTTATGGAAGACATGGATAACTACATCTGCCAAATCAATTAAAACCCATCTGGCACTTTGATACCCTTCCATACGTTTAACATCAATAGCTTGTTCATGTGCAGCTTCTTTAACTGCTCTAGCAATTGATTGAACTTGACGTTCATTATTACCGTGACAAACCACAAAATAATCAGTCATATCACTGATGCCTTTCATATTTAGAGAAACAATATCTTCTGCTTTTTTGTTTTCTGTCGCATCGACAGCAATATTTAATAATTCTTCTGAATTCATTTAATCATCCTTTATTCTTTGATCACTATAATTATAATAGTTTAAACATGAAATCGTTGTGCCATAAACTGTAATATCCTTACTGATTAAGAAAAGTACCGTTCGCTTAGAAATTTCATAAATCGTTTTATCTAAGCTACCTTGATTGTATGCCATATCTCTTATTTCTTCAACTCCTGGGGTTTTTCTCCCTGGTTCAATATAATCAGCAATGAATACAAGTTTTTCAGTTTTAGTCATTTCTTTTCGACCAGTTGTGTGATTCTTGATTGCAAGAAGCACTTCCTCGTCTTCAATACCAAATTCTGATTGCATGATAGCAGCACAGACTGGTCCGTGTAAGATTTCTCCACCATAACTTAATAATTCACTATCTAAATCGTGTTGTCTTACAATTTGGTACATTGTGCTTAGGTCATCATACTTACAATAATCATGTAATACACCAGCTAAATTAGCTTTATCTTTATCACCATCATAAATTTCTGCAAGTTTTACTGCGGTTTCAGCTACTCTCAATGAGTGCTTAAAACGTTTCTCCGGTAGTTTATCTTTAACAAGTTCAATCGCTTTATCAATTTTCATAAAATCCTTCCTCTCTTATATAGTCGTGAATACTACGAGGAACCAAGATATTTATTGGTTGTTTATTTTTTACACGATTTCGAATCAATGATGAACTAATATCCATTCGCGGTATATTAACCGATATCATTGACTCGTCGACCTCTTGATAATTAACATCTCTGTTCACAATTACAAACGTAATTAGTTGTTTTAACTTTTCAATTTTATACCATTTATCTAATTGTTTGTACTGATCTGTTCCAATAATGAAATAGATATCCGCATCTTTTTCATTATTAACGATATCTTTTAGCGTTTCATAAGTGTAACTTTGACCTTTTCTCTCAAGTTCAATTTGACATATTTCACCAAAACCTAATTCTTCAATTGCAAGTTGAATCATTTTGATTCGATATTTAGCATCTAAATAGTCATCATGCGTTTTCAAAGGTGCCATATAACTTGGTAAAAAATAAAATTTGTCAGGTTTAAGTTGATGATAGACTTCATTTGCAACTAACAAGTGTGCAGTGTGAATTGGGTTGAATTGACCACCATAAAGCACTATTGCTTTTTTATTCATCATTTATGGTAATGTGATTTCTTTATTATCAACTGATTCTCTATAAATGACAATCATCGAACCAATCACCTGAACAACTTCACTTTTAGTTGCATCACTTAGTGTTGACGCTAATTCATTTTTATCATCAAAGTTATTTTGTAACACATGTATTTTAATTAACTCGCGATTTTCAAGTGTATCATCAATCTGAGCAATCATATTGTCATTAATGCCTGCTTTACCAATTTGAAAAATAGGATCTATATTGTGAGCTAAACTTCTTAAATATCTTTTTTGTTTTCCAGTTAACATATTAAACTCCTTTTAATTTGTTTAGTACTGCATATTTCATTTCTAGTATATTAGGCTGTTTGCCGGTCCAAATTTTAAAACTTTCAGCGCCTTGGTTTATAAACATATCCAGGCCATTATAAACCGTATTGCCTTTGAATTCTGCTTCTTTTAAAAATTTAGTCTTATATGGAATATAAATAATATCACTAACGAGTGTACTTGATGATAAATTATCTAAGCTAATAACAATATCATCGTTATTATTTAATCCAGCAGATGTCGTATTGATTATAATATCAAATTCATCTAAATATTGTTCTGATTGTTCTAATGAAATTGCATTAATATCCATATCCCATGTCTCAAATCTACTCATTGTTCTGTTAGCGATTGTTAATTTTGGTTGTACAATTTTACTGAGTTCATTTGCAATTCCCTTACTAGCACCACCAGCACCAAGGATTAAAACATAAGCATTTTCTAAATCGGGATAAACTTGTTTCAAGCCCATCACATAACCAATACCATCTGTATTATAACCTATCCATTTATTGTTAATAATTTTCACAGTATTAACGGCTCCAACAGCTTTTGCTTGGTCATTAATTTCATCCAGATAAGGAATAATTCTTTCCTTATGCGGAATCGTAACATTGAATCCGTTAATATGGTTATCTTCAATAATGTGTCTAATATCATGGAAATCTTGTGTGGGAATATGCAACGCTTCGTATGTGTCTTCCATATTTAATGATTTAAAATTAACTTGATGCATGACTGGTGATAATGAATGTGAAACGGGATCACCTATTACTGCATACTTCATAAATAACCCACCTTACATAATTGAATTTCTTAGGATTACATCAACATTTTTAGGGACGCGTACAATGACTTTTGCACCTGCTTCAATCGTTATAAATCCTAGACCTGATATCATTATGTCTTTCTTTTCCTTACCAGTTTCAAGACGTACAGCTTTTGTATCACTCATATCGAAGTGGTCAGGATTATTTGGTGGTGTTAAAACATTTCCAATTTGATTTCGCCATAAATCATTAGCTTTTTCTGTTTTGGTACGGTGAATATTCAAATCATTTGAAAAATAACAAACTAACGGTCTTTTTCCACCTGAAACATAATCAATTCTAGACAGTCCACCAAAGAATAACGTTTGTCCTTCATTAAGTTGAAAAACTCTTTGTTTTATTTCATTTTTAGGTACGATTGTTTTTAGCTCTTTCTCAGAAACATAGTGTGTCATTTGATGAGATTGAATAATACCAGGAGTATCATACATAAACGTTTTTTCATCTAAAGGTATGTCAATTAAGTCTAATGTAGTACCAGGAAATCGTGATGTCGTAACTACATCTTTCTCTCCTACACTTTGTTCAATCAATTTATTTATAAGTGTAGATTTACCTACATTCGTTGTGCCGACTATATAAACATCTTGTTTATTTCGATTTTGTTCAATTGATGTTAGAAGATCATCGATTCCCCAACCTTTTTGAGCAGATATTAATATAACATCGTCAGCATCTAAGCCATATTTTCTAGCAGTTTTCTTAAGCCAATCTTTTACTCGTCGTTTATTAATCTGTTTAGGTAGAAGATCCAGTTTATTAGCTGCTAAAATAATCTTCTT
Source organism: Staphylococcus haemolyticus (assembly GCF_006094395.1). Lineage (NCBI taxonomy): Bacteria > Bacillati > Bacillota > Bacilli > Caryophanales > Staphylococcaceae > Staphylococcus > Staphylococcus haemolyticus. Next base: position 1,275,111 of record NZ_CP035291.1, on the reverse strand, counting down.
GTTACCAACTATCCGTTTTAAAGCATTAATAAATGTTCCTTCAAAGTCAAATATGTCAACTACATTAACAATAATGCCTTTTCGGTCAGACAGTTCATTTAATAAATTTAAAAAATCTTCACTATCCATTCCAACATCTTGAATTTCATTGTAATTTTTCAATCTAAAACAACGTTGGCAAATAACATCCTCTCTAAAAAGGTTATGTTCAGGAACATAACCAGGTGCACTTTTATCTTCGGACTGAAGTGGCGCGCCACAGCCAATACATTTTAATGTGTCATCCAATCAATTTTCCTCCCATGTGATATAGCCTTTATTTTTAAAGTAATTTAATAAGCGACGTTCAATAATACGGTTGAACTTTGTAATAAAACCATCTGTACGTTTAACAGGAACCACCATAATTGTATATAAACCATTTCGATTGCCTCCAAATACATCAGTTAACATTTGGTCTCCAATGACAATCGTTTCTTCTGGTTTAATATTCATATGTTTAATAGCTTTTTTAAATGCTTTGCCCACAGGTTTTCTTGCTTTGAAAATAAAATCCACATCTAGATCTTTAGAAAAACTAGACACTCTATCTTCATTGTTGTTAGATACAATTGTAATTGTGATACCTAACTCATTTGCTCTTTTAAACCATTGCTGTATCTCTATAGTAGGAGATTTAACATCCCAACCCACTAAAGTATTATCTAAATCTGTGATAATGCCTTTAAATCCAGCCTCAGCCAACTTTTCAATGTCGATTTGAAATACAGACTTAACGTAATCGTTTGGCATAAAAAATTTTTTTATTAATCCCATTTATTTATCACCTTTATTATTATTTATAAAACTTTGATTAATGATTCAACAATTGAACTTGAAGATTTTGCGGCTTCACCAAGGAACTCTTCAAAAGATATGTCTGCTTTGCCATTAGCTAGATCTGAGACTGCACGTGTAACTATAAAAGGAACATGAAATTGATGGCAAGTTTGTGCAATTGCAGTTGCCTCCATTTCAACAGCCATAGCCTCAGGAAACTGTCGTTTAATTGTTAGTCGCTGATCAACACTACCAATAAAGCTATCACCGCTAACAATTTGGCCAATTTTAGCATTATAATTTTTTTTATTAATTACTGTTTCTACCGATTTAAGTAATTCTTGATCCGACTTAAATTCTAAAGGCATTTGAGGTATTTGACCCAGTTTATAGCCAAATGCTGTTGCATCAACATCATGATAAACAACATCATTACTAATTAACATATCTCCAACAGATAAACTCTCATCTAATGCACCGGCAGATCCAGTGTTGATGATTAGTTTTGGATTGAATTTTTCAATTAATAACGTAGTTGAAATAGCAGCATTTACTTTGCCAATACCACTTTGAGTTAACACTACTTCTTTTGAATTTAATTTCCCTCTATAAAACTTTACATGTGCAACAGAAATTTCATTCATATCTGTTAATTTGTCTTTTAGTATAGCTACTTCTTCTTCCATAGCTCCTATAATTCCAATCATATTAACACCTCAGTCTTTATCTTAGCAATTGCTATTTTATCATATATTTTTATTCATCACGACAATGTTATTTACTCTTTAATTAAAAAAATAAATTCATCTAATATAAAATCTTTTAAGGTCATGAAATTAATGTACTAAATTAATATAAACTTGTAAAAAAGACCATTTCTATTGAAATTTAATAGAAACAGCCTTAAAGAATTATATAAGCACTTTACGAGTGTGCAAATTATTGAAAATTTAGCCTTTCCAAAGCGTAGCCAAATCTTGTAGTGAGAAAATACCAGTTACAATTGTTACAATCACTGCTACTATACCGAAAATAAGCATCCATGTAGGGTGTTTGTAATCTCCGACTATAGATTTTTTACGACTTGCAATTAAAATAGCCCCAAGTATAATAGGTAAAATCCAACCATTTATTGCACCAGCAATAATAAGTAAACTAATAGGTTTACCAATAAATAAGAAAATTAGAGTTGAAACAACAATAAAGATAATTACAATAAGATTATTTTTAGTCAATAATGATTTATGTAATGTTTTCAAGAATGTAGCACTTGTATATGCTGATCCTATAACAGATGACATAGCAGCAGCAAAAATAACTACACCGAAAATATTTTTACCAATAGGTCCTATTGCATGTTGAAATACAGATGCAGGTGGGTTATCAGCGCTTAATGTTACTCCAGTAACCACAACTCCTAATACTGCAAGGAATAACAATGTTCTCATAATACCAGTTGTTAATATACCAGCAATAGCAGAACGGTTTACAAATGGTAAGAATTCTTTCCCTTTCATACCAGAATCTAAAAGTCTGTGTGCACCAGCAAATGTAATATATCCACCCACTGTTCCTCCGACTAGTGTAATAATTGGTAAAATTAACTTAACTGGATGTTCAGGAGCAAATGTGTGAACTAATGCATCTCCATATGGTGGATTTGAAACAACCATAACATATGCAACTACTAGTATCATAACAACACCTAAAATCATCGATACAACATCCATGATTTTTTGTCCACTTTTACTTACAAAGATTAATATTGAGAAGATAGCTGTAATTGCAGCACCCCATTTAATATCTAATCCAAACATAGCATTTAACCCTAGACCAGCACCGGCAATATTACCAATATTAAATGCCAGTCCACCAAATGCAATTAGTATGGAAATTAAAGTACCAAGACCTGGCATAACTTTATTAGATACTTCTTGTCCACGAAGTCCAGTTACTACAAGCACACGCCAAATATTAATTTGTGCTCCAATATCAATTATAATGGAAATTAATATTGCGAATGCGAAGCTAGCGTAAAATTCTGCAGTGAACACAGCGGTTTGAGTTAGAAAAGCTGGTCCAATGGCTGAAGTTGCCATTAGGAATACAGAACCGTACAGTAATCGTCTATGATTTTTTGTGAATTTAAATTCCTTTTCATTTGGATTAATTTCTTGATTTGGATTTTGGTTTAAGTTTTCTCCCATAATAGCTCCCCCTTATAAGGATTGAATATCAATGCCTTCCTTCGTTAATTTTTCTCTAATTTGTGATACAAATTCTAGAGCATGAGCCCCATCTCCATGCACACAAATCGTATCAGCTTTTAAATCAATTTCTTTTCCGTTTTTACTAACAACTTTGTTTTCAATTACCATTTTTAAAACTTGATCTAAGGCTTCTTCAGTATTAGTGATTACTGCATCTGCCTCTTTACGACTAACGAGTTGACCATTGTCTTCATATCGTCTGTCAGCAAACACTTCAGATGCAGTACGTAATCCTAATGATTCAGCTTCAGTTATTAATAATGTATTTGATAACCCTACTAAGATTAGTGAAGAATCAAAATCATATACAGCTTGAGCAATTGCATGTGCAATGTTTTTATCTTTTGCACCCATATTGTAGAGAGCACCGTGAGGTTTAACATGATTAATACGTGTTTGATGTACCTTACAAAATCCATCTAACGCACCAAGTTGATAAACAACTAAATTATAGATTTCTTTTGGTGTAATATCCATGTTGCGACGACCAAATCCTTTTAAATCTGGTAATCCAGGATGAGCTCCAATACCTACACCATTATCCTTAACAAGTTTAATTGTGTCATACATGACATTTTCATCGCCAGCATGGAAGCCACAAGCAATATTAGCTGATGTAATTAATGGAATGATTTGATTATCTCCACCGAATGAGTAATTTCCAAACGCTTCACCTAAGTCACAATTTAAGTCTATGCGCATTATAACTCCACCCCTTCAATTATTTGATGTTTTTCAAGGAATTTAATATCTACTTCACTTGCGTCATCATCTGCATAAAGTGGGTAACTTAAAACTGCATATAAAAAGTTTGCAGTTGTTGTAAATCCATCTATAACCATTTCATCAAGTGCTACTTTTAATTTGTTTATAGCTGTTTTTCGATTAGTATCTTTTACTATAACTTTAGCAACTAGCGAATCATAATAAGGTGATACTTGATACCCAGGATAAAGCAGAGAATCGACACGTATGTTGAAACCTTGAGGTAAATGTAACTTTTTAACTTTACCAGGGGTAGGTTGAAATTTCTTTTCTGGATTTTCAGCATTGATACGCGCTTCAATTACATGTCCATTAAACACAATATCATCTTGAGAGAATGGTAATTTATCATGTTGCATTAAGTATAATTGGGCTTGTAATAAATCTCTATCAGCGCGCATCTCTGTAACAGTATGTTCCACTTGAATACGTGCGTTCATTTCAATAAAGTAGTGTGCATCCTTAGTTACTAAAAATTCAATTGTACCTGCACTTCGATAATTTGATGCTTTAGCGACTGCAACTGCATCTGCGCATATCTGTTGGCGTCTCTCTTCAGTTAAAGCGGCACAAGGACATTCCTCTATTAATTTTTGGTTTTTACGTTGAACCGAGCAATCTCTTTCGCCTAAATGTACATAATTACCTTTACCGTCACCAATAATTTGTACTTCCACGTGTTTCGCTACAGGTATAAATGCTTCAACATAAACTCTGTCATCGTTAAAGTATTTTTGACCTTCGCTTTTCGCTTCTTTAAGGGATTTTTCAAGTTGTTCTGGCTCTTTTACTATACGGATGCCTTTACCTCCACCACCACTTGCTGCTTTTAAAACAACAGGATAGCCAATTTCTTCAGCTAGTTCCTTTATTTCATCAACTGAATTAACTGCACCTTTAGACCCTGGAATTACAGGAACACCTGCATCATCTACAGTTTGTCGAGCAGTTATTTTATCACCCATTAGTTCCATTGTTTTCTTACTTGGACCAATGAATTGAATATTATTTTCTTCTACTTTTTCAGCAAAAGTTGTACTTTCTGATAAAAATCCATACCCTGGATGGATCGCATTCGCACCTGTTATTTCAGCTGCACCAATGATACGTTCAATATTTAAATAACTATCTAAAGGATTGGCTTCTCCAATACAAACTGCTTGATCAGCTAAGCTAACATGTAAACTTTGCTCATCTCCTTTAGCATATATCGCAACAGTCTCTATGCCCATTTCACGACAGGCTCTAATGATACGGACTGCAATTTCTCCTCTATTTGCTACTAAACAACGGTACATTTAGCTGTCCCCCTTTATTTAAGTTTAACTAGTACTTGATCATATTCAACATTTGTACCATGATCTGCTACTATTTCAACGACTTCTCCATCTACATCGCTTGTAATTTCATTCATAACTTTCATTGCTTCAACATAACCGATGATATCTCCAGATTTAACTTTATCTCCAACTTTAATTTGGGGATCAGTTAATTCTTTACTATCTTGTAAGAAGAAAGTACCCACCATTGGTGAAGAGATTTCTTTAGAAGTTTCTTCACTTGCACTCGTTTGAACTTGTTGCAGACTTTCATCATTTACAGTGTTTGTACTTACTAAGTTTTGGTTTGAAGACACATTAGATGATTGATAACCCTCAGTGAAATCTAATTCTAATTCGCTTTTATTATCCTTAAATTTAAAACGCTTAACGCCATTTGATTTAACTAAGTTAATAACTTCTTCTATTTTTTTTATATTCATCTATTATTTCTCCTCTTCAATTAATTTTGCTAATTTTTTTGATGTTGCTCGCATTGAATGCATATTAAATATTGGAGCCTTTGTCACTGATTCTAACTTCTCTTCAAATTGTTGATTAAAGTTTTTTAACATAGCATTCGCTTCATCCACAGATATCCATTTAAACTGTATCACATCACCTGGCTTAAATTGTGCTAGTTTTTTAAGGTCTAATTGACTAACTGTAGCAATTTTTGTATAACCACCAACTGTTTGTTTATCATTTAAAAGTATTATCGGATTGCCATCATTTGGTACTTGAATACTACCCAACCCTACAGGTTCTGATATGATATCAGCTCCATTATCTGGTGGAATGTTGTCACCTATAAGTCTATATCCCATTCGGTCTGATTGGTCAGATATTTTATACACCGATTCAACTAAGGTCTTTCTTTTTTCATGTGAGAAAGCATTTACTTGAGGACCTTCTATAATATGAATAATATTGTCTTGTTCTATTGCATCATAGTCGCTTGTTTTTCCAAGATTAACCTTAAAGTTGCTATTTTGCACAACTTGAATATGATCATCTTTTTTCAAAGCTCTACCATTAAAACCGCCTATTTTACTTCTTGTGTGTGTAGAGTAGCTACCAGCAACCATCTCAATATCAAGAGGATGGCCAAAGAAAATATAACCACGTGCACCCTTTATTGCTGGCCCAAATTCAAGTACATCTCCTTTATTCGCTAATAAGACATTATTATTGGAAATATTAATATCATTTAATTTTGCATTAAATTGACCACCTGTTATTACAAAAGTGTTAGCTTGAGTAAAAGTCAATGTTGGACCAATGATAGTAAATTCTAGGCTAGGACCGCTATTTCCGATTAGTTTACGTCCTAAGTTATAACTAAATTGATCCATTGCCCCAGACCCGGAGAAACCTAAATGTTGATATCCAAAACGGCCTTTATCTTGAACGGTAGTGAAAAGACCTGGTTTCAAAATTTTAATGCCCACTACGAGTCACCCACTTTTCTTTATTAAATCTTCCGTCATTGATTTCACTTTCAATTTGATTATATGTCGTCTCATCTATCGAGTAGAATTTAATATAATCACCAGCTTCATACAATGTCATCGGTTCAGAATATTGATCAAAGACTTTTAAAGGTGTTCTTCCAATAATTTGCCATCCTCCAGGTGAATCAGAAGGATATAAACCTGTTTGATTGTTAGCTATTCCAACTGAACCAGCATTAATTTTAACTCTTGGTTCAGATCTTCTAGGTGTATGAATACGTTCGTCTAAACCACCTAAGAATGGGAAACCGGGCATAAAACCTAGCATATATACAAGGTATTCATTAGTTGTATGGATTTGAACAACTTCTTCTATAGTTAAGTTGTTATAACTAGCTACCTCTTCTAAATCGGGTCCCATTTCTAAGTTATATAGTACAGGAATATGTATAACATTTTTTTTAGAGTATGTATCATCTTTTGAAACGTTGAGCTTATCTAATTCTAATTTTTCAATCAATTGTTTGTAATCGATTGAATCATTATTGAAATTAATCATAATAGCTCGATATGATGGGATAACATCTCTAATATCTGGAATATTTTTGGACAGAATATGTTGTGTAGTTAAATCAACCTCTTGATAATTAACTTCACTTATTTCTTCTTTGAAATAAAGCAATAGCGATTGCTCATTTATAACTTTAACTTCCAATCCATTGCCTCCCCTTTAATCTTAATAATTGTATATTTGCGCCTTAAAAAATAATGATTCAATATTTTAAATAATCATATTTTACTGATATGTATAAAAAAATTATAACATTATAATATCTTAGTTGTTTAATAAGTATTTCAAATTATGAATAATAAAAAAAGCGAGACGAAATGTAATCGCTTACTTTATAGTGTAATTAGCAAATGATTCAATTGTATTTACATTGTTATTTAAGCATATAAAACTAATTTTGTCATGAAAAAGTTCAGATTTTCAAATTAATTTGATAAAATATATATGAATTTTTGTAACATAAGGTATAATTTTATCTAAAAATATCATATTCTAGCTATTAAGTTTTTTAATATCACTTAATTAAAACTAATACAATAGCATTATTAGGTTATTAAAAAAGCTATGAAGAAATCATTGTTACTTGATTTCTTCATAGCCGATATAAATATGTATTTTATTAATATAAATACCAAGATATTTAAAGAGTTTGTAAAACTTTATTCAGAAAAAATTTATCTATTTAATATTTACAATTTTAACATTAATTTCTCCACCATTTGGTAGAGGCACACGCACTTCATCTTTTAAACTTTTACCAATTAATGCTTTAGCCATAGGTGATTCGTTTGAGATTTTGCCGTTAAATGCATCTGCTTCAGCAGAACCAACGATTTGGTAACTTTCTTCTTCATCTCCAGGTAACTCAATAAAAGTCACGGTTTTACCAATTTGAACAACATTATTATCACCTGTATCTTCAATGATTAATGCATATCTAAGCATATGTTCGATACGTTGAATGTCTTGTTCAATGAATCCTTGTTCATCTTTAGCAGCATCATACTCAGAGTTCTCAGAAAGGTCACCAAATGAACGTGCCACTTTAATTTTTTCTACAACTTCAGGACGCTTAACCGTTTTTAATTCTTCTAATTCTTTTTCTAATTGTTCATAACCCTCTTGAGTCATTGGATATTGTTTTTGATTTTCCATTATGTCATCTTCCTTTTTCATTTAATATGGTTTAGTCATTAAATATATTGTTTTTTGATACATATTGTAACTTACTTATTGTTTACTAACCAATGTTTGAATTTTAGTGGTCATTATATCAATTGCAACCTTGTTACTTCCACCTTCTGGAATGATAATATCTGCATACTTCTTAGTAGGCTCAATAAATTGATTGTGCATTGGTTTGACAACATTTAAATATTGGTTAATTACTGATTCCATAGATCGACCGCGTTCTTTAGTATCACGTACGAGTCGTCTTAGAATTCTTAAGTCTGCATCAGTATCAACGTATATTTTGACATCCATCATATCACGAAGTGTTTTATTTTCTAAAGCAAATATACCTTCTACGATAATAACATCTTTAGGTTCAAATGCAATGGTTTCATTACTTCGTGTATGATTTGTGTAATCGTACGTTGGAACTTCAACTGCATGACCATTTCGTAAATCTTTTAAATTTTCTATTAGCAAATCATTGTCAAATGCAAAGGGATGGTCATAATTTGTTTCAAGACGCTCTTCAAAAGTTAAATGTGATTGATCTTTATAATAATAGTCTTGAGCAAGTAATGCGACACTATGGCCTTCTAAATTCTTCATGATTTCATTTGTTACTGTTGTTTTACCAGATCCTGAACCACCGGCAATACCAATAATTGTTGTGTTTGCCATTATCTAATTTCCTTTCTCATCATGTTCTTAGGATAAATTGGATGATTTACTTTAATTTGTACAATTTGAAGTGGGTGACGAGCAGCATCTAGACTATTGCCCTCCTCATCATATATGGCATCAATAACTTGTCTAAAACTTTGTATTTCAGGTCCAAAGAATTCAATTTCTTGACCTGGTTTAAAGTGATTTCTTTGTTGTATTGTAGCAATTTGAGTAGTTTCATCATAATCTATTACTAATCCACAAAAATCGTAAGGTGATTTTTTATTTTGTTGAACACCAAACATTTGCTCTTCATATCCTGGTGTACCTTCAAAAAATGCTGGTGCAGTATCTCTATTAGCACATTTATCTAATTCTTTTAACCATTCAGGATTAATTTTAAAATTCTCAGGATCTTCAGCATAAGCATCAATAACTTTTCTATAAACTGATACAACTGTAGCTATATAATGAATAGATTTCATGCGCCCTTCTATTTTTAAAGAGTCGATACCGATTTCCATCATTTGAGGTATTGATTCAATTAATTTTAAATCCTTAGGACTCATAGCAAATGGTACGGTGTCTCCATCTTGATAATAAAGATCAAGTTCACCGTCATTATCTACTTCTAATAAATCGTAATCCCAACGACAACTTTGACAACAACCACCTCTGTTAGAATCTCTAGCTGTCATATGATTACTTAGTGTACAGCGACCTGAATATGCAATACACATTGCACCATGTATAAATGCTTCAATTTCAATGTCTACATTTTCTTTCATTTCTTTCATTTCCATCGCACCAGTTTCACGTGCTAATACCACTCGATCTAAACCTTCTTCTTTCCAGTATTGAACCGCTTTAGTATTAGACAATGACTGTTGTGTCGATAAGTGTATTTCTAATTTAGGAGCAACTTGCTTACAAGTTTCAATAATTAAAGGATCTGCAACAATGATTCCGGTAGCACCCGTTTTTTCTAATTCAATTAAATAATTTTCCAGACCTTTAATATTCTCGTCATGAGCGATAATATTAGTAGTTACGTATATTTTTGCATTATATTGATTTGCAAATTCAACGCCTTCTTTAATTTCAGCCATAGTAAAATTATCAGCATTAGAACGCAAACCATATTCTTGACCACCTAAAAATACTGCATCTGCACCATAATGTACTGCAATCTTTAATTTTTCTAAATTACCAGCAGGCGCTAATAATTCGGGCTTTTTAATTTTACTTTTAACTTTCGTTTGAATTTCAGTCAATGTTTTCATTTTTTAGCGCCTCCTTTTTAATAAACTGTTTGTTTGTATAAGAATCCTTCATCAAATGGACGATGTTCTGGTTGAATTGCTTCAATTGGATCTACTAACATGAATTTTTCATCTTCATATGCTTCAGGATCTTCATTATATAAATCTATTGCTTCTCTGTATTGAGCTGTAACAGTGTTTATATATTCTTCGCTTTGCAGAATTCCATCTATCTTAAATGAATCAATTCCAGCTTCAAATAGTGGCTCGAGTTCTTCAATTAAGCAGATATCATTTGGAGACATTATATGTGTACCATTAAAATCTTCAAATACAGGATATTTATTATCACGTTCTTCGTCATATAGTAGTAACTCTTTATCATCATTTTCACGTTTAATCTTCATTTGTTTATCTTGGAAAGTATAATAGTTCCCAAGCAACATGCGTTTAGATTGGAACATACAAGTCATCCCATGTACTTGAACTTCAATTTCAACATTTGCATTCTCTTTTATATTTATTATTTCATCTAAGTTTAATTCTCTCGCTAGAAGCGCTCGTTTGGCACCTCTTTTTCCCCAATAGTTACATTGGAAATAGTTAGTTACTATAGTTTCAGCATCCCAATTTAGTGGTATCGGATTATGTTGATTTTTGACATTCATGACGACAGCAGGGTCACCAAATATAATTCGGTCTACTCTAACTTCATGTAAGAAATTAATATAGTCTTCCAATGCATTTAAATGATAATTGTGGAAAATGCCATTTACAGCAACATATATTTTTCTATCATGCTCATGCGCTAAATTGACTGCTTGTTTAATATCCTCACGATTAAACTCTCCTGGTAATCTTAACCCAAATTTTTGTTCACCAATGACAAATGCATCTGCACCAATATCTATTAGTGTTTCTAAATGACTTAATGATTTAGGAGTAACGAGTAATTCCGTCATAATTATTCTCCTTTAATTGATATAGCTAACCCATCATCCATATTTATAAAGTTAGTACTGTAATTTTCTAGACTAATTAGCCAATCATTAAATTTTTGAACTTTTTGAACCATTTGCTTAACATTTCTGGAGCGTACGATATCTATATTCGATACAAAACCGTGGTATAGAACATTATCTGTAATGACTAGTCCACCATTTCTTAATAGTGGTGTGTAATATTCAAAAAATTTCTTTGATTGAGCTTTTGCTGCATCAATAAAAATAATATCATATTGTTTATCATTGACTTCATTATATTGCTCTAAAGCATTTCCCTCTATAAGTCTTATTTGTGATGAGTAGCCATAAGTTTCGAAATTTGATTTAGCTTGTGTAATCATTTCCTCATCACGCTCTATAGTCGTAATATGTATATCATTTGATACGGATGCAAATTGCATTGAACTATACCCTATTGCAGTGCCAATTTCTAGAATGTTTTTTGCACGATGTATCCGAATTAATTGTTTAATCATCTCTAGGGATAATCTATCAACAATTGGTACAGCATTTTGCTCCGCATATTCTCTTAACGTTTCAATTTTATTATCTGTTTTACGATGTTTATCCAATAAATACTGCTGGTTAGCTTCCATTTATTTACTTCCTTTTTAAAGACAAAATGACATTAAAAAATAAACCAGTCGATATAGAGTTATCCGCTAAACTTTAAAAATTTAAATAAACTTAACCGTGCTAGGATAACTTATACTTATAAATGTATGACTGATTTAAATATTTATTAAAACTCATTGTCTACCTATAAGAATTTAACTTTAAATATTTTATCATATATTTGTTTGTAATTTAAGATGTAATATGTAAAAAAAACATGATTTAATCAATCAAAAAAGGAGCAGAATAGAACTCGAATTGAATTCATTATCCCACTCCCTATACAAAATTACTGTTCTGAATTATAAATTAAATCACATATTGATAGTTCAGTCAGCTAATTTAAATTAGTTTTAGTATTAAGTATTAAATCTAGAAAACTATTCTTCCATGTTTGTGTTAACTACTTCTTCAATCATGTCCCATTCTTCGTCAGTCTCGATAGGTACTAATTTACCACCATCGCCTGATTCATCAGGTTCATTAATCATTGGAATCAATTCAATCATGTCATCATCGTCAGATTGAGCACCTTCCTCAGCTAAAATAACATATTCTTTTTTAAATTCTGGATGGTAAAATTCCAACATTTTACGATATAAAACTTCGTTACCATTTTCATCGAATAAAGTTAATAACTCTTCTTCATTACTAATATCTAATTCTACATCGTGGTTATGATTATGTTCAGTCATTGTTTATTACTCCTTTATTGGATTGAATCTAAATAGCCTTGCAATATAAACACTGCTGCCATTTTATCAATTACTTTTTTTCTTTTTTGTCTAGATACATCTGCTTCAAGTAATGAACGCTCTGCTGCCATAGTACTTAATCGTTCATCCCACATAATTATCTCTATATCAGGTAAGCTTTCTTTGAGTAACTCCTTATATCTTAACGAAGCTTCTCCACGAAAGCCAATAGAATTATTCATATTCTTAGGTAAACCAATCACTACAGAACCAACGTTATTTTCTTTAATGATGGTCACTAATTGCTCTATACCATAATCTTCTAGTTCCTCGTTAATTCTTAGAGTGTCCAATCCTTGGGCAGTCCAACCCATTAAATCGCTTATAGCTACGCCAACTGTTTTACTACCTACATCCAAACCCAAAATTTTGTGAGTTAACATATACTATTTCTTATTCTCTTTTAAATAATTTGAAACGAGTTCTTCCATGATAACGTCACGATCAATGTGGCGAATTTGATTTCGAGCATCATTTTGACGAGGTATATATGCAGGATCACCTGAGAGTAAATATCCTACAATTTGATTTACAGCATTGTAACCACGCTCTTCTAAAGTTCGGTGTACGTTGTTTAACACTGTTTCAACATTATCTTTCGGAATTTCTTCATAGTCAAACTTCATTGTTTTATCAATATTATCCATAGATGCGACACTCCTCTAAAACGAATTATCTTACATACACCAATTTTACACTAGTTGATTACAAAGTTATATTTTTTTAATGTAATCTTTAATAAAGCGTAATGCTTCTGAGATATTCTCTGGTTGCGTACCGCCACCTTGAGCCATATCTGGACGACCGCCACCTTTACCACCAACTAATGGCGCCATATTCTTAATGATATCTCCAGCTTTAATTTTATCTGTCTGTTCTTTTGGTACAGTTGCTATTAGTGATACCTTTTCACCTAAATCACTTGCTAAGATTATAATAGCATCTTGTTGTTTAGATTTGAAATCATCCATAGTTTGTCTTATTTCTTTAGCATTAGAAACTTCAACTTCTGTAGCTAATACTTTAAAGCCATTAATTTCTTCAATTTGATCCTCAATATTGCCCATTTTAAGTGAAGTGATTTCCTTATTTCGCTGTTCTAATTGTTTATGAAGGTTCTTTTCTTCTTCTTGTAGCTGGACAATTTTATCAAATACTTGATTATCAGATTTAACTTTAACTTGATCTTTAATAGAATTAAATTTATTTTGAATATCTTCTAAATGTAAGAATGCTGACTTACCAGTAAATGCTTCAATACGTCTAACGCCTGCACCTGTACCTGATTCACTTATAATCTTGAAAAGTCCAATTTCTGCAGTATTATCAACATGTATACCACCACATAGCTCAATTGAGAACGGTGCCATATTAACAACGCGCACAATATCTCCGTATTTTTCTCCGAATAACGCCATAGCACCCATTTGTTTTGCTTCATTAATAGGCATCTCTTGTATATTAACTGAAATACCTCTCCAAATTTCTTCATTTACACGTCTTTCAACTTGATCAATTTCGTCTTGAGTCATCGGACCAAAATGTGAGAAGTCGAAACGCAAACGCTCACTTTCAACTAACGAACCTGCTTGATTTACATGTTCACCTAATACTTCTTTTAATGCAGCGTGAAGTAAATGAGTGGCACTATGATTTTTTTGGATGTCTTTTCTTTCATCCCTATTAACACTTGCATCTACATCACTATTAATTGTAACTTGACCAAATTGGATGACACCTTGATGTAAGTTTTGACCATTAGGTGCTTTAGTTACTTCAGTTACTTCAATCTCAAAGTTCTCATTACCTACTGTTCCTTTATCAGCTACTTGCCCACCACTAACTGCATAAAATGGAGTTTCTTTTAAAATGAAATATACAGTTTCTCCTGGTTCAGCAGATTCAACTTTCTCTCCATTATAAATTAAATCAGTTAACGTAGTCTGATAATCTGTAGTTTCATATCCGACAAATTTGCTTTCAGTGGTAATATTTTTAAGAACTTCACTTTGGATTTGCATTGATTGTGAACTTTGTCGAGCTTCTCTAGCTCGTGTACGTTGTTGATCCATTTCTTTTTCAAACGTTGCCATATCCACAGAGATGTTTTCTTGACTAGCTAATTCTTCTGTCAATTCAATTGGGAATCCATAAGTGTCGTATAATTTGAACGCATCTGAACCGTTAATTTCATTATTAGATGATTTAGCTTTTGCTAATAAATTATTCAAAATTGCTAAACCTTCTTGAAGTGTCTCATGGAAACGTTCTTCTTCTGATTTAATAACACGCTTAATAAAATCAGCTTTTTCTTTAACATTTGGATAATATGGTTCCATTATCTCTGCAACGATGTCAACTAACTTATACATAAATGGTTCATTAATGTCGAGAGTTTGACTAAATCTGACTGCTCTACGTAGAAGTCGACGTAAAACGTAACCTCTTCCCTCATTTGCAGGTAAAGCGCCATCAGCAATAGCAAATGCAATTGTACGAATATGGTCCGCTATTACCTTAAAGGCAATATCATGTTCGTTGTTTACTAAATATTTTTTGTCAGCTACTTTTTCAACTTCATTAATGATTGGCATAAATAAGTCTGTTTCATAATTTGTTCTTACGTTTTGAGAAACAGAGGCCATTCGTTCAAGCCCCATACCTGTATCAATATTTTTATTTGGTAATGGTGTATAAGTGTTGTCTTTATTATGGTTAAATTCACTAAAAACTAAGTTCCAAACTTCTAAATATCTTTCATTTTCCCCACCTGGATACATCTCTTCTGATGGATCATCTTGACCATATTCATCTCCACGATCATAGAAAATTTCAGTGTTAGGACCAGATGGACCCTCACCGATATCCCAGAAATTACCTTCTATTCTAATAATTCGACTTTCTTCTAATCCAATTTCATCATTCCAAATACGATAAGCTTCAGAATCTTCGGGATGAATAGTTACATATAATTTTTCAGGTTCCATGCCCATCCAGTTTTCACTAGTTAAAAATTCCCACGCAAAGTGGATTGCTTCTTTTTTGAAATAATCACCAATTGAAAAGTTACCAAGCATTTCGAAAAATGTATGATGTCGTGCAGTAAATCCTACATTTTCAATATCATTTGTTCTAATTGCTTTTTGAGAATTGACTATTCTAGGCTTTCTTGGTGTTTCTCTACCATCGAAATATTTCTTTAAAGTTGCTACACCAGAATTTATCCATAATAATGAATCGTCATCAATTGGCACTAAAGGGGCTGAAGGTTCAACCATATGACCTTTTTCGACGAAGAAATCAATATATTTTTGACGAATTTCACTAGCTTTTAAATTTTTCATTTCCGACACTCCTATATCAACATATTTTAACTAAAAACAAAAAAACGTTCATCCTCAAAAAAAGGGACGAACGTTTTCGCGGTACCACCCTAGTTATAAACAATCTATCTTTAAGCTGCAAAAATTATCGCTTGATAGAAAACATTTATCACTCAATTAAAATATAAAAATGACATGAAGTAGCGTTCAACAATATACATTGCACTTTTCACCAACCAGTACATCTCTATATAAGTAATAATTGCCTACTCATCTTCATGCGAACTTAAGATTATTTTAAGTATT